>JBOHKK010000046.1:0-24508 GCA_050729115.1 Geminicoccaceae bacterium | reverse complement strand
GCCAGGACCTCCTGGTTCTTCTGCCAATGCTCGGCCAGGTGGTCGGGCACCAGTCGAGCCAGGCCGTCGAAGGGGACGCGCTCGGTCTGCAGCTCGTCCAGCAGAGCGGCCAGCTCGTCGGCCAGGCGCAGCGCGTGGGTGGCGCGCCAGCCCGACCGCTCGAACAGGCGCGCGAGCAGCCACTGCCGACGCAGCGGCCCGATCGCCGGCGGCAAGGCCAGCTCAAGGCCGCCTTCGAGCAACGCCTCGTCGGCGTCGAGCTCGCCGAGCGGCTGGATCCGCGGCAGCAACAGCGCCCGGCCGCCGGAACGCCCGACGAACGCCTCGGCGAGGAGCCGGCAGGCGCGCCGGGTCGGCAGCAGGACCCGAGCGTCGGCGAGCGCCTCCGGGGCGCCGTCCGCCTCGGCGAGCAGCCCGGCGGCCAGCGCCTCGACGAACGGCACGCCTGCGGGGATGGTCACCACACCCGGCATGTCTCACTCTACCATGAAGCGAGCTCGTGAGGCGACACCGAACTGGAGGTGGCGCCGTCTTGGGCGCCTCACGCGCCGCGCAGCGCCGCCAGCCGATCGCTCCAGAGACGGCCGGCCACCAGCCGCGCGATGCGGGCATCCGGCACGTCGCCCTGGCGCATCTCGACGTCGAGCCGCTCGAGCGGCAGAACCGCTCCGGCGCGCTCCGGCCACTCGATCAGCCAGGCCTCGTCGGCGGCGGGCGCGTCCAGACCCAGCTCCGCCAGCTCCGCGGCGTCCTCGATCCGGTACAGGTCGATGTGGCGGATCACCAGATCCAAAAAGCGATAGTCCTGGACCAGGGTGTAGCTGGGGCTGGGCACCTCGATCTCGGCGCCCGCCCTTGCCCGGATCAGGGCACGCGCGAGCTCGGTCTTGCCGGCGCCGAGGGTGCCGCGGAGCGCGATCACGTCGCCCGGCCGGATCAGGGCCGCGAGCCGGCGCCCGAGGTCGTGCGTCGCCCTCAGGCCCGGCAACCTCACCTCGGTCTCCGTCGTCACCCCTCGAGGCCCGCGGCGCGCCCTCGTCCCGCCGCCGATCGAGCGGCCCAGGCGTCACTTCTCATCGAAACCCCTCTCGACCAGAGCGACCAGCGCGGCCAGCGCGGCCCCGGCCTCGCGGCCGCGCGCGCGGATCTCCAGTTGCGAGCCGGGCGCCGCCGCGAGCACCATCAGCCCCATGATCGAGGTGCCGCATACCACCATGTCGTCCTTGGCGACCTCGATGTCCGCCACGAACTGCTCCGCGACCTTGACGAACTTGGCGGCCGCGCGCGCATGCAGACCGCGCCGGTTGACGATGGTGACGATCGCGCGCACGCCTTTCGCCGCCGCGCCACCGCCCTGCCCAGCCCGTGGCGTGCACGGCGCGCTCACTTGCGCGCGTCGCTCCGATCGACCTTGAGCAGCGTGCTCGCGACGTTGATGTACTTGCGCCCGGCCTCCTGGGCGCTGGCCATGGCTTCCTCGAGGGTCTCGGTCTCGCGGACGCTCGCGAGCTTGATCAGCATCGGCAGATTCACCCCGGCGATGATCTCCACGCGACCCTGGTCCATGATCGAGATCGCGAGGTTCGAGGGCGTGCCGCCGAACATGTCGGTCAGAAGGATCACCCCGGCGCCGTCGTCGACCGCATCCACCGCCGCGAGAATGTCGCGCCGGCGCTGCTCGATGTCGTCGTCCGGGCCGATCGAGATGGCACGCATGTTGCGCTGGCTGCCGACCACGTGCTCGGTCGCCGCGACGAACTCCTCGGCGAGCCGACCATGAGTGACCAGTATCAGACCGATCATGGGTTTCTCCGGAAGGACTACCGACCGCCGACCTCGGGACTGGCTTCTGGCGTGTCACGGTGCCTGAGGACCACCGGCCAGCCCAGCTCGCGCAGACGAGCGGCGAAGGCCTCGGCGACCACGATCGAGCGGTGCCGTCCCCCCGTGCAGCCGAACGCGATGGTCAGGTAGCTGCGCCCCTCGCGCTGATAGGACGGCAGGAGTGGAAACAACAGCGCCTCGAGGCGCTCCAGCAGTAGCGGATAGCCGGGATCACCCTCGACGTAGGCCCGGACCGCGGGGTGCCGCCCATCCTTCGCGCGCAACTCGTCGACGTAGTGCGGATTGGCCAGGAACCTGACGTCGATCACCACGTCGGCCTCGCGGGGGAGGCCGCCGCGATAGGCAAAGGACAGCACCGACAGGGTCGGATGATGCTCCTTTGCCGGCGTGAAGTAGCCGGTGATCAGGCGCCGCAGATCGCCGGGGGTCAGTTGCGAGGTGTCGATGACCAGATCGGCGTGCGCGCGCAGGCCCGCCATGACCTCGCGCTCGCGGGCGATGCCGTCGGTCACCGGCCGGTCGAGGGCGAGCGGATGGCGCCGCCGGGTCTCGTTGAACCGGCGCCCGAGGATCTCGTCCTCGCAGTCGAGGAACAGGAGCTTGGGGTTGGGTCCCGCGCCGCTTGGCGGGGCGGCGATCCGCTCGATCAGGGAGAGCGGGTCGAAAGCGCGGGTCCGGCAGTCGATGCCGATCGCGAGGTCCCGGTCCGGGCGATCCCCCGGTCGGATCAGGCTGCCGAGCAGGGTGACCGGGAGATTGTCGACCGCCTCGAAACCGCAGTCCTCGAGCGCCTTCAGTGCGGTCGTCCGGCCGGCCCCGGACATCCCGGTCACCAGCACGATCTGGCCCATGGTGGCTTCACGCGACGCGCTCCGCCCCCAGCGCCAGCTTGATCTTGGCGCAGGTCGAGGGGGCGCGCGGGTCAAGACGAAGGTATGGCAGGGCGACGCCGAGCAGCTCGTGGGTCATGCGCTCCGGCAGGCGGGGCCACGGTGCGGTCTCATCCAGCTCGACGACGAGGCCGAGAGGCGCCGACCAGCAGTGCTCGACTCGCATGATCCCAAGACCGCGCACCTCGATCAGGCCGGCGAGCGCCTCGGGCGGCCGGCCGAGCAGCCGCTCGCCCTGGCGCTCGACCACCAGCCGGTCGTCGGCGACCAGGCGCCCCCCGGCATCGATCAGGCGCAGCGCCAGATCCGACTTGCCGCTGCCGGAGGGACCGAGCAACACCACGCCCCGGCCCGAGAGCGCGACGCAGCTGGCGTGGAGCTGAGCGCGCGCTTCCCGGCCAACGGGGCCGGCGTTCGCGCCGCCATCCACCTGCGGGGGCGTGCCGGCCTCACGCAGCATGGCTCTCCGGCTTTTGCGTCAGCATCCGGTAGACCGCGTCCCGGTCCTTCTCCTGACGCAGCCGCCGTTGCACCGCGGGATCGCGCAAGAGGCGGGAAATGCGGGCAAGCGCCTTGAGGCTGTCGGCGTCCGCCGAGTCCGGCGCCAGGAGCAGGAAGATCAGGTCGCTCGGCTGGTCATCCAGAGCTTCGAAGTCGACCGGCACGTCGAGCCGGGCAAACAGGCCGACCAGTCGCGTGAGCTCGGCCATTCGGGCGTGCGGAATGGCGATGCCGCGGCCGATGCCCGTGGTCCCCAGGCGCTCGCGCTCCATGAGCGCCTCGAGCAGCCGCTGGGGATTCAGATTGACGGCAGCCGACGCGTGCTCCGCCAACTTGCTCAGAACCTGTCTCTTGCTGCTGCAACTCCTCAGATCGAGGACGACGCCATCCGGCGTGAGGATATCGGCAATCTCGACCATGCGACCACCGTTACGCTACGATTGCATTCGTAGGTCCGGCCGGTCCGGCGGCCGCCAGCACCTGGCGATTTCACCGCCGACCGGTCGCGGAACTCGCGCTCGGTCGCGCGTGCCATCACGGTCTACGATTCGACCGCCCGACCGAGCCCGTTCGACCTGCTGAAACCGTAGACCCATGCGCCGCCATGGATCAGAGCAACACCGGTGCGGTTCAGCCAGCATCTCTCGTGGTGCCTCGACTTTCACGGCTGAACCGCGCCGGAGGATGAGCCGAAACGTCCCATTACGCAAGCCCTAAAGCCTTGGCGCGGCGGCGCTGCACCGACGATGGAATCGCCAGAGACTCGCGATACTTGGCCACCGTCCGACGGGCGATCGCGACCCCGAGACGGCGCAGGGCCCCGACGATCTCATCGTCGGAAAGCACGTTCATCGGATCCTCTCGATCGATCATCACCTTGATCTGCTGGCGAATCGCTTCGGCGGCATGGCTGGCGCCACCGTCGACACCCGGCAGCGCATTGGAGAAGAAGTATCTGAACGGAAAGTTTCCGCGCGGCGTGGCAACGTACTTGTCCGCCGTCGCCCGCGAGACGGTGCTCTCGTGCAGCTCGGTGACCTCGGCGATATCGCGCAACAACAGAGGCCGCAGGCGGTGCACGCCATGATCGAGAAAGGGCAGCTGGTGCGCCACCGCGGCCTCCGCCACCTTGAGCAGGGTGCGCGCCCGCTGGTCGAGCGCCTTGACCAACCAGTTGGCCGACTGCAAGCGTTCGGTGAGGTACGCTTTGGCCGGCTTGTCGGTCGCCTGCCTGGCTAGCTCGACATAATAATTGTGGTTGACCAGAACCCGCGGCAACGTCGCGCCGTTGAGTTCCACGCGCCAGCCGCCCGCTGCCGGCTGCACGAAGATGTCGGGGACGACCGCCGCGACCGGCTCCGACGCGTAGGCGAGCCCCGGCTTCGGGTAAAGCGCTTTGACCTCGGCGATCATCTCGGGCAGGTCCTCCTCGAGGAGCCGGCACGCGCGCGCGAGCGCGCCGAAATCCGCCGCCGCCAGCAGATCGAGATGGTCGAGCAGCGCCGCCATCGCCGGATCCAGCCGGTTCGCCTCGCGCAGCTGCAAGGCGAGACACTCCTTGAGCGAGCGGGCGAAGATGCCGGGCGGATCGAACTGCTGGAGGCGCTCGAGCACCGCTGCCACCGCGGTCACCGGACAACCCAGGCGCTCCGCCACGTCCGCGAGCGGCTCCCTGAGGTAGCCGGCCTCGTCCACCAGGTCGATCAGATGCAGACCGATCAGGCGCTCAGGCCCCGGCGGCAGATCCAGCTGCAGCTGCTCGACGAGGTAGTCACGCAGGCTCTTCGGCTGGCTCAGGCGGGCCTCGAGATCGGCGCCTGGCTCCGCAAAATCGAGCCCGCCGCCGCGACCGGTCTGGGCGAGGCTCCCGACCTCGAGCCCGCGCGGCAGGTCGTCGCGGTGCGGGTCTCCCCAGCCGTCCTCGACCGACTCGGCGCTGCCTCCGGGCGCTTCACCGAAAGCCATCTCGAGGCTGCCGGTGAGCTCCGCGCTCCTGGTATCCGGCTCTGGCTCGTCCTCGCCGCCCGCCCCGGGCTCGTCGGCCGCCGCCTCGGCTGGCTCGAGAAAGGGATTCTGCTCCAGCTCGGTGGCGACGTAGGCGGCAAGCTCCAGGTTCGGCAGCTGCAGAAGCTTGATCGCCTGCTGCAGCTGCGGCGTCATCACCAGAGCCTGGCTCTGACGCAGGTCGAGACGGAGCGAGAGGGACATCGACGGCCTTCAGAGGCTGAAGCGGTCTCCGAGGTACACTCTGCGCACCCCTTCGTGGGCGATGATCGCGCCCGGCGCGCCCTCGGTGAGCACCCGCCCTTCGTGCAGGATGTAGGCGCGGTCGATGATGTCCAACGTGTCGCGCACGTTGTGATCGGTGATCAGCACGCCCAGACCGCGATCCTTGAGATGCGCCACGAGCTCGCGGATCTCGGTGACGTTGATCGGATCGATCCCGGCAAGCGGCTCGTCGAGCAGGATGAAGCTGGGTCTCGACGCGAGCGCGCGGGCGATCTCGACCCGGCGCCGTTCGCCCCCGGACAGCTCGAGCGCCGCCGCCCGCCTGATGTGGGTCAGCGCGAACTCGGCAAGGAGTTGTTCCAGCTGAGCCTCGCGCCGATCGGCCGCGGGCTCGACCACCTCGAGCACCGCCCGGACGTTGGCCTCGACCGAGAGGCCGCGGAAGATCGAGGCCTCCTGTGGCAGATAGCCGATGCCCAAGCGGGCGCGCCGGTACATCGGCAGATCGGTGATGTCGGCGCCGTCCAGACAGACCGTCCCCTGGTCGGCCTGGAGCAGGCCGGTGATGATGTAGAAGCACGTGGTCTTGCCGGCGCCGTTGGGCCCCAGCAGACCGACCGCCTCGCCGCGCCGCACTTCGAGATCGACGTCGCGCAGCGCGATGCGTCCCTTGAAGCGCTTGCCGAGGCCACGCGCCTCCAGGCCGGCCGTCCTGGCGACGAGCCGGGGCCGCGGTAGCGGCTCGGCGCCGGCACCGCGCGACGGCGCCTGCGAAAGGGGTACCTGCAAGGCCATGCCGGGACTACTGGGCGCCGTCCTGCTCCGGGGCGGCCGCCTGATCGCTCGGGCCGGCGGAGGATCGGGACTCTTCGGGGATGAACAGCGCCCGCACCCGCTGCGGCGCCGTCCCTCCCGCGGTGCTGGGCACGGCCGCAAACATCTGCGAGCGCCCGCTCGCCAGGTCGATCTCGAGCCGATCGCCGCGGATCACGTTGTCGCCCCGGGTCAGCACGACCGCACCCTCGAGCGTCACGCGATTGGCGGCGACGTCGTAGACCCCGGCGGTGCCCTGCGCGGTCTCGCGCGGCGACGACAGGAACACATTGCCCTCCGCTTCGATGCGTCGAATCGATCCGGTTTCCGGGGGTGCCGCCGCCGCGTCATCGGCGTCGCCATAGTGCACCCGCAGCAGCTCGGCGCTGAGCACCATGTCGCCTTGTACGGCATCGACGTTGCCGGTGAAGGTCGCGATCTGCTGATCCTGCACGACCTCGAGACTGTCGGCGGTGATCTCGATCGGCAGTGTGGTGTCGTGTTGCAGGCTCTGGGCCTGGGCGGCGGTCATCGCCGCCGCGCTTGCCAAGATCAAGGCGGCAGTCAGGAGCGCCGCCGCGGCGCAGGACCGGACGGGCGCCGCCACCCTCACGACCTCACGTCCGGGTGCGATTGCAAGGTGACCCTGACCCGTCCCTCGAAGCGCAGGATCTGACCGCCGTCCTCGAACTCGAAGCGGTCCGCCGACAGGGTGCCGCGCGGTCCCGCCCCGGCGATCGGCTCCCCGCCCACCACGTGGGCGCGTTCGAGGTTGACGATCGCGCTCGGGGTGTGAAAGCGGTAGCCGTCGCTGGTCGTCACTTGGATGCCGTCACTCAGATCCAGCCTCGCGCGATCCCGATCGTAGACGCCGGAGTCCGCCAGGAGGCGGAAATCCCGGGCGCCACGAGCATCGATAGCGGCCGCCAGCTGATCCAGATGGACCCGGCTCGGCTGGAGGGGGTCGAGCGATGCCGACGCCGCGGTCAGCTCGAACGGCTCGGCATTGTCGGTCTCGCCGACGTAGCGGGGTTGGTGCATCCGCATGACGTTGGCGCCATCGATCTCGTCCGGCGCGAACATCGGGGCGATCAGACCGGCGCCACGGCCCGTGATCTGCGGCCAGGCAATGGCGAGGACGACGAGCAGCACCGCGGTCGCCGGCAACGCCAGACGCAACACACCGACCGTGCGCCGCGTGAGCCAGCCGTCGGGCGGCAGCGGCCCGGCACGGGGTTCGAGCCCGCGCAGCGCGGTGGTCATGCCACACCCGCCCGCAGGCAGTCGTGCATGTGCACCGCACCCACGGGGCGCTGCCCCTCGACGACGAAGATCACGGTGAACGGCCGCTCGGCCTGATTCATCACCGCCAACGCCTCGGCCGCGAGCGCCTGCGGCCGGATCGTCTTGGGGCCAGGCGTCATGATTTCGACGGCCTGGCGGTCGAGCAGACCTTCGCTCATGTGCCGGCGCAGATCGCCGTCGGTGATGATCCCGGTGAGGGCGCCGGAGCCGTTCACGACGCCGACGCAGCCGAGCCGCTTGGCGGTGATCTCCAGGATGACTTCCCACATCGACGCTTCGAGGCCAACCAACGGCAAGGTATCGCCACGATGCATCAGATCCTCGACCCGAATCAGTTTCTTGCCCAGCTTGCCGCCAGGATGCAGCAGACTGAATTCGCGCGTGCCAAAGCCCCTTCGCTCCAACAACGCGACCGCCAGCGCGTCACCGAGCGCCAGCATCGCCGTACTGGAGGTGGTGGGGGCGAGGCCCATGGGACAGGCTTCGGGACGCGTCGGCAGCACCAACGCGAGATCGGCGGCCTCGACCAGACTGCTCGCCGCGCGCCCGACGATCGCGATCAGCGGAATCGAGAAACGGCGCGTGTAGGCCACGATGTCCGCGAGCTCGGGGGTCTCCCCCGAGTTGGACAAGGCCACAACCGCGTCGTCGCTCGTGATCATGCCGAGATCGCCGTGGCTGGCCTCGGCCGGGTGGACGTAGAGCGCCGGCGTTCCGGTCGAGGCCAGCGTCGCGGCGATCTTGCGGCCGATGTGGCCGCTCTTGCCCATGCCGGTCACCACCGTGCGGCCGCGCGTCCGGGCCAGTTGCTCGACCACCTGCTCGAACCGCTCGTCCAACGTCTCGGCCAGCGCCGAAAGGGCTTCCGCTTCGGTCCAAAGCACCCGCCGGGCGGCGTCCAGGGTCGCGCTGGACGGGCCCTTGCCTTCGACTGTATCCGGCAACGCCATGACCGACATCTCGCTGGGCTCCTGGCTCACGCTGTTGATCGTTCGGCAGGGGACCATGCCTCTCGGCCCGGTCCACTGCTTCGGTGAGGCGCCATGCTGGCCACCTCGTGATGCCAAGGCGGGTGTCCCGTCCCCAGATGTAACGTTGGCTAGCGTTGTTGCCAGTATGACCATGGCGAGTGCGGCGTCAACGTGGCGTGCAGCGGAGGCCGGCGGCCGGGCGTCTACGCTCAATAGGCGAAGATGTCTTGATGCGCCCAGCCCACGAGATCGAGCGCGGCGCGCTCCGGCAGGAACGCGAAACAGGCCGCCGCCAGCGCCGCGCGCCCTTCCCGCGCGAGCATGCCGTCCAGGTGCTGCCGCAGCCGATGCAGGTGGAGGACATCGCCGGCGGCATAGCTGAGCTGCGCCTCGCTGAGCTCGGGCGCACCCCAATCGGAGCTCTGCATCTGCTTGGACAGCTCGATCCCGAGCAGCTCCTGGCACAGATCCCTGAGCCCGTGCCGATCGGTGTAGGTGCGGGCCAGCTTGGAGGCGACCTTGGTGCAATAGACCGGGCGACAAAGCACGCCCAGGTAATGGCGGATCATCGCCAGATCGTAGCGAGCGAAGTGGAACAGCTTCTCGATGGCGGGATCGTCGAGGAGGCGGCTCAGGTTCGGCGCCCGATAGTCGGGCTCGCGGAACTGCACCAGGTGACACTCGCCATCGCCCGCCGAGAGCTGGACCAGACACAGGCGATCGCGATGAGGATCAAGTCCCATGGCTTCGGTGTCCACGGCCACCACCGGCCCAAGATCGAGACCGCCCGGCAGGTCCTGTTGATGCAGGTTGATCGGCATTTGGCTGGTGCTTGATCATGGCTCACCGCGCCGCCGGCATGCGGCCGCGGCATCGGCGCGAGCTGTAGTCAGCTACGGTAAAGCCGCTCTTAACGTCCTTGCCGAAAGGGGTGGTGCCCAGGAGAGGACTCGAACCTCCACGGCCTTTCGACCGCTAGCACCTGAAGCTAGTGCGTCTACCAATTCCGCCACCTGGGCCTGGAACGAGCGAGTGATGTAAGTGGTCCTGATGACCCCGTCAACCGGTTGCCCGCGGGATTGCAGTGCCTTGCGGGGCTGGTTTTCGAATCCGAGCGAGCGCTATGATGACCTCGATGGTCCGGTCGGGGAGGCCCCCAGGGAGGCTCAATGCGCAACCGCCTGTTCACGATTTTCGGGGGCACCGGCTTCATCGGCCGCTACGTCGTCGGCCGGCTGGCCGAGCGCGGCGCGCGCCTGCGCGTCATCAGCCGCAGCCCGGACACCCACGGGCACCATCTGCAGCCACTGGGCCGCGTCGATCAGATCGTGGTGCAAAGCGCCGACCTCGACAGCGAGGCGGCGTTGCGGCGCGCGCTCGCCGGCGCCGCCGGCGTCGTCAACCTGATCGGCATCCTGTACGAGACCGGCCGCCAGAGGTTCGCCGAGGTCCAGGGAGCGCTGCCGGGTCGCATCGCTGCCGCCGCCCGCGCCGAGGGGGCGGCGCGCATGGTGCAGATCTCGGCGATCGGCGCCGATGCGGCTTCGGCCAGCGCCTATGCGCGCAGCAAGGCGGAAGGCGAGCGCCGGGTCCTCGAGGCGTTTGCGGACGCGACCGTGGTGCGTCCGAGCATCGTGATCGGCCCGGAGGACGACTTCTTCAACCGCTTCGCGGCGCTCGCCCGCCTGCTGCCGGCGCTGCCCCTGATCGGTGGCGGCCACACCCGGTTCCAGCCGGTCTACGTCGGCGACGTCGCCCAGGCAGTGGTCGCCGCGCTGCAGCGCGAGGACGCTCGGGGGCAGATCTACGAGTTGGGCGGGCCGCAGACCTACACCTTCGCCGAGTTGATGCGTTACATGCTGAAGGTCGTGGGCCGGCGCCGGCTGCTGCTAAGCGTGCCGTTCGGCCTGGCGAGGGTGCCGGCGCGCTTCCTCGAGCTCTTGCCCGAGCCGCCGTTGACCCGCGATCAGGTGGCGCTGCTCAAGGTCGACAACGTGGTCTCGCCTGGGATGCCGGGCCTGCAGGCGCTTGGCATCACGCCGACCCCGATCGAGCTGATCGTGCCCCAGTACCTTGCCCGCTATCGCGCCGCGCCCGCGCGCATGGCGCGCCTCTGAGCGGGTCCGGATCAGCGCAGGGACAGGAACGCGGCCATCACGACGCCGACCACGATGCGGTACCAGGCGAACGGCGCGAAGCCGCGCCGGGAGACGAAGTCGAGCACCCGGCGGACCACGAACAGCGCGGCGCAGAAAGCGGCAGCGAAGCCCACGGCGATCACGGCGGCATTGTCGCTGCTCATGACCGCCCAGTTCTTGTAGGTGTCGTACACGGTGGCGGCGAGCATGGTCGGGACGGCGAGGAAGAACGAGAACTCGGTCGCGGTCCGCCGGTCGACGCCGAACATCAGCCCGCCCATGATGGTCGCGCCCGAGCGCGACACGCCGGGAATCATCGCCACCGCCTGACAAAGGCCGATCTGGAGCGCGGTCGGCGCCGGCAGGCGCTCGACCCCGTGGTGGCGGGCTTCGGGGTGAATGCGCTCGATCAGCAGGATCGCGAAGCCGCCCAGGACGAGCGTGGTCACCACCACCCACGGGCTGAACAGGACGGTCTTGATGAAGCCGTGGGCGAGCGCGCCGATCACCATGGCCGGAATGAAGCCCAGGATGATGTTGCGCGCGAACCGCTGCTGGTCCGGGTCGACGAGCAGTCCCGTCGCGACGCGGCGGAAGCGCTCGCGATAGGCCCAACACACGGCGAGGATGGCGCCGAGCTGGATCACCACCTCGAACACCTTGCCCGGCGGGCCGCGAAAGCCGATCAGCTCGCCCACGAGGATCAGATGGCCGGTCGACGACACCGGGATGAATTCGGTCAGACCCTCGACGATGCCGAGCAGCAGCGCCCCGAGCAGGAGCTCCAACTCCATTGCGCTTCCTTCCGGACCAGGTGCTCAGACGGCAGGTGCTCAGACGACAGGTGCTCAGACGACAGGGGACCGGGCGACATGCTGGGCCAGCCATCGGCAACGCCGATGTCGGCTTTGCTCTCGCCGTGGGCCCCGCGTGAACTTTGCGTCGGCCGCCTAGCACATTCGCCAGATTCGCGCCAATGGGTGAAAAAATCGTTCCAATATGGGACTAACTGCGGCGTGCCGCGGATCGGCAACACGTTCCTTGCCGGTATTGGCCGGAAGATAGTTCAAGTGATTGATCTAATCTTCGGGAATCTGCTGGACTCCGCCGGCTTTGTCGATTAGAGATGTTGTTTCCGGTTGCATCCCGAACGCCCGAAACCATCGCTCGACGACCGGGCGTACGCACGTCGACCTGAGGGGGCCTGGTTTGACTGCCAAGATGATGCAGTTCCTCACGGTGCCGCAGACCATGCCCGACAAGCGGGCGGTGGTCGAGCGGCGTCGGGACTTCCGCGAGATCTACGATGCCTTCGAGCCCGAGCGCGCGGCGGAGCAGGCGGCCCGCTGCGAGCAGTGCGGCATCCCGTTCTGTCAGATCCATTGCCCGCTCCACAACAACATCCCGGACTGGCTGCGGATGACCGCCGAGGGCCGCCTCGAGGAAGCCTACGAGCTGGCGGCGGCGACCAACAACATGCCCGAGATCTGCGGCCGCATCTGTCCCCAGGATCGGCTGTGCGAGGGCAACTGCGTGATCGAGAAAGGTTTCGAGGCGGTCACCATAGGCGCGGTCGAGAAGCACATCACCGACACCGCCTTCGAGATGGGCTGGGTCAGACCGCCCGGACCCGGCCGCGAGCGGTCGGAGTCGGTGGGCGTGATCGGGGCGGGGCCCGCCGGGCTCGCGCTGGCGGAACAGCTGCGCAACAAGGGCTATCAGATCTGCGTCTACGACCGCCACGACCGGATCGGCGGTCTGCTGACCTACGGCATACCCAATTTCAAGCTGGAGAAGGAGGTGGTGGCGCGGCGCGCCCGCCTGCTGGCCGCCGGCGGCATCGGCTTTCGGCTGAACTGCGAGGTCGGCCGCGACGTCAGCTTCCGCGAGCTGCGCGAGCGCCACGACGCCTTGTTCATCGGCACCGGGGTCTATCGGGGCAGGGACATCACCGTGCCCGGCGTCGGGCTCGCCAACATCGTGCCGGCGCTCGACTATTTGACCGCGAGCAACCGCAAGGGCCTGGGCGACGGCGTTCCGGCGTTCGACTCGGGCGCGCTGGATGCCGCCGGCAAGCGGGTGGTCGTGATCGGCGGCGGTGATACCGCGATGGACTGCGTGCGCACCGCGGTGCGGCAAGGCGCCCTGTCGGTGCAGTGCCTGTATCGGCGCGATCGCGCCAACATGCCGGGTTCCATGCGCGAGGTCCGCCACGCCGAGGAAGAGGGCGTGGAGTTCCTGTGGCAGGCAGCCCCCGAGGCGTTCTTGGGCGATGCCCGGGTCACGGGCGTGCGCGCCGTGCGCATCCGGCTCGGGGCCCCGGATGCGACCGGTCGGCGGCGGCCGGAGCCGGTCGCCGATTCCAGCTTCGTGGTCGAGGCCGACCTGGTGATCAAGGCCCTCGGCTTCGACCCCGAGGATCTGCCGGTCCTGTTCGACCAGCCGGAGCTGGAGGTGACCCGGTGGGGCACCGTGCGCATCGACTGGCAGACCATGATGACGTCCATGCCCGGCGTGTTCGCCGGCGGCGACATCGTGCGCGGCGCCTCCCTGGTGGTCTGGGGGGTGCGCGACGGCCGCGACGCCGCCGAGGGGATCCACACCTGTCTCCAGGCGCGGACCCCGGAACTGGCGCTGGCATCCTGAGGAGGGGCCGATGGCGTCCCGATGGGCATCGGCAGCCGAGCGCTGGGTCGCGGCGTACCGGCGCAACGCCGCGCATCTGGCACGCTCCGGGCTGTACGATCCGGCGCACGAGCACGCGGCCTGCGGCGTCGGCTTCGTGGCGGCGATCGACGGCGAGCCACGGCGCGAGGTGGTCGCGGCGGCGATCGAGGCGCTGCGCGCGGTGTGGCATCGGGGCGCGGTCGATGCCGACGGCAAAACCGGCGATGGCGCAGGCATCTATCTCGAGATCCCGCAGAACTTTCTGAGGGAGCAGTTCCACAGCGACAAGGATGTGTCCGGTCGTCTCGCGGTCGGGATGGTGTTCCTGCCGCGCACCGACTTCGCCGGTCAGGAGCGCTGCCGGACGATCGTCGAGACCGAGGTCCTCGGCTTCGGCTACAGCATCATCGGCTGGCGCCAGGTGCCGGTCGACACCGCGGTGATCGGCGACAAGGCGATCGCCACGCGCCCCGAGATCGAGCAGATCATCGTCGGCAACCCCAAGGGCGTGAGCGACGACGAGTTCGAGCGCGAGCTGTTCCTGATCCGCCGTCGGATCGAGAACCAGGTGCTGGCCGAGCACATCAACGATTTCTACATCTGCTCGCTGTCGTGCCGGGCGGTGATCTACAAGGGGCTGTTCCTCGCCGAGCAGCTGTCGGTGTTCTACCCCGACCTCCAGGACGAGCGCTTCGTCTCCAGCTTCGCCGTCTTCCACCAGCGCTACTCGACCAACACCTGGCCGTCGTGGCCGCTCGCCCAGCCGTTCCGCATGCTCGCGCACAACGGCGAGATCAACACGCTGCGCGGCAACCTCAACTGGATGAAGAGCCACGAGACCCGGATGGTCGCGCCGGTGTTCGGCGAGCACAACGAGGACGTGAAGCCGATCGTCCAGGCGGGCAGCTCGGACAGCGCGGCGCTGGACGCCGTGGTCGAGGCTCTGGCGCGCGCCGGACGCTCGCTGCCGCTGGTCAAGACCCTCCTGATCCCGCCGGCGTGGGCGCGCAAGATGGCGATCCCGCAGGCGCACAAGGACCTGTTCAGCTACTGCAACTGCGTGATGGAGCCCTGGGACGGCCCGGCCGCCGCGGTCGCCTGCGATGGCCACTGGGTGATCGGCGGCATGGACCGCAACGGCCTGCGGCCGATGCGCTACACCCGCACCGCCGGCGGGCTCCTCGTGGTCGGCTCGGAGACCGGCATGGTGCCGGTGCCCGAGGCCGAGATCGTCGAGAAGGGGCGCGTGGGACCCGGCGAGATGATCGGCGTCGACCTGCGCGCCGGCCGGTTCTACCGCGACCCCGAGCTCAAGGATCTGCTGGCCGGCGAGAAGCCTTACGGGCAATGGGTGCAGAACATCACCCATCTCGACGATCTGACGGCAGGGCGACCGTTGGCGCCGGTCCAGCTGGAGCGCGCCGAGCTGCGCCGCCGCCAGAACCTGTTCGGGATCTCCCACGAGGAGCTCGAGCTGTTGCTGGCGCCCATGGTGCTGGATGCCAAGGAGGCGGTCGGCTCGATGGGCGACGACACGCCGATGGCGGTGCTGTCGCCGCGCTATCGCGGCCTCCACCACTTCTTCCGCCAGCAGTTCAGCCAGGTCACCAATCCGCCGATCGATTCGTTGCGGGAGTATCGGGTGATGAGCCTGAAGACCCGCTACGGCAATCTCGGCAACGTCTATGACGAGAACCCGAGCCAGACCCAGATCCTGCAGCTCGAGAGCCCACTCCTGCTGAGTGCCGAGTTCCAGGCCCTGCTCGATCATTTCGGCCGCAAGGCCGCGAGCATCGACTGCACCTTCGAGACCGACGCCGGCCCTGGCGCGCTGCGGGCGGCCCTTGCTCGCATCCGGATCCAGGCCGAGGATGCGGTGCGCGAAGGCTACGAGCAGATCGTGCTGAGCGACGAGGCGACCTCGGAGGTGCGCGCGCCGATCCCCATGATCCTCGCGGTCGGCGCCGTCCACAGCCATCTGGTGCGCCAGGGCCTGCGTAGCTTCAGCTCGATCACCGTGCGCTCGGGCGAGTGCCTCGACGTCCACTACGTGGCGGTCCTGATCGGGGTCGGCGCGACCGCCGTGAACCCCTATCTCGCCGAAGCGGCGATCGCCGAGCGCCAGGGGCGCGGCCTGTTCCCCGGTCTGACGCTCGAGCAGTGCCTCGGGCGCTACAAGGAGGCGATCGATCAGGGACTGCTCAAGATCATGTCCAAGATGGGCATCTCGATCGTCAGCAGCTATCGCGGCGGCTACAACTTCGAGGCGATCGGGCTGTCGCGCTCCCTGTGTGCGGAATATTTCCCGGGCCTCTCCACCCGGATCTCGGGCATCGGGTACACCGGCATCCAGAACAAGGTGCTGGCGCTGCACCGGCGCGCCTACGAGGACGACAATCCACCCTTGCAGATCGGCGGGCTCTATCGCTATCGGCGCGGCGGCGAGCGCCACGCCCTCGAGGGCCCGGCGATCCACCAGCTGCAGTACGCGGTCGCGACCGATTCCTACGCGGCGTACAAGAAGTACGCCGAGCTGCTGGACCACGCCGAGCCGATCGCGATCCGGGATCTGCTCGATTTCGACCGGCACCGCACGACGCCGGTCGCGATCGACGAGGTGGAGTCGATCACCGAGATCAGGAAGCGCTTCGTCACGCCCGGCATGTCGCTCGGCGCCCTCAGTCCGGAGGCGCACGAGACGCTGACGATCGCCATGAACCGGATCGGGGCGAAGTCGGACAGCGGCGAGGGCGGCGAAGGCAAGGAGCGCTTCACCCCGCGCGCCAACGGCGACAACGCCAACTCGCCGATCAAGCAGGTCGCCTCGGGCCGCTTCGGCGTCACCGCGGAGTATCTGAACGCCTGCCGCGAGCTCGAGATCAAGATCGCCCAGGGCGCCAAGCCCGGCGAGGGCGGCCAGCTGCCCGGCTTCAAGGTGACCGCGGAGATCGCCCGGCTGCGCCATGCCACGCCGGGCGTCAGCCTGATCTCGCCGCCGCCGCACCACGACATCTACTCGATCGAGGACCTCGCGCAGCTGATCTACGATCTCAAGCAGATCAATCCGGAGGCCAAGGTCTGCGTCAAGCTGGTCTCGGAGTCCGGGATCGGCACGATCGCCGCCGGGGTCGCCAAGGCCAAGGCCGACGTGATCCTGGTGTCGGGCCACAGCGGCGGCACCGGCGCCAGTCCGCAGACCTCGATCAAGTACGCCGGAACGCCCTGGGAGATGGGGCTCTCCGAGGTCAATCAGGTGTTGACCTTGAACCGCCTGCGCCATCGCGTGATCCTGCGCACCGACGGCGGCATCAAGACCGGGCGCGACGTGGTGATCGCGGCGATGCTCGGGGCCGAGGAATACGGGGTCGGGACGGCGGCTCTGGTGGCCATGGGGTGCATCCTGGTCCGGCAGTGCCACTCGAACACCTGCCCGGTGGGCGTGTGCACCCAGCGGCCCGAGCTGCGCGAGAAGTTCGAGGGCGCGCCGGACAAGGTGGTCAACCTGTTCAGCTTCATCGCCGAGGAGGTGCGGGAGATCCTGGCGTCGCTCGGCCTGCGCTCGCTCGAGGCGGCGATCGGACGCAGCGATCTGCTGCACCAGGTGTCGCGGGGCAGCGCCGACCTCGACGACCTCGACCTCAACCCGATCCTGGCGCAGGTGGACGCCGGCGGCTTCCCGCGCCACTTCGCGATCGAGGGCCGGAACGAGGTTCCCGATTCCCTCGATGCCCGGATGATCCAGGACGCCAGGGCCGCGCTGATCGAAGGCGAGAAGATGCAGCTCGCCTACAACGTGCGCAACGTTCACCGCGCCGTCGGCACCCGTCTCTCGGCGCACATCACCAGGCGCTACGGCATGGATCAGCTGCCGCCCGGACAGATCATCGCGCGCCTGCGCGGCTCGGCGGGCCAGTCGCTCGGCGCGTTTGCCGTGCAAGGCCTGAAGCTCGAGGTGTTCGGCGACGCCAACGACTACGTGGGCAAAGGCCTCTCGGGCGGGACCATCGTGGTGCGCCCGCTGGTGTCCAGTCCCATGGTGGCGAGCGACAACGTGATCATCGGCAACACGTGCCTCTATGGCGCGACGGCCGGCGAGCTGTTTGCCGCGGGGCGGGCGGGCGAGCGCTTTGCGGTGCGCAACTCCGGTGCGGTCGCGGTGGTCGAGGGCTGCGGCGACAATGGTTGCGAGTACATGACCGCCGGCGTCGTGGCGATCCTGGGGCCGGTGGGCGATAACTTCGCCGCCGGCATGAGCGGCGGGCTCGCTTACGTCTACGATCCGGGCAACCGCTTCGCCGAGCGAGTGAATCGCGACATGGTGATCTACCAGCGGGTCGAGGCCGAGCACTACGAGCGCGAGCTCAAGGCGCTCGTGACCCTGCACCACAAGAACACGCAAAGCCAGTTCGCGGAGCGGATCCTCGCCGACTTCGACCGTGAGGTCGGCCACTTCTGGCAGGTCGTGCCGCGCGAGATGCTCGACAAGCTCGAGATCCCGGTGACCCATGAGGCGGCCGCCCTGATCGCATGACCGGGGCGGGCCACCGGGAGGTGGCGCGGTTTCAGTTCCCCGCAGGCGGAGCCCACCCCCGGCGCATGACCGCGGGGCGCCTAACCGCCACGCGCCGTGGTCGTCGCGACGGCGCGCCAGCGCCCGTGGCGATCCAGGAGCGGCGTCGGGATGGCTTCGTCGCTGCGCTCCTCGCAATGACGGCGCCGAGCGGTTGCATCCGAGTTTTTTGGACGAGCCGGCGCCGCAACGAAGATTAGGCGAGGTGACGCTCGCGCGCCACCTCGCCTAGAGAGGCCTCCTCGGCCCCGCGGACAAATCAGCCTACTGTTGCTGCTCGCCTTCGGTAGCCTGGCCCGCGTCTCCGGTGGCGGCCGCGGTCGACTGTTCCGAGGCCGGGGCCGCGCCTTGTTGAGTTTCCTCGGGAGCCTGCTCGCCGCAGGCTGCGACCAGCAGGAACAGCGCTGCGCTGAGCAAGGCCACCTTCGTACCCGCACAAGTCATGGAGTTCTCTCCTTCGCCATCGACCGATCACGGTCGGACCTCTCGCCTCTCGCGTGCGCGGGTTTCCGACTCAGGCCTTCCAAACCGAAAGGACGGCCGGCGCATCGAACTTCGAGAGGGCGATGCGCCGGCCTTTGGGTTCAGGTGATGCCCAGATTTGGTGCATGACGTTGCCCAGTAGCGCGTCCTCTTCGCCACCGGCCACCCCAGCACGACACTCGAAGAGTGCCCGCACCTGAACCAGCGATACGACGTCCCGAGGATCGGCAATGCGACGAGCGCCTGATCGATCACCTTGACCCCGACACGAAGAACCATCCAGGTACCGACCAGTGTCCCCAACCACCACACGGTGCTGGCACCGGTCAGCTTGCTGAGCAACCAAGACTCTCTCACGGGTGGTACGTGGCTCAAGCCCGGCCAGCCCTGAACAGTCGTTGAGGCAAACAGGCGTACCGCCGAATTATTCCGCGAGGAGCGACGATCGACATGAACTTGTGGTTCGGTGCGCTAGCTGAGCCGCTTGATCCAGCGATCGGCGGCGGCGAGGCGCCGGCGCAGATACCGCCGGGTGCGCTCCTGGCCGACGGTGTCGTCGCGCCGCCACACCCGAAGGCTGGCCAGGAAGATCGCGCTCAGGCCGACCTCGGCCAGCTGGCGCCCGCGGCCGGTGCTGGCGATCCGGGCCGCGTCGAGGAACCAGTGAACCAGGCGGGACAGGTCGAAGATCATGGGCACCCAGTGATGCGGGTGGCTGAGATACAGCTTCGCCTCCAGCATCTGCACGCTCACCTCGCGCTGCGGCGCCAGCGCATCCAGCCAGCGCATCATGGCGGCATGCAGCCGTTCCGGCGCCGGCCGATCGGCCACCGCATCGGCCGGGAGGCTCTCGAGGGCTGCCAAAGCGCGCCCGAACCACGCGTTGGCGAGCGCGTCCTGGTCACGGAACTCGGCGCCGACCTCGGCAAGCGACAGGCCGGCATGCTCGGCGATTTGGTACAGGCGGACGTTGGCCCAGCCGTGCTCCTGCGCCAGCTCGAGAGCGGCGTCGACGATGCGGTCGCGGACCGCGGCGCGGGTGCGCGTGACCATGTTGGCGGCCCTTCCCATCTTGGCGGCCCTCGGATGACGACCGATGATCATAGAGCCAAGGCGCCGCGTGCGGCAAAAGGAAGCGCAAGGAAGGTCTCAGGAGGGCTGCCGATGAGCCAGAGCCGTGCCCGCTTTCAGGTGGGCCAGCCGATCCATCACAAGCGGTTCGACTACCGCGGCGTGATCGTCGACGTCGACCCCGTGTTCTGCGGCACCGAGGAATGGTACGAGGTCATGGCGATCAGCCGGCCGCCCAAGGACCAGCCGTGGTATCACGTGCTGGTGCACGATGCGCCGCACCGCACCTACGTGGCCGAGCGCAATCTGGAGCCGGATCTCTCCGGCGCGCCGATCCGGCACCCGGAGGTCGCGCACCTCTTCGAGCGGTTCGAGGGTGGCCTGTACGCGCCGCGGCGCCGCTCCAACTGACCGGATCGACGCCGGGCCCGCCGATCCAACCCCTGCACGGGGTCCGCTCAGCGCTCGCCGTCCAGCGGTCGAACTCGATGCCGGCCGCCGCAATCAGCCCGAACCAGATCATCGCGGCCGGGCCGATCGGCACCACGGCGCCCGCCTCGGGGCCCGCGGCCGGGTCGGCGCCCGCGGTGAGATAGAGTGCCGGCAGGTTGACCGCGGCGAGCAGCGGGCCGCCCCAGATCATGACCTTGAGCAGCACGCCCACCGGCTCACCTTGCCGCTCGCGTCGGGGGCTTGGGCTCATCACCGCCGACCAGATCCGCGCGCAGCTGCTTCATGCTCGGCAGCTCGCCCTGGACGAACGGCAGGGGCCGGCAGATCTGGAGCGCGCTCAGACCGAGGCGGGCGGCGAGCAGGCCGTGCACCGCGCCTTGGCCGGCGCGGGCCGAAAGGACGCTGAGCAGCGATGCCCCCGCGGCCTCGACCGCAGCGTCGCTGAGCAGCTCCCCGGCGCCGGCGGCGATCACGTGGCCCAGGGTCCGGCGCAACAGGCGGATCGATGCGGCGGCGCCGGGGCGCACGCCGTAGAGCCGGGCGATGGCGCGCAGCATCGCAAGGGTCCGCCACAGCACGATCAAGCCGTCCAGGACGCCGAGCGGCGACAGCGCGGTGAGCGCGCCGACGTCGCGCGCACCCCGCGTGACCAGCCGTCGCCCCTGGCGGTCGAGGGGGGCCAGCACCGTCCTCGCGAACAGGCGTAGCTGCTCGCCGTCGTTCAGGGCATCGCTGGTCTGGACGTGGAACCGGGCGATCGGCTCGGCGAGGTCGGCGCGGCCACGATAGAGATGCTCGAGCCGGGCGATGTAGGCGTCGGCCTGACCGTGGACCTCGGACGGCAGCAGCCGCTCGCCCACCTCACGCAGCTGCTCGGCGCGGTCGAGACGCCGCAGGTCGGCGAGCTCGCGACCCAGGGCGCCGATCGCGCCGGCCGCGACCAGCGCGATCAGCAAGGCGAACCCCGCGCCGAGCGGCGGCGAGCGCTCGAACAGCCCCACGAGCAGGTCGTAGGCCTCGAGCCCGAGCAGGGCGATCAGCAGCGCGGCGCCGGCGCCGAACAACAACCGCAGCCAAGGTCGCCGCGGCGGCCGGTCGGCAGGCTCGGGGACGACCGGCGCGGGCGGCGGGACCACCTCCAGGCCGCCGGCCGCGGTCGGGTCGAGCTCGAACGGGGCGATCCGCGGCGGCTCGGTCATTGCAGCCGGTCTCCGATCAAAGTCTCGAGCGCCTGGTCGAGGCGGATGTGCTGCGGCGGCCCGGCGCCGTGGAGGCGCAGGCGACGGGGCGCGAAGTCGCAAAACCGGAACTGGCCCGCCTGCCAGTCCTCGGCGGTCGGCAGATCCGCCGGAACCTCGCCGGGGAACAGCACCGTCGCCCGCTCCTCGTCCTTGAGGCGGCCGCGCACACAGGACAGCACCTGCCCCTGATGCTCGGTCCGCACGACGTCGGTGGCCCGGTGGGCGGCAAGCGCGACGAAGCTGGGGACAAGGCCCTCGAACCGCGCCCGCGCGGCGGCGTCGGTGACCAGCCGCTCGAGCAGCAGGCGCAGGTTGTTGTGCTGATTGTGGGCCACGTGGTCGGCCTTGCTCGCGGCGAACAACAGGGTGTCGATCCGCGGCCGGAACAGACGGGCGAGCATGCCGCTCGAGCCGTAACGAAAGCTGCGCATCGCCATGTCGAGGGTCATCTGAAGGTCGGCGAAGCTCGCGGGGCCCCGGTTCAGCGGCGTGAGCAGATCGACCAGCACGACCTGCCGATCGAAGCGGCTGAAATGGTCGCGGTAGAACGGCGCCACGATCTCGGCGCAATAGCGATCGTACCGCTGCCGCATCAGCTCGCGCAGGCTGCCGGGCGGGGCCGGGCCGGAGGGCAGGGGGCAGAACCGCAGGAGATCGCCGCTCGGCAGCTCGCCCGGCATGGTGAACCGGCCCGGCTGCAGCAGGCCGAGCCCGGCTTCGCGCTGGCAGCGCTTCAGATACGCCGTATACAGGGCCGCCGCCCGGGCCGCCTCGTCCGGCCTGGCCGGCGCCGTGGGATCCAAGGCGGCGAGGCAGCGGCGCCAGTCCTCGGCCAGGCCGACCCGAGGCGCGCTGCCCGCGGCATCGAGGGTGGCCTTCGACCAGGCTTCGTAGGTCTGCTCCAGGAGCGGCAGATCGAGGAGCCATTCGCCCGGATAGTCGATGATCATGACCACCAGCGAGCGATGGGGGCCGAGGCGGCGGCGCAGCATGCCCTTGATCGCGAACCGGAGCTCGAGGCGGAGCGCGCTCAGCGAGGTGGTCGGCTCCGGCCAATGCGGCTCCGGCGCTGCCAGCGCGGCGCGGCCGGCGGCGAACGGGAACGCCGGCAGATCGCCGTCACGGGTCGGCAGCAGGCGCGCTCCGAGCAGGCGGCCTTCGTGCGCGGCGGCCAGGAACGGCAGCTCGCGTCCGCTCAGGAGGTGCTGCACGAGCGCGGTGATGAACACGGTCTTGCCGCCCTGACGCAGCCCGGTCACCGCCAGACGCAGGGTCCGATCCAGCGCGAGGGCGGCGAGATCCTCGAGGCCGCGCTGCAGCTCGCCGGGTGACGGGACCAGCGCGAGTTCCCGGAGCCCCCGCCACGCCACGCGCGAGGTCGCCCTCAAGGCCCGACCTTGCCCGCAAGCAGCGCGAGGAACACCAGCAGACCGAACTCGCGATTGCTGCGGAACCGGGCCAGGCAGGAGCTCGGGTCGTCGAGATCGAGGGTGCGAACCTGCCAGGCGAGGTGGACCCCGGCCAGGCCCAGCATCAGATAGAAGCCCGGCCCCATCAGGGCCAGCCAGCCGGCCACGCCGATCAGCACGAGCGCCGCCCCGTAGAACAGCCACAGCCACGGAATCGTGGCGACGCCGAGGCGCCGCGCGCTGGAGCGCACCCCGATCAGCGCGTCGTCGACCTTGTCCTGGTGGGCATAGATGGTGTCGTAGCCGAGCGTCCACAGGAAGCCGGCGGCGTACAGGGTGAGCGCCGGCGCCGCCAGATCGCCGGTGACCGCGGACCAGCCGATCAGGGCGCCCCAGTTGAAGGTCAGGCCCAGGACCGCCTGCGGCCACCAGGTGATCCGCTTCATGAACGGATAGACGATCACGAGCGGCATCGATGCCAGGCCAAGGAGCACGGTGAAGCGATTGAAGCTCAGCAGGACCGCGAGGCCGACCAGCAATTGCAGCGCCAGGAACGCCAAGGCCTGGGCGACGCTCAGCTGGCCGCTGGCCAGCGGTCGATGGCGGGTGCGCTCCACCCTGGCGTCCAGGTCCCGATCGGCCAGGTCGTTGACGACACAGCCGGCGCCGCGCATGGCCACCGCGCCGATCGCAAACAGCGCGAGCAGCCGGAGATCCGGCCATCCGGGCGCCAGAGCGAGCGCCCACCAGCACGGCCAAAGCAGCAGCCAGGTGCCGATCGGCCGGTCCCAGCGGGCCAAGACGGCAAATGGCCGGAGCCGCTCCGGCAGTCGGTCGACCCAGGTGAGTTGGCGATCGGCAACGGTCGGAGTGCGGTCGAGCCCTTGCCTCACCATGCCGACACTTCTAGCCTGGGGGCTTGGCCACGACAAGCGAGCCTGCTCATGATCCGGGACGATGACCCGCCCGCCAAGATCCGCCTTTACGTCGACCTGCCTCTGGGGGCGGAGGGGATGCTCGAGCCCAGCCCCGCGCAATGCCACTATCTGCTCACCGTCATGCGGCGGCGCGATGGCGACGTCGTGTGGCTGTTCAACGGTCGGGACGGGGAGTGGCGCGCGTCGGTCGAGGTGTTCGAGCGGCGCCGCTGCCGGTTGACGGTCGAGGAGCAATCGCGGCCGCAGCGGGCCGAGCCAGGGCCGACCTTGCTGTTCGCGCCGCTCAAGCGGATCCGGCAGGAGTTCCTGATCGAGAAGGCGACCGAGCTCGGGGTCGCGATTCTGGCCCCCGTTCTCTGTCGGCGCTCGGTGGTCGACCGGCTCAACCGCAACCGGCTGGTCAGCATCGCCATCGAGGCGGCCGAGCAGAGCGGCCGCCTTACCGTGCCGGAGGTCGATCAGACCTTGCCGCTGTCCGAGCGTCTGGCGGAGCGGCCCAACGGGCATTGCCTGTTCGTCGGCGACGGCACCGGGGCCGGGCAGCCGTTCGCCGATGCGCTGGAGGAGCACGGGTTGGGCGATGTCCTGATCGGTCCCGAGGGCGGCTTCGATCCGGAGGAGATGGCGGAGCTGCGCGCGCGCGCCGGCGTGGTGCCGATCAGCCTCGGGCCGCGCACGCTGCGCGCCGAGACCGCGGCTCTGGCGGCGCTCGCCTGCTGGCAGGCCCTCTCCATCGACGACGAGTGAGCCGCCCGCCGCTCAGCTAGGGCAGCGACGCAAACGGAACGTACCCTTGTTTGTCATGCCGGACTTGATCCGGGCAGCCACCCGCAACGCCGGCGCTGGCTCCAGAGTGGCTTGCCGGGTCAAGCCCGGCAATGACAAGAAATCAAGCGAATGCGTCAGTGCACTAGGGCATTTTCGGTTCAGTTGAGATCGGCGCCAGCCCACGCCCCCTCCCGGCCACCCACAGCGTACCATGGG
>JBOHKK010000045.1:0-24560 GCA_050729115.1 Geminicoccaceae bacterium | reverse complement strand
GAACGCGAGCGCGGTCATCAGGATCGGCCGCAGGCGGATCCGCGCCGCGGTCGTCGCCGCCTCCAGGACGCCGTCCCCTTGCCGCCGCCGATCCCTGGCGAACTCCACGATCAGGATCGAGTTCTTGGCGACCAGACCGATCAGCATGACCAGACCGATCTGGCCATAGACGTCGAGGTCGAGACCTCGCAGCATGAGCGCCCCGACCGCGCCGAGCAGACCCAAGGGGATCGCCAGCAGGATGATCACCGGCATCGCCCAGCTCTCGTACAGGGCCGCCAGCACCAGGAACACCACCACCAGCGACAGGGCGAAGATCAGAGGCGCGAGATTGCCCGCTTTCTGCTGCTGATAGACGAGACCGGTCCACTGGTAGCCGAAGCCGTCGGGCAGCGCCGAGGCCGCAAGCTCCTCCATCGCCTGAACCGCCTGTCCCGAGCTGTGGAGAGGCTGAGCCTGGCCGTCGGCCGGCTGAGCACGGGCGACGACTTTGCCACCTCGGAGCTTTACGAGAACTATGTCAACGCCGGGGTGAACGGCAACCCGTTCAGCATTTCCCTGAACGCCGGGTCGTTTTCCTCCGATCCGGTCGCGTCGTGGGGCTTGCGGGCGATTGCCCTGCCGGCAAAGCGGTTTCGACTGGCCGCAGGCGTCTACAATGCCGATCCCAAGGTGGGTGACGACGACCGGAACGGCGTCGACTTCGTCCTCGACCCGCAGGACGGCGTGCTCGCCGTCGCGGAGGCCGGCTACCGGCGCAATCAGGAAGCGGGCGATACCGGCCTGCCGGGGAGTCTCACGGTCGGTGGCTACTACGACAGCAGCGACTACGAGTCCTTCAGCGATCCGGGCGACGCGCGCAGCGGCAACTACGGCCTGTACCTTCTGCTCGACCAGATGGTCTACCGCGAAGGCGAGGCGGGCAGCGCGCAGGGTCTGACCCCTTGGGCGGCGTTCACGTTCGCGCCGATCGAGCGGGTCAACACCCTGCCGTTCTTCGCCGCCGGCGGCCTCGTGTACCAGGGCCTGTTCCGGGGCCGGGACGACGATACGACCAACCTTGGCGTGTACTACGGCAAGATCAGCGACGACCTGCCGGACCAGAGGTTCGAGACGGTCGTCGAGGTCAACCACCGCCTCCAGCTGGCGCCGTGGCTCTACCTCACGCCCAACTTCCAGTACGTCTTCCGGCCCGGCGGCAGCGACGAGGAGCCGGACGCGGCGGTGCTCGGCGCCGAGATCGGGGTCGATTTCTGAAGCGACGCAGCCGGTGCGCGCGCCCGGTCCGGCGGCAAGAAGGGTGACCCTGCGGGCGGTTTCGCGTAGCGTGCCGCGTCAGGGGGCGAGATCCGGCGGGTGGGGCATGGCAAGCGGCATCGTAGCGTCGATCCTCGATTGCGACTTCACGCGTCTGGGCGAGGAGGTTCGGGCCGTCGACGCTCATGTCGACCGCTTCCAGATCGACGTCATGGACGGCCACTTCGTGCCCAATCTCAGCTTCGGCTTTCCCATTCTGCGGGCGATGCGCGGGCTCACCAAGAAGCCGCTGGAAGCGGACCTGATGATCGCCAACCCGGACCGCCACGCCGGCAGGTACGCCGAGGCGGGCGCCGACTGGGTGCTGATCCACGTCGAGGCGAGCCAGGACCCCAGGCGGACCTTCAAGGAGATCCGCGATGCCGGCGGCCGGCCCGGGATCAGCCTGAGCCCCGGCACGCCCGCCGAGGCGGTCTTCGACCATCTGGGCGAGGTCGACATGGTCCTGGTCATGACGGTGCGCCCGGGGGCAGGGGGCCAGCGCTTCATGCCCGAGCAGCTGGCGGTCGTCGAGCAGATCCGGGCGCGGATCAAGGAATCCGGCCGGGACATCCCGATCGAGGTGGACGGCGGCGTCAAGCCCGAGACCGCCCGCCTCGCCGCCGCCGCGGGCGCCAGCCTGTTCGTCGCGGGCTCGTTCATCTTCCGCAGCAAGGACTACGAGGGCGCGATCGGGGCGCTGCGAGAGGCCATCCGACAGCCGAGCCAGCGCTCCTAAAGCAGATCGAGGAACTCGGCGATCGTGAGCTCGGATTGCGTGATGATGGAGCGCAGCGCGCCGGCCGCGAGATCCTGTCGATGCACCGGCACGATCACCCTGACCCGCGGCTTGCTCGGATGCCGCAGGGCGTGATGGCTCCCTTGACGCGATGGACGTAGAACCCGGCGCGCCGCAGAGCGGCAACGACGGCGTCAGCGAACCGCCGGAAGCCGGGCTGGTCATGCCGTCTCGAGCTTGGCCCGACCGGTTCGGTGAACGGCCGCCGCCCGCTGTGGCAGCGCCGCCCCTCCCGGCCGCCTGCGCCCTGCCGCAGCGGCGGAATGATGGCGAACCCGAGGCGATCAGGCGTCGCCCGGGGTGATCAGCGAGATCGTGGGGAAATAGCTGCGATAGCGGCGGACATCGCGGGTCAGAAGGCGAATACCCTCGACGACGGCATGGGCGCCAATGAAGAAATCGGGCAGCACGCCCGTCTTCGTGCCGCCCCGCGCCCGATAGCTCTGGAACGCCTTGCCGGCCAGGAACAGGGCCGCGCGCGGCATCTCGACCAGTTCGACACCGGCTGCGTCAAGCGCCGCATCCACCTCGTCGACCCGATCGTAGCCGACCGACAGCTCGGCGTAGACGACGGGATTGACGATCAGCCTTTCCTGGGCCGACGAGATTCGCAGCTGCCGGGCAGACCAGTCCGCCCAGATCGGATCGTCGGTGACCAGATCGAACAGGACGTTGGTATCGACCAACGGCACGTCAGTCGTCGCCGCGCAGCAAGGCCATGAGCTGATCCGTGGTCAGCTTGGTGGGCGCGGTGCCCCGGAGCTTCTCGAATCGGCTCGGCTCCGGCGGCGCGCCCTGCTTGACCAGCATGATACGACCATCGGGCATCACCTCGAACTCGACGACGCTGCCCGGCTCGATGCCGAGATGGTCGCGTACCCGCTTGGGGATCGTGACCTGCCCCTTGCGCGTCACCCTGCTGCCCACGGCCTCGCTCCGATGGTAATACCCGATCTCATAGACGTAATACCTAGCGCCCGTCACCGCCGATGTCCACGGACCAGTGCGAGGAACCTGCAACGCAGAGGTCCCTTGTGTGATGGCGCCCCTTACGGGATAGGGAGTGTGTGGGATTCCGGGACCGAATTTCTGCGTTGAGGCTTGCGAACGTCGTGAAGGGTCGGGATTCATGAGTACTTGCCGATGTGCCTCAGTCGACACGACCGATCATGACGGATCGCTGGCGGCGTTCGCCCGCATGCGGGACGAGTGCGCTGCTCTGAAAGAGATCCTGATTCCAGATCGAATATGGCGGAAATACGAGGAGTTTTGTTCCGCAGAGTCTGACGAGGCATGCCACGCGCCGGTCGCATACTTGGCGTTCAAGCGTCGACACCTAGCTCGACTTGCTAAGCCGATCCACCTTTTCTGTTGATTGATGACGTGCTGCATCCGTCACTAACCAATCAATACAAGAACGATTTAGCCGAGCGCTGGATGTTCAAGGAAGGTATCAAACAACGCTTCCAACACGCACGCATATTTCAGGGCCGCTTGGTAGAGTTGCTGTTCGCCACTTGGTTGCACCACGAAGGCTGGCGGATTAATTCGTTAGAAGCGCTTGGGGGTGCGACAGATGTGGTGGCCACGTGCCCAGCCGGGAATTCGGTTGCATTCGAGGTAAAGTATCTCGGACAGGATGAGAGGTGCTTCGATCTTGGTGTCGATGCTCTTGGAAGCTGCGGTGTATCGTACGCTTGGTTGCCAGTTTACTCGCCAATGGATTATCTGACGTTTCGTATTTTCGAAGCATCAAGACAACCTTGTTGTTCCGACCATTCCAAGATTGTCGTGATGATATTACATGATTATGATATATATTCTAAAATTCCGCTCTGTGAAGATTGGATTGATTGGGAGAATCCAAGACTTTTCCATAAGGAGATGGACATTGAAGCCTTCTTGAAAAACCAATATGCTTCAAATCCGAATCTGGACCATGACGTGAAGCATTACATCTCGCAGATCGATCAGGTGTGGTTTTACGGTACCTGCAATGGATTTATGCTGAAAAGATGGCATATTGTCGAAGTGCGGCGCCAATGAGTGGGCATGCCGCGCCGTTGCAGGCCACGGGGGGTTTCTAACGGTTAACCTTGGCGCTCGGGCTGTAGACCCGCCGCGGCGGTGTCGCCCCGCCCGTAGCGGGGAGTAGCAAAGCATGAGCGTCCCGCGGCCTTGGAAGATCAAACCTTGACGGCATCCTTGCCCCAGAGGCGAAAGCCGCCGGTGAACGCGTTCTTGTTGTCGCCGCGGCGGCAGCCCGGCGGCAGGTCGTCGAGGAGTCGGACGTTGCCGCCGCCGAGCACCACGTAGGCGGGCTCGAGCGCGGCCTGGAGGCGCGCGACCACCGCCGCGACCTCTTTCTGCCATGCCTCCTTGCCCATCTGCTCGAGCGCCGCCTCGCCGACGTGCTCCTCGAAGGTGCGCCCGTCCTTGTAAGGCATATGGGCGAGCTCCATCGGTTGCGCGACGTTCTCGACGATCATCGCCGAGCCGAGCCCGGTGCCCAGGCCCAAGAACAGCATCCGGCCGCCGTCGTAGCTGCCGACCGCCTGCATCAGAGCGTCGTTGACGATCCTGACCTTCCGGGAGAATGCGCGCTCGAAGTCGAAGCCCACCCAGCCCGCCGCCAGATGCTTGGGCTCCAGCACCGGCTTGCCGTGCACGACCGGGCCGGGATAGCCCATGGACACCGCCTCGAACGCCCAGTCGCCGGCGAGCGCGCGCACGGCATCGACCATGTTCTGCGCCGACATCGCCGTGCCGGAGACCGCCTGCCGCTCGTCGGCGTGCCCGGTGGCCATGATCTTGACGTGGGTGCCGCCGATGTCGATCACGAGAACCTTCATGGCCCCTGGCGCTCCATGGCGGCTTGCGATCGGCGGTGCAGGGCGGGTGTGAGCGCTCGAGCCGCTCAGCCGCGCGCCGCGGCATCGAGGCGCGCCGCCGCCGCCTCGTCTGCGATCACCACGATGTTGGGGTTCTCGATGCGGCCCGCCGGAATCGCCGCGTCTTGCCGGGACAGGCGCAGCAGCGCATCCGCCTTCTCCTCGCCGGTGACGACGAACAGGATGGCGCGCGCCCGGTTCAGCACCGGGTAGGTCAAGGTCATGCGCTGATGCTGCTGGTAGGGTTCTGTGGTGCCGACCCAGGCGTCGGTGACCTCGAGCACGGGATCGCCCGGCACCAGCGATGCGGTGTGGCCGTCGGGCCCGAGCCCGAGGTGAGCCAGATCGAGCGTGGGCGGCGCGCCGGCCAGGCTCTCGAGGGTGCGCGCATAGCGCGCCGCCGCGGCCGCGAGGTCGCTCTCCTCGACCGGCATGGGGTAGAGGTTGTCCGGGGGCAGAGGCGCGCCCGCAAGCAGGCTCTCGCGCAGATGCCTGAGGTTGCGATCGGGGCTGTCCGCCGGCGCCACCCGCTCGTCCACCTGCACGATCTTGAGCTGGTGCCAGGGCACGTCTTCGCGTTGGAGCGCCCGCAGCATCACCCACGGCGTGCGGCCGCCGCTCAGCGCAAGCGTGCATCCGCCCCGCGTCTTTGCCGCCGCGCGCGCGGCTTCGGCGAGAACCGCCGCGCCGGCTTTGGCCACGGCATCGGCATCGGCAAGCACCTGGATCTTCATGTCCGTCCCACGTCCACGAGGTGACTGTCCTGGTTCCATTTGACGACGACCCGGGTGTCGTGCTCGTAGCCGAGCACGCTGACCGCGGCGGTGCCCAGCGCGAACAGCCGGCCGCCGTCCGGCGGCAGCCTGAGCCAGCAGGCCGTGAGCACCCGCAGGATGTGACCGTGCGCGAACAGCGCGACGTCGCCCGCGGCCGATTCTGCGGTCGCGATGACCTTTCGGGCGCGCGCGCCGACCTGCTCGACCGTCTCGCCGCCCGGCACGCCGTTCTGCCACAGCGACCACCCGGGCCGCTCCTCTTGGATCTCGACCGTACGGCGGCCCTCGTAGTCGCCGTAGTCCCATTCCATGAGATCGCTCGTAAGCGTGGCGACATCGCCGTAGCCCGCCAGGCGACATGTCTCGAGCGCGCGGGCGAGCGGGCTGCTCAGGACCAGGGCGAACGGCCGGCCGGACAAACGTCGACCGATGGCTCGGGCGCGGCGGCGGCCGGCGGCGGTAAGCGGCAGATCGGTGCGGCCGGTGTGCTGTCCGCTCAGGCTCCAGGCGGTCTCGCCGTGCCGAAACAGCCAGATCTGGTGATGCGGCGCGGTCATCGCGGTCCTGGCGAGGGGGCGTTCGTGCCGTGCACCCGGTGGCTCACGGCACCGGATTGAGCCAGCCGTGGGGCGGCGCGAAAGCGCCCTGGGCTGCCGCGGGCCCCCAGGTGCCCGGCTCATAGCGCTGTACCGGCGTCGTGCTCTTGAGGATCGGCTGCACGATCTGCCAGGCCACGTCCACCGAGTCCGCGCGCGTGAACAGCGTCTCGTCGCCGTCCATGGCATCGCCGATCAGGCGCTCGTACGGCGACATCTCATCCGTGGTCGACTCGCACGCGAGCAGCTCGACCTGGTCGCCGACCATGCTCTCCCCCGGTGCTTTGGAGCGTGCGCCGAGGGCGATCGTGACGTCCGGGCTGACCCGGAAGCGCACGTAGTTCGCGCAATCCTTCGGGTTTTCGCCGAAGACGTCGAGCGGGGGCTGGCGCAGGCGGACCACGACTTCGGTGATGTGCACGGGCAGGTTTTTGCCGGCGCGGATGTAGAACGGCACGCCCTCCCAGCGCCACGAATCGATATGCAGGCGCACAACCGCGAAGGTTTCGACCTGGGAGTCCGGCGCGACCCCGGGTTCCTCAAGATAACCCTTGAACTGGCCGCGCACGATGCTCTTGTCGTCGAGCGGCCGGACCGCCTTCAGCATCTCGACCTTCTGCTCGAGGATCGATTGCTCGAGGTCGCCCGCCGGCGGCTCCATCGCGAGGATCGCGACGATGTTGAGCAGGTGGTTCTGCACCACGTCGCGGATCGCGCCGACCTCCTCGTAGAACTTGCCGCGCCCCTCGACCCCGAAGTCCTCCGCCATGGTGACCTGGACGCTCTCGACGTAATTGCGGTTCCAGATCGGCTCGAGGAAGGAATTGGCGAAGCGAAAGTACAGCAGGTTCTGCACCGCCTCCTTGCCGAGGTAGTGGTCGATCCGGAAGATCGCGTCCTCGTCGAACACGAGGTGCAGCACGCGATTGAGCCAGCGCGCCGAGGCGACATCCCGGCCGAACGGCTTCTCGACCATCAGGCGGGCGCCCTTGGCGCTGCCGGATTGCTCGAGGCCCTGCACCACCGGCTCGAACATGCCGGGTGGAATGGCGAGGTAGTGGAGCGGGCGCTGGCTGCCGTCGAGCGCCTGGCGCAGCTTTTGAAAGGTGGCCGGGTCGCGATAGTCCCCGCTCACATAGTGGAGGAGCTGGGCGAGCTGCGAGAAGACCTTGTCGTCGAGGGCCCCTTCGGACTGCTGGATGCCATCGCGGGCGCGCTCGCGCAGCTTGTCGACGTTCCAATCCTCGATCGCGACGCCGATCACCGGTTCCTTGAGGTGGCCCCGGCGGACCATGGCGTAGAGCGAGGCGAAGGTCTTCTTGTGCGCCAGATCTCCGGTCGCGCCGAACAGCACGAAGGCATCCGATCTCGGTTCCGTCATGGTCGCCCCCCGCCCGTGTGTCGTCGCCGCGCCTGTCCGGCGCCATCCCCCGTCGACTAGCCATGTTTCTCGAGGTGGCCGCCGAACTCGTAGCGCATCGCCGACATCAGCTTGTCGGCGAACTCCGCATTACCCCGGGAGCCGAAGCGCTCGTACAGCGCCGACGACAGGACGTGGGCCGGAACCCCCTCGTCGATCGCGGCCATGATCGTCCAGCGGCCCTCGCCGGAATCCGAGACCCGGCCCTCGAACTTCGCGAGCTGCGGGTCCTGCAACAGGGAATCCGCGAGCAGGTCGAGCAACCACGAGCCGATCACGCTGCCGCGGCGCCACACCTCGGCGACGTCCGGTATGTTGAGGTCGTACTTATAGTACTCGGGATCGCGCAGCGGTGTCGTCTCCGCGTCGATGTCGCGCGCTCGGTTGCCGGCGTTGGCGTTCTTGAGGATGTTCAGCCCTTCCGCATAGGCCGCCATCACGCCGTACTCGACGCCGTTGTGGACCATCTTGACGAAATGCCCGGCGCCGGACGGCCCGCAGTGCAGATAGCCGTGCTCGGCGGTGCCGCCGACCTTCTCGCGCCCGGGCGTGCGCGGCGCCGACCCGACCTTGGGCGCGAGCGAGGCAAACACCGAATCCAGATGCTGGACCGCCCGGTCCGGACCGCCGATCATCTGGCAGAACCCGCGCTCGAGCCCCCACACGCCGCCGCTGGTGCCGACGTCGACGTAGGCGATCCTCTTGGGCTCGAGCCTCTTGGCGCGCTCGATGTCGTCCCGGTAATAGGAGTTGCCGCCGTCGATGACGATGTCGCCCGCCTCCAGCAGCGGCACGAGCTGCTCCAGCGTCGCGTCGACCACGGCCGCGGGAACCATCATCCACGCCGCGCGCGGCTTGCTCAGCTTGCCGGCGAGATCGGCCATGGAGGTCGCCCCGATCGCGCCCTCGCCTGAGAGCGACCTGACCGCGTCGGCGCTGACGTCGAAGACCACGCACTCGTGGCCGTCGCGCATCAGACGCCGCACCATGTTGGCCCCCATCCGGCCGAGGCCGATCATCCCGAGTTGCATAGCCGTTCCCCTCTGCTGATCCTGGCGTGGCAGGCCTGTCGTCGTCGGCTCGGCCTCCCTCACTGCCCGTATTTCAGGACGTCGTCGCGCGCGACCCGCGCGACCCGGCGCTCCTTGTCCTTGAGCGCCAGATAGTCGCCTGCGGCCTGCGCCTGTTTCAGTTGCGCGAAGCCGAATGCCCTGCCGGGGATCGCCACGTCGAGCGGATCGTCGCCGACGATCTGGAGAAACACGCCGCTCGCAGCACCCCCCTTGTGCAGCTGTCCGGTCGAGTGCAGGTAGCGCGGACCGATCCCGACCGTGGTGGCGACGCGGTATTTGTCGCGCAGCGCCATGCGCGCCCGCTGCAGCGCCGCGAGGTCGGGCGATTCGGTATCGATGAACGCCTGGATGGCGATGTAGTCGCCCGGCTTCACCGTGGCGAGGATCGACTCGGTCGACTCCACCGGAATGTTCGGCATCCCCTCCTCGAGCACCTTGGCGGCGGCCTGCTTGGCGGCCTCGACGTTGGGCTGATTGAAGGGATTGATGCCGAGCACGGCGCCGGCCATCGCGATCGCGTACTCCCAGCGCACCACCTCGGAGCCGATGCTCAGGCGGTCGACGTAGTCGAGCTGGACCACGGGCTGCCCCACCGCGGCCAGGGCGTCGAGCCCGTCCGCGCGGCCCAGGCTCACGAAGATGCGATCGTTGCCGTAGACCTCCGGCGGGCCGAGATCCTCGCCGGCGATCGGGAGAATGCCGACGCCGTGCTTGCCCGTGGACTCCGCGATCAGCTGCTCGAGCCACATGCCGAACGACGCGATCTCCGCCGGCATGACCAGGGTGCACTTGTCGCGCCCGCCCTTCGCCGCGGCGCCGAGCACCGCGCCGAAGCGGAGCCCCGGATTGGTCGCGGCCGGGACGCAGGCCGCGACCGCCGCGATCACGGCGCCGGCGCGCCTCAGCAGCTCGCCGATGTCGACGCCGAGAAGGGCGCCCGCCACGATGCCGAAATGCGAGAGCGCGGAATAGCGCCCGCCGAGATTTGGATTGGCCCGAAACACCCGGCGGAAGTTCTGCCTGGTCGCCAGCTGGTCGAGCTCGGTCCCCGGGTCGGTGACCACGGCGAACTGCTCGGGTCGCCCGATCCGGTCCCAGAAGAAGGCGAGGTGGGAGCGCGGCTCCAGCGTGCCCCCGGACTTGGAGGCGAACAGGAAGAGCGTCTGGTCGGACGGCAGCTCCGCGGCGTAGCGATGCACGGTGCCGGGATCGCTGGTGTCCAGGACCCTGAGGTCGAGGCCGCCGGCGCCGACCCCGAACGCCTGGCGCAGCACCTGCGGGAACAGGCTGGAGCCGCCCATGCCGCTCCACAGCACGTGGGTGAAGCCGTCGTCCTTCAGCTGCTTCGTGAAGGTCTCGAGATCCTCGACCTGCTCCGCCATCTGATGGGGCGACACCAGCCAGCCGATGCGATTGGAGATCTCGCTCGGATCGCTGTCCCACAGCGTATAGTCGAGGGACCAGATGCGCCGGGTCGCCCCGCGCCCGGACAGATCGGCCTGGGCGGCATCGGCCGCGGCCGCCACCGGACCAAGGAACTCGGCGCCGCGATCGCGCGCTTCCCGCAAGGTCGCGGCCTTGGTCTCGATGCTTTGCAGCAGCTTGGCGAACGAGTCGTCGAAGGAGTCGCGCCCCTTGACCTGCAGCTCGTCGGCCAGGGCCTCGACGTCGATGCCGGTCTGTCCGATCGCCGCGATCACGGCCTCGGCGTCGGTGGTGTCGGGCGACAGGAGCGCGCCCACGCTGCCGTGGCGGCCGAACGCCAGCAGGGTCGCCTCGGGCATGGTGTCGACGGTGCCCGCGGCGGCGAGCGCCGTGACGTAGTAGGTGTCCGGCAGGGTCGGGTCCTTGGCGCTGGTGCTCGCCCACAGCAGCCGCTGCGGGCGCGCGCCGGCCGCGGCGAGGCGCTTCCAGCGCTCGGACGCGAGCAGATCGCGATACGCCTTGAACGCGCGCTGGCCGATCGCGATGCCGAGGCGATTGCGCAGATGCTCCGGCAGCTTCGGCGCCGTGGCGGCGTCCCACCTCGAGATGAACAGCGAGGCGACCGAGGCGACGTTCGGGCTGGCACCCTTCGCGACGCGCCGTTCCAGCCCCTTGAGGTACGCCTCGGCGGCGCCGAGGTAGTGCTCGCGCGAGAACAGGAGCGTGACGTTGATCGCGATGCCGGCGTAGATCAGCTCCTCGATCGCGACCACGCCCGCCTTGGTGCCCGGCACCTTGATCAGGACGTTGGGGCGCGCGGCCTCGCCGTGCAGGCGCTTGGCCTCGGCGATCGTGCCCGCGGTGTCGTCGGCGAGCGTCGGCGAGACCTCCAGGGAGACGAACCCGTCGGCGCCGCCGGTCGCCTCGTACACCGGTCGAAACAGCTCGGCCGCGGCAATGATGTCCTCGAGCGCGACCTCGAAGAACAGCTGCTCGGTCGACAGCCGCCGGTCGAGGCGCCGCGCGATGGCGTCGTCGTAGTCCGCGCTGCCGGCGATCGCGTGCTCGAAGATGGTCGGATTCGAGGTGAGACCGGTGACCCACAGACCGGCGATGTAGCGGGCGAGCGTGCCGGTCTCGAGCAAGGCGCGGCGGATGTTGTCGAGCCAGATGCTCTGCCCGGCCTCGTGCAAGGCCTTGAGCGGGTTCAGGTGCTGCTCGCGCTCGAGCTCGAGCACCTCGCCGAGGCGGCGGCGGTGGCGGTCCACGCCGCTGAAGGTGGCGCCGACGAACGCCCGCACCAGTTCCTTGGCGGGCTCGATCCCGACCGCGCGGGCGCCGAGCGTCAGCACGTTGCAGTAGTCGTGCTCGACCATCTGATGGGCGGTGTAGATGTCGTGGGCAAGCGCCGCGCGCACGCCGGGAAGCTTGTTGGCGGCGACCGTGATCCCGGCGCCGCTGCCGCAGATCAGGACCGCGCGATCCGCGCGCCCCGCGGCGATCGCATCGCCGACCAGCCTGGCGAAGGTGGGATAGTCGTCGTCGGGGCGGTTGAGGTCGGCGCCGAGCACGATGGCCTGGTGGCCGGCGTTGCGGATCACCTCGGCGACGTCGTCTCGGATGATCGCTCCGGCGTGGTCGGCGGCAACGGCGATTCTCAAGGGTCTCACTCCTTGCCCAGCAGTCTGGTCACCCGCCCGGCGACCGCTTCGGCGGTGATGCCGAGCTCCTTGTAGACGGTCGGGCCCGGGGCCGAGGCGCCGAACCGCCTCAGGCCCACGACGTCGTCGGCGAACTCGTGCCAGCCGAGCGGCGCGGCCGCCTCGACCGCGACCGTCGGCAGGTCGGGCGGCAGCACCTCGGCCCGCTGTGCGCTCGAGCCGTCGCGGAAGATCTCCATGCACGACATCGAGACGACGCGGGCGGCGATCCCCTTGGCTGCGAGCAGCTCGCGGGCGCCGAGCGCCACTTCCACCTCCGAGCCGCTCGCCACGATCGCGGCGGCGTCACCGGGAGCCACCACGGTTGCACCCCGGCTCACGTCGAGGACCGCAGGATCGAGAACCGGCAGGCCCTGACGCGACAGGACCAAGACGGTCGGCCCGGTATGGGCGATGGCTGCGGCCCAGGCCTGGGCGCTCTCGTTGGCATCGGCCGGGCGGATCACCCGGATCCCGGGCATGGCGCGCAGGCCGGCGAGGTGCTCGATCGGCTGGTGGGTCGGACCGTCCTCGCCGAGGCCGATCGAATCGTGCGTGAACACGAACACGACCGGCAGTTCCATCAGCGCCGCGAGGCGGATCGGCTCGAGCATGTAGTCCCGGAACGAGAAGAAGGTCGAGCAGAACGGCCGGAAGCCGCCATGCGCCGCCATGCCGTTGCAGATCGCACCCATGGCGTGCTCGCGGATCCCGAAGTGGATGTTGCGCCCGGTCCAGTCGCCACAGTTGACGTCGCCCGAGCCGCTGATCACGGTATGGGTCGAGGTGATCACGTCCGCCGAGCCGCCGACCAGCTCCGGCACCGTTGCGCCGAACGCATCCAGCGCCTTGCCGGCCGAGACGCGGGTCGCGATGCGGGCGCCGGTCTCGAAGCCGGGCAGAGCGTCCCGCCACCCTTCCGGCAGCCGTCCGGAGATCATGCGCTCGAACTCGGCCGCCTGGTCCGGATGGTCGGCCCGGTAGCGCGCGAAGCGCTCGAGCCAGGAGGCCCGCGCCGCCGCCCGCTCCCCGACCTGGCTGCGCCAGTGGTCGTACACCGCTGCCGGTATCTCGAACGGCGGGTGCGACCAGCCCAGGGTCTCCCGGGTCCTGGCGATGTTCTCCTCGCCGAGCGGCTCGCCGTGCGCCTTCGCGGTGTCCTGGACCGGCGAGCCATAGCCGATGTGGCTGTGCACGAGGACCAGACTCGGCCGGCTCGTCTGCGCCACGGCGGCCGCGATCGCCTGGTCGATCTCAACAAGCGCATTGGCGTTGCTCACCTCGGCGACGTGCCAGCCGTAGGCAGCGAAGCGCTCCGCGACGTTCTCGGCGAACTCGACGTCGGCGGCACCCTCGAGCGTGACGTGATTGCTGTCGAAGAAGACCGTGAGCTTGCCGAGGCCGAGGTGCAGACGGCCGGCGAGCGAGGCCGCCTCACTGGAGATGCCCTCCATCATGTCGCCCTCGCCGCAAAAGGCGAACGTGCGGTGGTCGACGACCTCGAGGCCGGGCCGGTTGCAGCGGGCGGCCAGCATCCGCTCGGCGAGCGCCATCCCGACCGCGTTGGCGAACCCCTGGCCGAGCGGGCCGGTGGTCACCTCGACCCCCGGCGTCACGCCGCGCTCGGGATGCCCCGGGGTGCGTGAGCCCCACTGGCGGAACTGCTTGATGTCGTCGATCGAGAGATCGTAGCCGCAAAGATGCAAGGAGGCATAGAGGAGCATCGACGCATGGCCGCCCGAGAGCACGAAGCGGTCGCGGTCGGGCCAGTCCGGGTGCGCCGGATCGTGGCGCAGATGCCCTGTGAACAGGCGATAGGCAAGGGGAGCAAGCCCCATCGGCGTGCCGGGATGTCCCGAATTCGCGCGCTGCACGGCGTCGATCGTGAGGAAGCGGATGGCATTGATCGCATCAGCGTCGATGCCGCCGGGTGCGGGCACCTCGGATGCCCGGTGGACGACCACCAGATCGTCGCGTGGGCGGTCCGCTTCGGTCGTCATGAGGCCTGCCTCCCCGCAGCTCATACCCATGACCGGCTGCGCTCGACGCGATCGTGGTTCAGCTCCCGGCAATCGTGGCTCGACCGGGGCCGGATCGCCTCCCTCGTCATGCGCCCGAACACGGGCGATCCTGAAGCGGACTTAAGAACCTGAGGGCTGAACGAGTCAATCGCAAATGCCAAGCAGGTTAGTCGTCGCTACCAGATTCGTATTTGTGATCAGTCGCGTTCGTGGTGACTCTGAGTCGTCACTTTGACTTTTGTGCAAATCCTCTCCGGTGCTGTTCGACGGCCGAAACCAACCGGAGATTGAGCACCAGCTCGGCCCTCGCCGGGTGTCGACGGACGCGGCTCGCGGTCCTCCCGACTGGGCGGGCGCCGCAATCGAGACTTGATGCGGGCGCGACGATTGGCCGATGATCCCGGCGCTGCGCGATCGGGCATCGGCGCCGTCGCCATGGCGCCGACGCTCGGGCGGCGACGGCACCAAGTGGGGGAGGATCATGGAGATTCGCAGACTGTCGTTGCTGGACGGGGCCAAGGAGGCAAGGGGCATCGCCGTCATCGTCGACGTGTTCCGGGCGTTCTCCTGCGAGCCGGTCCTGCACGCGCTGGGCGCCGAGCGCGTGCTGCTCGAGGCGGACGTCGACAAGTGCCTGGCGCAGCGGGGGCGCGTCGTCCTGCTCGGCGAGCTCGACGGCTCGCCGATCGAGGGCTTCGATCTGCCCAACTCCCCCTATTTCATCCTGCGCAAGGGTGCGGACTTCTTCCGCGGGCGTCCGGCGGTGCACCGCTCGACCGCGGGGGTGTGCGGCGCCCTTGCCGCCATGGCGCATGCCGACGAGGTGATGCTGGCCTCGTTCATGACCGCGCGGGCGACCGCCGCCTACGTCCGGGGTCGCGGCCCGCGCTGCGTCAGCATCGTCGCCATGGGCAACCACCGGAGCGAACAGGTGCCGGAGGATCTGCGCTGCGCCGACTACATCGACAGCCTGCTCTCGGGCCGTCCCTACGATCACCTGGCGGCGACCGACGAGATCCTCGGCCACGAAAGCGCCCAGAAGTTCCTGCGCGGGGACCAGCCCCAGTACCCGAAAGAGGACCCGGCGCTCTGCCTGCAGCGGGATCTGTTCGATTTCGGCCTGCGCGCGGAACGGCGCGACGGCGCGATCGAGGCGGTGAAGGTTCGCCCCGAGTAGCCCGCCTCGATTCCCTGTTGCGGCGGGCTCTCCGGCCGGGGGCGTCGGCCGCTACTGCAGGAAGCGGGTGAGCGAGCGCATGACCATGATCAGCGACGGACCGATCAGGATCAGCAGGACCGGCGGCACCGTGAACACCATGGTGCCGAGCGCCAGCTTGACCGGCAGCTTGTTCGCTTTCTCCTCGGCGCGCATCAGCCGCTTCTGCCGCATCTCGCCGGCGTAGACCCGAAGCGCGTCGCCGATGCTGGTGCCGAACTGGTCGGACTGGATCAGGAGCGTGATGAAGGCGCTCACGTCCTCGACCCCGGCGCGGTGCGCGAAGTCGCGCAGCACCTCGCTGCGGCCCTTGCCGGCGCGCAGCTCGTGGCCAACCAACGCGAGCTCCCCGGCGAGCACCGGATGGGCCTGCTGGATCTCGAGGGCGACCCGGGCGAGCGCGGCGTCGAGCGCCTGGCCTGCCTCCATGCAGACCAGGAGCATGTCCAGGGTGTCGGGAAAGCCGTCGCGCAATGCCTCCTCGCGCACCTGGATGCGACGCAGCACCCAATAGGCCGGAAGGCTGTAGCCGATCAGAGCTGCCGCGGCGCTGAAGATCAGGATGCCGAGCGGATCGATGCGGCCGGCGAGCAACGGCAGGATGAGCGCGGTGAGCGCGCCGGCGCCGAACCCGAGGAGCGCGCGCGCGAGATAGTATATGCCGGGCGCCGCGACGCTGCGATAGCCGGCCCGGATCAGCCGCTCGCGCATCCTCGAGCGCTGCTCCACCTCTGCGGGCGTGACATAGGGTGCGAGCCACCTCAAGCGCCTGGCGGCGGCATCGCGCCGCACCGAGACCGCGGGCACCGAGGCCCGGCCGCCGCGACTGACGCCGGTCGCGAGCCGAGCCGCGACGGGATCGCCGCCCGCGAGCAGGCCGGCGACTCCGGCCACGATCAGCAGGATCGCAGCCGCGATCAGCGCCGGCAGCATCAGCTCGGGATCGCCGGCTGCCAGTCGGGCAAGGATCGCGTGGACGTCGGCCACCATGATGTCTTCCTCAGACCTTGAGCTTGGTGATCAGGCGCATGAACACGAGATTGAGGACGAGCAGCACCGCGGTGATCGCGGCGAGGATCGGAAACAGCGGGTGGTCCGCGACCCGCGTGTAGTAGTCTGGCTTCACCCCCTGCACCGCCAGCACCATGGCGAGCGGAAACAGCGACAGGAACCAGGATGACCAGCGGCCCTCGGCGGTGATCGCGCGGATCTTGCGAAACATCTGAAACCGGTCACGGATCACCTTGGCGAGGCCATCCAGCACCTCCGCGAGGTTGCCGCCCGAGCCGTATTGGATCTGAACCGCGATCGTGAGATAGCGCAGATCGGGCAGATCGATGCGCTCGTTCAGGCGCTCGAGCGCCTCATCCAGCGCCTGACCGTAGGTCACCTCGTCGACCACGATGCCGAACTCGGAGCCGAGCGGGTCCGGCATCTCCTGCGCGACCACCGCGAGCGCGGCGTTGAACGGATGGCCGACCCGCAGGCTGCGCACCAGCAGATCGAGGGCGCCGGGCAGCTGTTCCTCGAACCGGCGCAGGCGCCGGGCCTTGCGGCGCATCAGGTGGAGCACCGGCAGGCCGATGCCGAGGACGGCGGCGAGCAGCAGCGCGAGCGGTGGCGGCAGCGCCATCACCAGGCGCAGCAGCGCGAACGCCAGAGCGCCGCACATGGCCATCCAAAGCAGCGCCCGTCCGATCGAGGCCGAGCTGCCGGCCTGCGTGAGCAGGCGATCGAGGCTGCCCAACATGGGCACCGCGCCGACGATGCCCTGGGTTCGGGAGCTGCGCCGGAGCGAAGCCAGAACGTCGTGGGGACTCCTGCCGTCCGCCAGCATCTGGATCCGCCGATTGACCTGGGCTCGCGGGCCCGAGCGCAGGTCGGTGATCAGCTGCAGCAGGCCTTCGAAGGCCAGCAGGACGCCGACGAACAGGGCGGCATAGAGGAGCGCGTGATGGTCGAGCGCCATGGCTGCTAGCCGAGCTTGCGCTGGGGGTTGAACAGATCCTCGCCGAGCCCGACGCCCCATTGCTCGAAGCGGCGCGCGAACTTCGGCCGGACCCCGGTCGCCGCGTAATGGCCCTCGATGTTGCCTTGGGCATCGGTCCGGGTGCGCTCGAACCGGAAGATCTCCTGCATGGAGATGACATCGCCTTCCATGCCGGTGATCTCCTGGACCGAGACGAGGCGACGGCGCCCGTCGCTCAGCCGCGCGAGCTGCACCACGATGTGCAGGGCCGAGGCGATCTGCGCGCGCATCGAGCGCATCGGCAGGTCGATCCCGGTCATGCCGATCATGTGCTCGAGGCGCGAGAGGGCATCACGCGGGGTATTGGCGTGGATCGTGGTCATCGAGCCCTCGTGTCCGGTGTTCATCGCCTGGAGCATGTCGAGCACCTCGGCGCCGCGGACCTCGCCGACGATGATCCGATCGGGCCGCATGCGCAGCGCGTTGCGCACCAGATCGCGCTGGGTGACCTCGCCCTTGCCCTCGACGTTCGGCGGCCGGGTCTCCATGCGCCCGACGTGGGTCTGCTGCAGCTGCAACTCGGCCGTGTCCTCGATCGTGACGATCCGCTCGCGATCGCTGAGGAAGCTGGACAGCGCATTCAGCATGGTGGTCTTGCCGCTGCCGGTGCCGCCCGAGATCAGCACGTTGAGCCGGGAATGCACGATCGCGCGCAGCACCTCGGCCATCTCGCGGGTCATCGAGCCGATCTCGATCAGACGATCGACCGTGAACGGCATCTTGGAGAACTTGCGGATCGAGAGCAGCGGGCCGTCGACCGCACAGGGCGGGATCAGCGCGTTGACCCGCGAGCCGTCGGCCAGACGGGCGTCGACCCATGGTTGGGATTCGTCGACCCGGCGTCCGACCGCGCTCACGATCTTATCGATGATCCGCAGCAGGTGCCGGTCGTCCTTGAAGCGGACCGGCGTGTTCTCGAGCTGCCCGCCGCGCTCGACGAACACCTGGGCGTGGGTGTTGACCAGGATGTCCGAGATGGTGGGGTCCTTGAGCAGGGGCTCGAGCGGACCGAGGCCCAGGACCTCGTCCAGGATCTCCTCGACCAGCCGGTTGTACTCCTTGGAATTGAGCGCGACGCCGTCCTCGAGCAGGAGCTCGCGCACCATGGCCCCGACCTCGCGCTGCAGCTCGTCGAGCGGCACCTTGTCGATCGCCGACAGGTTGAGCATGTCGAGCAGGCGCTGATGCAGGCGCACCTTGAGATCGGTGAAATCAAGGCGGGCGCCGCTCTCGGCCACGGCCGCCGACGCCTTCAGCGCCGGCCCGCCGGCCTTGCCGTTGCCCAGGACCGGGTGCGCCTTGGGCGGGCGCTGTTCGAAATGGTGGAACATGGCTCACCTCGACGTGGTGGCGGCGCTCAGTGGGCAGCGCCGGCGCGTGCGGGCCGGGCCGCCAGCTCCCGCAGGGAATGCTTCAGCATGCCGCGCAGCTGCCGGCCGAACCGGCTGTAGCGGCGGACGTCGAGCACCGGGGCGCCCCGGTTGGCGGCGTCGATCAGGACCCCGAACTGGTCGGCGATGCAGTAGTCGAAAGGCCGGCCCAGCGCTTTCTCCGCCTGCCGTCGTCTGACCCCGGCGCCCCAGCCGAACGAGCCCTGCAGCCGGTTGAGCACCAGCTGCACGGGCAGTTTGTAGAGCCCGACCTCGTCGATGATGTCGAGCAGCCGTCGCAGCTGGCGTACCGCCGGCACGTTGAGCTGGGTGACCAGGTAGACGAGGTCCGAGTGGCTGAGCACGGTCTCGGTCCACTGGGTGAGCGCGATCGGCAGATCGACGATCACGTAGTCGAACTCGGCCCGCGCCAGCCCGAGCAGGGCAGCGACCAAGTCGGGCTTGAGGGCGTCCAGCGGCATCGGCGCGCTTGGCGCGGTCAGCACGCGCAGACCGCTGCGATGCTCGGCCAGGCTGCTCGCGAACAGCGCCCCATCGAGACGCTCCGGTGCCCGCGCGATGTCGAGAAGACCCGTGTTCGGCTGCAGGTCGAGCTGCAGGGCGGCCGTGCCGAAATGCAGGTCGAGGTCGATCAGGCAGACCTTGGCCTGGGAGCGCCGGCGCGGCAGGGCGAGGGCGTGCGCGATGTTGACCGCAAGGGTCGTGGCGCCAGCGCCGCCGGTCGCCCGCGAGAACGTGAGCAGTCGGCCCTCGGCCGGCGTGGCGGCCTGGTCCCGGCGTGCCTTGCGGTCGACCACCCGCAGCACCTCCAGGACCTCGGCGTGGTCGATCGGCTGCGCGATGAAGTCCGCCACACCGTCGCGCAGCAGGCGACGCATGGTCGACGCCCCGAGGTCGCCCGCAGTGGCCACCACCGGAATCCTGGCGCGGCCCGCCTCGGCGATCAGCCGCCCGAGCGCCTCCATGTCCGTGGCATCGGCGGCGTCGACGTCGAGCAGCAGGACATCGGGCCTCGGCTCGCGGCCCAGCAGGTCGGGGGCGACCGCCTTGAGCTCGCCGAGGCGCAGGTCGAGCGTGGCGCCGTCGGATGCCGTGATCGCCTCGGCCAACGCGTGCTGCAGCTGCGGCGAGCGAACCACGCCCGCGACCTGAAGCGCTCGATTGGTGATCGTCATTCGCAACCCCCACTCCAACGGAAGCGGCCGGAGCGCCCGATGGCGCCCGACCTCAAACTCCGACGCCGGCGCCGCTCAGATCCTCACCGGTCAGCGTCGCGCTGATGTCCGGCAAGAACTCGAGCGCACCGTCCTCTCCGGCCATCCCACTCAGAAAACCCATGAACATGCCGAACCGCACGCCCGTGAGCGTCACCGTCACCGCGGGTATGAACGGCCCGCCGGCGTAGCCCAGGCCGACGTAGCTGTAAGTAATGTTCAGGTTATCATCATCGATTTCTTGGCCAATGACGCGCCTCATCTCCGTGATGATATTGTCGAACGCATCCGGGTTACAGGAGGAGTCGCCGCCCGAGCATATCCAAGTGCTTTGGTTGTCGAAGTCGCAAGGATCGCTGGCGCTGCCGCAAGCGAGACCGAACAGGGTGCCGTCGCGCCGCACATTGCGTAGCGGCATCCCCACCGCAGCCGGGTCGCGCACGATCGCGAGACGGGCGCCGAGCTGGGTCGCCTTCTCGGCGGTCTTCCACCAGAAGAAGGCGCTCGCGGTCTCGATCACCCCGAAGAACAAGAGCAGGAACACCGGGGCCACGATCACGAACTCGACGGTGGCGGCGCCGCGCTCGCATCCTCTGAGGTGGCGCACCATGGTCGCCCTCAATCGCCGATGTAGCGGGCCTGGTCGGCGGCGACGATCGTGAGGGTCGCCTCCTGACCGAGCAGGGCCAGCAGGGGGAACGGCACCGGCACCGCCGCCTGCACGGCGATGCGCTCGAACGGGGTGCGATAGAGCGGCGGCCCGCCGAGCTCCTCGGGCGGGCTCACCGTGATCGTGGCGACGTCGGTCCACCAGGCGTAGGCGGGCGCGGCCGAGCTGTCGGCGGTGCCGGTCATCGTCAGATAGCGGGCTCGCTCGGCATACGCGTCGAACTGCGCTTCCGGCGCGCGGCTGAGGTAGCGTACGCCGTCGCGCACGCCCTTGGTCACGATGTGATGGTACCAGAAGGCGCGGCCGAACTCGGCGATCAGGACGAGGATCACGAGCACCAGCGGCAGCGCGATCACGAACTCGACCACCAGGCTGCCCCGCTCCTCGCCGAGCAACCGCACCAGCAGTCGTGGCAACCGGACGCGCACGGCCGACCTCATCGATAGAGCTGCGGGAAGTCGTGGAGCACGCCGTCGTCGCCGCCCGGCTCGAGCACGCCGAGCATCTCGGCGTACAGATCGTGCTCGGGCGGCCCGCCGACCGGCTCGGTCATGAACATCTCGGCGAACGCCACCACCGGCACGTCGTCGGTGTTGCCGTGGACGTCGTGCTCGAGGCAGTTGATCACGGCCACGATCAGCACGCGGCGATCGAGCAGCGGGTTGTCGTAGCCGGACGCCGCGCAGCTGGGGGCGCCGTCCTCGCCGTTGGGGTCCTCGCTCAACGGAATTTCCCCCTGGTCGATCTCGTGGCGGTAGACCTCGTAGCGGGTGCCGCCGGTCAGTTCGCCGGGCAGCGGCGCGCCGCCATGGTTGGTCGCCCAGTAGTCGCTCAGCTGTACGGTGGTGACGACGTTGCCAAAGCGCCCGCCCTCGCAGGTGCCGCTCTCGAAGCAGCCATCGCGCGGCAGCGGCACGGTGTCGGGCGCCGGATCGAACTGGTTCATCTGGCACTGGTTGGGCGCGTGCGTCATGCCCTTCGCGACGTTCGCCGCCGGCGCGAAGGCGGGGTCGTTGCGCTTGTTCTGCAACGGCGGATCCCAGATGTCGAAACGCACGTTCAGGCCGGCGTGGACCGCCACCGCCGCGCCCGGCCGGACGTTGACCCGGCCGCCGACGCACTGACTGTTGGGGTTGATCAGGGCCATCACGCAGCGGATGCGGTTGGTCCCGCCCAGGCCGCCGGTGCACTCGCCCTCGCCCGCGCTCCCCACGGTGTCGAGCAAGCCGAAGTCGCCGGGCACCCAGGCGGCGCCCGAGCCCTGGGTCTTGAGAAGGATCTGCTGGCCGAGGATCGGTGTGAATTCCTTGTTGCCCGCAGTCTCGTAGGGGTTGCACATCATCAATGGCGGGAAGTTGCAGACTTCCCGGGTGAAGCCGGCTACGGCCGTGGCGCTGGTGGTCGCGCTGTCGCCGACGATCAGCTCGCGATCGGCGAACACGTTCATGATCGGCAGCATCAAAAAGCGCATCTCGCGCGGCTCGACCGTGACCCAGACGAAGCGCGCCTCGCTGTCCTCGGTGGTCACGTAGGGCGCCAGATCGAAGGTCTCGTACTGGTGCAGCGGGTCTTCCGGCAGGGCGCGCAGGAACGCCGGCTCGAGCACGCGCAGATCGGGAATGCCGACCGCGAAGGTCTGGACGTCGACCAGAGGGGGGCCGTCGCCGACCTCACCGAGCGCGGCGCGACGCGCCCGCGCGATCGCTCCGGCCTGGCCGTCCAGCTCGGCGGCGGCGGCGAGCGCCACCTGATCGGCATAGGTTTGGAGCTGACTGTGCAGGTTGTAGAGCCGCCCCAGATCGATCGCGAGGCCGCCGATCGCGACGAACAGCCCGGTCGAGATCACCGCCATCACGGTGATCACCCCGCGCTCGTCGCGGGCGAGCCGCGTGAGCGTCGACCGCGGCCGTGCGGCAGCGCTGGATCGGGCGTCGCCGCCCCGCCGGGATAACTGGGCGGCGGCCTGGAGGAGGTTGATGCGAGCCACGGGTCGACCGATCAGTTCCGGGCGGCGCCGCGGAGGACCACCAGCGTGGGCGCGCGCGCCTCTTCCTCGACCAGATCGGACACCCCGATCCGATCGGTCGCCACCGGCTCGACCGCGACCACGTTGCGCAGCGCCAGGCTGAGATTGCCGACCTGCATCGCGAGCGCGAGCTTCTGCGCTTCCTCCGGGCTGACCTCGACGGTCGCCGTGCGGGCCACCTGCGGCTTCTCGCGCTCCTCGTCCTTGAGCTGGTCGATCGCCAGGACGACGATGTTCTGGAGGATGACGTCGGTCGCCAGGTCCTTTTTGCCGCCGTTGTCGAGCTGGCGCGTGAGCAGGATGTCGATGCGATCGCCCGGCAGCAGAAAGCCGGCGACGCCGCTCACGTCGTTGACCCGGATGGAGAAGGCGCGCTTGCCCGGCGACAGGGTTTCGCCCAGCGTGTCGCGGCCGCCGAACCCGGACACCTTGTCCGCGAGCACCGGCTCACCGGGCACGATCGAGCGCCGCGCGCGCCGCTCCTGGCTGCCGTCGCCGAGGATCTCCTCGATGCTGGCGAAGGCGCCGACGGGGACCGAGTTCGCTGGCCACTGCATTTCCTTGAGCGCGTCCGCGCGCAGGACGTCGCCCCGCGCCAGGTCCCGGCGGGCGACCACCACCACCGCGAGCGCCATGGCCGGCTCGGCGGCGACGACTTGGACGACGTCACGCTCGGTAAGACGCTGGTCGACGTAATAGACCGCGGCGCCGGCGAGCACGAGGCCGATCAACAGCGTCAACAGAGAACGAGCGCGCATGACGGTAACTCCGGCCGCATCGCGATGCGGCGATCGGGCGAGGGTGCGTGGCGTGGGTGGGAAGACGGGGGCGCGGGGCCCTGGGGGAAAAGGCCCCGCGCCGCGAGCTCAGCCGCCGCCGGCGGTATCACCGATGACTGGCGGATTGCCAGTCGTCGTGCCCGGATCGACCGCGGCCAGCCCATCCACGATCTTGCCAGCGAGGACGTCGACGCCATCGTCCATGATGAACCAGACGATCGCCAGGCCGACGACGATGATGCCGGCGGTCAGCGCCACCCAGTCGACGGTGACCGCCCCGCTCTCGTTGTCGCGAAAGCGCCGCAGGCCCTTGGTCAGTCTGTTGAGGGTCATGAGCATTGGAGGGGGAACTCCGCATGAGTGCACTTGCAACCAATCGAACGGGTCCGACGGTTGACCGCCGGTGCGGAGCCGGCCGGGAGGGCCGCTTTCCGGTTCCGGCGATCTGGCAGCCAGCAAACCCGCCGTCCGCAGTATCTAAATCAAATACTGCAAGTTAACCAAATAGTAAGTAAAATAAACTCGCACACTCTGATATGCCAAAGCCCGTAGTCTTAGTTTATGTTAAGGTTGATGGAAGATATCGCATGTTCAGATGCCGCATGTCGAGATGCCGGGCGGGCGAGGATCAGCGTCGGAACTTTGCTTCGGCAGAGCGCGCGCGGTCGCCGAGCGCAGCCGCCAGAATATCGATCGCCAGCGCCAGGACCAGGGCGGCGGCGCCGAGCCCGAACAGCGTGGCGTAGCCGTCGTCGGCGCGCGCGAACAGGAACGAGAAGCCATACGCGGCGCTCGCCTGGCCGAGCGCGAAGGCGGCGGTGGCGAAGCTCCAGGCCGCCCTGCGGCCGGGTTCGTCCGCAGGCGCCAGCTCGTGGGCGCGGCCCAGCACCAGCGGCACGATGCCGGGCACGAACGCGCCGACGACGAGGCCGGAGACGATCAACCAGGCGGCCTCCGTCACGAACACCGGCAACGCCACGGCTGCGGCCTGCGCGACCAGGGCCAGGCGAAGGGCGCGCGCGAATCCGATCCGATCGGCAAGATGGCCGGTGATCACCGGACCGGCGATGGCGCCGAGGCCGAACAGCACCCAGTACTGCGCGCCCACGTCGAGGCCGCGGCCGAGCCCGCGCGCGACGAAGTCGACCAGGAACACCATGTGCGGCACGAAGCCGACCGCGACCAGGCCGTACTCGAGGTAGAGGGGCCAAAGCGCCGGAAGCGTGTTCGAGCTGCGC
>JBOHKK010000044.1:0-24644 GCA_050729115.1 Geminicoccaceae bacterium | reverse complement strand
CGCCTGGGACGTCGGACCGATCACCGAGGCCGGTCCAGTCCAGCGAGCCACCGACGTCGCCTGGGAGCCAGCCGCGGGGAGCCAGGCACGCGGCCGCGCGCCCAGGGCGCGGGATTGGTTGATTGGTGGGCTACCCGCCCGAGCGCGCGGGGTTGGTGGTCGGCGGTGCGCTCCCGCGCGCGGGGGGTTGGCTGGTCGGCCGTGCGCTCCCGCGCGCGCGGGGTTGGCTGGTCGGCCGCGCGCCCAAAGAGACGGATCATGCCGGGCGCACCAAGGTTCGAACTTTGTGAACCCGGTCGAAGAGAACGGCTCGTTCACGTTTGATGGCTGGTATGGCGCCGAATCCAGGTTCGAGTTCCTGGCTGGGAGGCGCACGTTGCGGCCGGCTGCAACGCAGGATCCGATGCGATCGAGCCATGCATAGAGGACGGCGGGCTCTGAACCTGATCGTGCTGGTGGCTGCGGCCGGGCTGGCGCTGGCGACGGTCCTCGCGCTCGCGGCCAGGCTCTGGTGGGTGTTCGACCTGTTCAGCCATTTCCGGCTGCAGTACGCGGTGGCCGCCATGATCCTCCTCGCTGCCGCGCTGGCCCTGCGCGACTATCGGAACGCCGCCGTGCTCGCGGTGGTCGCGCTGGTGCACGGCTGGGCGATCAAGGATCTGTGGCTCGGCGGCACGGCGAGCGCGGCGCAGGGCGGCGCGCCCTTGCGCGTGGTGAGCGCCAATGTGTGGTCCGCCAACCCGACGCCGGGCGAGGTGCTCGCGTTCGTGCGGGCCAGTGATGCCGATCTGGTGCTGCTGGTCGACGCCAAGCGCCGGCGCTGGCGGCAGGTTCTGTCGGAGCTGGGCGCGCTGTACGCCTATCGGGCGCCGCAGAGCTGGCGCGAGGGCGCACCGGTCATCCTGCTCAGCCGCCATCCCGTTCTGGTCGAGGAGGTGGTTCATCCGCCAAGAGGTCGGCGCCCTTACCTGTTGGCGGAGCTCGCGGTGGGCGGGCAAAAGCTCGTCGTGGTGGGCGTCCATCCCTCGTCGCCGTCGCCGACCGACCCCGGCGACAGCCGACAGCGCAATCGCGACCTCGACCACTTCGCCGAGGTCGTCGGCGGTGCGGATCGTCCGGTGATCGTGGCTGGCGACTTCAACACCACGCCCTGGTCGCCGCACTTCCAGGATCTCGTCGCCGCGGGCGGGCTGCGCAACGCTGCCAGCGGCCATGGCTATGTCGCGACATGGCCGACGTGGTTCTGGCCGGCGCTGATCCCGATCGATCACGTTCTGCTCAAAGGTCCGCTCGCGGTGACCACCGTCCGCCGCGGCCCCGCGGTCGGCTCGGACCACTACCCCCTGATCGCCGATCTGCGTCTTCTTTCGGCCCCGTGAGGCGCGCGGACCTCAGAACGAATCGGGACGCCCGCGCGGTGCCGAGACCTGATGCCGGCCTCACAAATTGCGAACCTTCGTTCGCCCGGCATCATCCTTCTCCTGGGGCGCGCGGCCGCCCAGCCAACCCCGCGCGCGGTACCGATCCCCAAGGTCAGGACCTCGTTGGGATCGGCAGGACCGTCCTGCCCGAGCCAGTCGCCGGCCACTACACCGGCCGGTGCAGCATCTCCAGATGCAGCGCCTTGTCCTGATAAGGATGTCTGGCCGCGACCGCCTCGTTCAGCTCGACGCCGAGGCCGGGTCTGGTCGGCACGAGGACGTAGCCGTCCTCCCAGCGGATCGGCTCCTTCAGGATCAGGGCGTGAAAGCCACCCCAGGTCTGGATGCTCTCCAGGATCAGGAAGTTGGGGGAGCACGCGCCGATCTGGATGTTGGCGGCGCCCTCGATCGGCCCGCAATAGAGATGCGGCGCGATCTGCGCGTAGTGCGCCTCCGCCATGCCGGCGATCTTCTTGGCTTCCAGGATGCCGCCGACGCGCCCGAGCGCCATCTGCAGGATCGAGGCCGCCCGGGTCTCGAGCACGCGCGCGAACTCGTACTTGGTCGCGAGGCGCTCCCCGGTCGCGATCGGGATGCTGGTCTGGCGGGCGACGCGGGCCATCTCCTCGGGCATCTCCGGCGGCGTCGGCTCCTCGAACCACAAGGGATCGAACGGCTCCAGGCGTTTCGCCAGACGGATGGCGCCGGCCGCGGTCATCTGGCCGTGGGTCCCGAACAGCAGGTCGCAGCGGCCGCCTACGGCCGCGCGCAGGGTTCTCACGAACCGCTCGGCGTGGTCGAGGGCCTCGAGCGACAGCTGTCTTGGATCGAACGCCGAATAGGCGCCGACCGGGTCGAACTTGATCGCCGTGAAACCCTGCTCGACGTATTCGCTCGCCCTCTGCGCCGCCAGATCGGGGTCGCGATAGACATCGGTCGCGTCCGAGTCCTTCGGGTAGAGGTAGGTGTACGAGCGCAGCCGTTCTTGAAGGCGGCCGCCGAGCAGGTCGCAGACCGGGCGGTTCAGCTCCTTGCCGACGATGTCCCAGCAGGCCATCTCGATGCCGCTGAGCACCCCTGTCAGCGAGGTGTCGGGGCGTTGGGTGTAGCCGCTCGAGTAGACGATCCGCCATAGATGCTCGGTCTTGAACGGGTCGGCGCCGAGGACGTAGCGATCGCAGACGTCCTCGATCATGCGCGCGACGACGTGGGGATGAAACGGGACGCCGTAGACCTCGCCGACGCCTTCGACCCCGCCATCGGTGGTCAGCTTCAGGAAGACGAAGTAGCGACCGCCGAAATGCGGCGGCGGGTTGCCGACCACGAAGGTCTTGACGTCGACGATCTTCATGAGCGGCTCCTCAGACGCGCGCCTCGAGAGCGCCACGGCGAGCTCCTCGGGTTCGACCCGAGGACCAGGGCGCACCCATCCGCACTCAATCCCAGGGACCAGAGCGGCTGGGGGGAACGCGCGAGCGACCCCGTACCCTGGCTCGGCGGCCGCCTCCGATCCTGAACCGGCGGTCGCGGAACGCGAAGATCAGCGCCATGCCGGCGACGAAGCCGCCGATGTGCGCCCAGAACGCCACGCCCGGCTGGCTCGGATCGGACCAGACCCCGCTCAGCAGCTGGAACACGAACCAGAAGCCGAGCAGCCAGCCCGCGGGAATGGTATGGACCCACAAGAAGCCGAACGGAATCAGTACGTGCACCCGGGCGTGCGGGAACAGCAGCAGATAGGCGCCGAGCACCCCGGAGATCGCGCCGCTCGCTCCGATCATCGGCACCTCCGAGCCGGGGTCGGGCACCGCCTGGGCGAACGCCGCGGCCACCCCGCACGCCAGATAGAACGCGAGGAAGCGCACGTGGCCGCAGACATCCTCGATGTTGTTCCCGAACACCCAAAGATAGAGCATGTTGCCCGCGAGGTGCATGAAGCCGCCGTGCAAAAACATCGAGCTGAACAGGGTGGCGCTCGTGGGGACGACCGCGAGATCCGGCGGCAGCGCCGCGTCGGTGAACAGCAGCGCCGGGATGAAGCCGAAGCTGTAGACGGCGGCGGCCCCGGCGCGCGGCCCGAGCGACACCTGCCAGAAATAGATCACGATGCAGGCGGCGATCAGCGCGACCGTGACGAATGGCCAGCGGTGGGTCGGATTGTCGTCGTGGATCGGAAACATCGCTTGCGCTTACGCCGCCTCGGCCCGAACGGGAAGATCCTTATCTGGAGGCTTCGACTCCGTTTGCCAGCGCGATGCGACGCGAAGGCCGATGCGCGGCGGCGCGCCGCCACGACTGCGCGCATGCCCTGATGCCAGGCTCACAAAGTTTGAACCTTTCTTCGCCGTGCATCATCCTTCGTTTTGGGGCGCGCGGCCGACCAGCCAACCCCGCGCGCGATACCGATCCCGAAGGTCACCTTTGTAGATCGGTACTGAGAGGATGCGGGATGGCAATGCCGAATGCCACGATCGCGCGCATCTGCCGCTACCCCGTCAAGGGCATGTCGGCGGAATCGCTGCAACGGGCCAGCCTGGCTGCCGGCGAAGGGCTGCCGCTCGATCGCAAGTTCGCGCTTGCCCGCCCGGGCGCCCCGTTCGACCCCGAGCGACCGACGTGGCTGCGCAAGCGCAACTTCCTGATGCTGATGACCGACGAGCGCCTGGCGGAACTCCGGGTCGCGTACGACGACGCCGCCGCCCGGCTGACCATCGAGCAGGGCGCCCGGCGCGAGGTCGACGCCGACGTCCGCACTCCGGCCGGGCGCGAGGCCATCGAGCGCTTCTTCGAGGCGTTCATGGGCCCCGGACTGCAAGGCCGGCCGCGTCTGGTCAGCGCGCCGGGGCACATGTTCACCGACAATGCCACGAAGTACGTCTCGCTGGTCAACCTCGCGAGCGTCGCCGACCTCGAGCGGCGGTTGGGCCAGCCGGTCGATCCGCTGCGGTTTCGCGCCAACCTCTATGTGACGGGCCTGCCGGCCTGGCGCGAGTTCGACTGGCTGGGCCGGGAACTCTGCGCGGCTGCCATCGGGTTCCGTGTCGCCGAGCGGATCGATCGTTGCGCCGCGACCAACGTCGACCCTGCAAGCGGTGTGCGCGACCTCAACATCCCGCTTACGCTGCGCAAGATCTTCGGTCACATCGATTGCGGCGTTCTCCTGCGGGTGAGCCGCGGGGGCGACCTCGAGGTCGGCCAGGCGATCGCGTGCCGCTAGTGCACTGACGGATTCGCATGATTTCCTCGTCATTGCCGGGCTTGACCCGGCAATCCACGCTGGAGCCAGCGGCTGCTTTGCGGGTGGATGCCCGGATCAAGTCCGGGCATGACAACAAAGGTACGTTCCGTTTGCGTCACTGCTCTAGCGGCGGCCGGCAGAGCCGCGCGCCCTAGCCTCACCTCACGCCCCGATCCAGAGCTCGAGAGAGCCCTGCTCCGGCTTCGGATCGTGGCGGGTGAAGTCCAGGACGGGAGGCGCCGCGCCGCCGCGAACGCGGCCTTCGAGACCCGAACTGAGCGCTTCGGCCTCGTCGCGATCGGCAGCGAAGAAGTAGCGAATGCTGTCGGAAGCGATCGGGAAATCGACCTCCCGCGCCTCGGCCGTGAAACCCGCAGCCTCGAGGTGGCGGACCAGATGCATGGCCGTGGCCGGCGCCCCCGCGGCGCTCGCCGTGTAGTGCACGAACACCCGGATCGCGGCGGCGGAGACGGCCTCCTCGCCCAGAGGCTCGAACGGGCCGCCCGAGCCTCCGGTTTCGCGCAAGAGCGTCTCGACCGCCTGGTCGATCGGATCAGTGGTGGACGGTTCCTCGCCCGCGATGCTCGACCGCGGTGCGGGTTTCGGCGGCGGCGGCCGAGGCACTGCGCCGGTGGCCGTCGGCGGCGGGGGTTCCGCGGTGGCTGCCGGAGGCATAGGCGCCCGCTCTACCCTCACGACCTCGGTAATGGGGGGCGGCGCCTGTGCTGCCGCCGGCGGCGCCTGTGATGCCGCAACGGGCTCAGGCGACGCTGCGGTCCCGGTCGGCAGCGACGGCAGCTCGATGCGCCAGCCCGCCAGCAGAGCCCCGAGACCGGAGCCGACGAGCAGCACCACAGCGGACGCGGCCACGACGGCGGCGATGCGAATGCCGCGCCCCGCCGTGGCCGCAACCGGCGCCGGCGGCTCGTCCTTTGGAGCCTGCCAGAGGGCGGCCTGCTTCGGTGCCTCCAGGGGCGCGACCTGGTCGGGCATCTCCCGAGGTCCAAACGGCTGCGGCGTCGCCCGAAGGCGGAACTGCTCGGGCGTCTCGCCGAGGGCATGCTCCTCGGGCGTCTCCCGGAGCCGGCGTCGCCCGGGCTCCTGGTCGTCCAGATCTGGCGGCCCATGGATCGAGATGCGACGAACTGACGCGATGGCCTCGCGCAAGCGCTCCGGCATGCCGCTTTCGGACCATGACTGCGCCGGCCCCGGCCGATCGAATCCGCCGCTTGGCGCCGCCGCCATGGCTTCGGCGATCGATGGTGGCGGGTCCTCGGCGTCAGGCGCTGCGCCGGGCTCACGGCCGGTCGCCGCCGCCCCGCTCCCGTCGCCGTCCACGTCGCCATCCACGTCGCCGTCCACCGGGGCTGGCTCGCCGGTCGCAGGCTCCCAAGGGTCGTCGTCGACCGGCGCCTCCGCCACGTCCCACGGGGGCGCGGTGTCCTCGACCGGCCGCTCATGCTCGGCACGGTCGTGGTCCAGGCGCGCCTTCAGACCCTCGAAGAAAGCCGAACGATCTCTCACCATGGCGAGTGACGGTTGCCGATGGGCCCCGCTGCGGGCATTCACCACCGCATCGCAGGTTCAACGCCTGAGCGCGAGGATTATTGCCAAACCCCTGAACCGCAGCTGAACCCGAATCCAGGAGCCGCGCGACGGCCCACCCTCTGGCGTGAGCTTAGGCATCATATATGTTAACGGCCAGAGCAAAGTGCAGCGGGGGGGAACCAGGATCATGGCGAAGTTCGGGGTCGGTCAGCCGGTGCGCCGGGTCGAGGATCAGCGGTTCATCACCGGCACGGGGCGCTACACCGACGACATCGATCTCGAACGACAGCTCTATGGCTGCGTCGTACGCTCGCCCGAGGCGCACGCCCGAATCAAGGCAATCGACATCGATGCCGCGAAATCGGCGCCCGGCGTGCTGGCGGTGATCACCGGCGCGGACATCGAAGCGAGCGGCGGCAACTTCCTGCCGTGCGGCATCCCGATGGAGAACCGCGACGGCTCCAAGGGCAAGAACAAGCTGCGCCCGGTGCTGTGCACCGAACGCGTCCGCCACGTCGGCGACAACGTCGCGTTCGTGGTGGCCGAGACCTTGAGCCAGGCGAAGGACGCCGCCGAGCTGGTCAGCGTGGACTACGACTCGCTGGACGTGGTCGCCGATACCGAGAGCGCGTCCGCCCCCGGCCAGCCGCTGGTGCACGACGACGTCCCGAACAACTTGAGCTTCGATTGGGAGTTTGGCGACCCTGCCGCGGTCGAGGCGGCGATCGCCAAGGCGGCCCACGTCACCAGGCTCCGGGTGATCAACAACCGCCTGGTCGCCAATGCCATCGAGCCGCGCGCGGCGATCGCCGACTTCGATGGCGCAGCAGGCACGATCACGCTGCACACCTGCACCCAGGGCGGCTGGCTGCTCACCGACATCCTGGCGGGGGTGCTCAAGATCGACCCGTCCAAGGTGCGGATCCTGACGCCCGACGTCGGCGGCGGCTTCGGGATGAAGGCGTTCTTCTACCCGGAATACGCCATGGCGGCCTGGGCATCGCGGCTGCTCGGCCGACCGGTGAAGTGGACCGGCGAGCGCAGCGAGACCTTTCTCTCCGACGTGCAGGGCCGCGATCACGTCACCGAGGCGGAGCTCGCTCTCGACGCCGATCACAGGATCCTCGGCATGCGGGTCGAGACCGCCGCCAATATGGGCGCCTACAGCTCGCTGTTCGGACCGTTCATCCCGACCGGCGCGGCGATCAAGGTCCTGCCCGGCGTGTACGACGTCAAGAACCTGGTCTACCGGGTCAAGGGGGTGCTCACCAACACCACGCCGGTCGACGCCTACCGCGGCGCCGGCCGGCCGGAGTCCATCTACCTGGTGGAGCGGCTGATGGACGCGGCGGCGCGCGAGGTCGGCGAGGATCCGGCGGCGTTCCGCCGCAAGAACTTCGTGCCGTCCTCGGCCATGCCGTTCAAGACGGCGGCCGGCGAGATCTACGATTCCGGCGAGTTCGCCCGGGTCATGGACACCGCGCTCGAGGCGGCCGGCTGGAGCGGGCTCGCCCGGCGCCAGGCGGAGAGCGAGCGGCGCGGGCGGCGGCGCGGCATCGGCATGTCGTACTACATCGAATCGACCATGGGCGACCCGCAGGAGGCGGCCAAGATCAGCTTCGAGGAGGACGGCACAGTTAGTGTCGCGGTCGGGACCCAGTCGAACGGCCAGGGCCACGAGACCGCCTACACCCAGCTGGTCAACGATCGCCTCGGCATCCCGTTCGAGAGGATCCGCATCGTCCAGGGCGACACCGCCAAGCTCAAGTGGGGCGGCGGCACCGGCGGCTCGCGCTCGCTCACCGCCGAGGGCATGGCGATCCGCGATGCCTCCGACGTGGTGATCGAGCGGGGCAAGATGTTCGCGAGCCAGGAGTTCGAGGCCGCGGTCGCCGACATCGACTTCGAGCGCGCCGACGGGACGTTTCGGATCAAGGGCACGGATCGCGCGGTCGGGATCCTGGAGCTGGCCGCCAAGGTGCACGGGATGGCGCCGTCGATGGGCGGCGAGATGCACGGCCTCGATGCCGAGGCGATGGCCAAGATCGACGCCTGGACCTTCCCCAACGGCTGCCACGTCGCCGAGGTCGAGATCGACCCCGAGACCGGCGTCACCCGGATCGTCGACTACACCGCGGTCGACGACTTCGGCGTCGTGATCAACCCGCTCCTGGTGACCGGCCAGGTGCACGGCGGCGTGGTCCAGGGGATCGGTCAGGCGCTGTACGAGCACGCGGTCTACGACGACAGCGGCCAATTGCTGTCCGGTTCGTTCATGGACTACGCCATGCCGCACGCCGCGGACATGCCGTCGATGCACGTGTCGACGGTCGAGGTGCCGTGCAAGAACAATCCGATGGGCGTGAAGGGCTGCGGCGAGGCCGGGTCGGTCGCCTCGCCCGCCGCGGTGATCAATGCGATCATCGACGCTCTCGCCGACCTCGGCGTGCGCCACGTCGACATGCCCGCGACGCCGCATTCGGTCTGGCGTCTGCTCCAGGAGCACCGGCAACCGATCGCGGCGGAGTAACTTGCGCCGCGGTCACCTCCTCAATCTGACGCCGCGGCGGTGAAGCTCCGGAGACAGAGCATGACCAGGCTTGCGCTCGAACGCGTGGACGTACGTCCGGTTCTGGTCCCGCTCAGGCGGCCGGTGGTCTCGCGCGTCGGCCTGTACGAAGAATGGCCGCTGATCCTGCTCGATCTGTACACCAAGGAGGGGATCGTCGGCCGCAGCTACCTCGCGCCCTATCTCAAGCAGGCCGTGCGGTACATCGTGCCGGCGATCCAGGATCTGGCGGCGGCGCGCCGGGGCAAGCCGGTCGCGCCGCTCGACGACTTTGCCGCCGGGCGCAAGGCGCTCGGGTTGGTCGGTCTGGAGGGCGTGAGCCTGATCGCGGTCTCGGGCCTCGACATGGCGGCCTGGGACGCGCTCGCCAAGGCCGCAGGCGTGCCGCTTGCGGTCTATCTCGGCGGCTCGCTCGCGCCGGTGCCCGCTTACAACAGCAACGGCCTCTGGCTGACACCGCTCGACGCCCTGACCAAGGAAGCCGAGGAGCTGGTCGCCGAGGGCGGCTTCGCCGGGCTCAAGCTGCGGCTCGGCCGGGAGCGGATCGCGGACGACATCGCCGCGATCCGGCTGGTCCGCGAGGTCCTCGGCCCCGCTGGCCACATCATGAGCGACTTCAATCAGGGCCTCGCGCTCGGCGATGCGCTGCAGCGCTGCCACAGTCTCGACGATCAGGGCCTGTACTGGTTCGAGGAGCCGATCGCCTACGACGACGTCGCCGGCTATGCCCGCCTCACGCGCGAACTCAGGACCCCGGTGATGTTGGGCGAGAACTTCTACGGACCGCGCTCCCTGCATGCGGCGATCCAGGCCGGGGCGGGCGACTACGTCATGCCGGACCTGATGCGGATCGGCGGCGTGACCGGCTGGCTGCGCGCCGCCGCCATCGCCGGCGCCGCGGGGATTCAACTGTCCTCGCATCTCTATCCCGAGCTGGCGAGCCATCTGCTGCGGGTCGCCGAGACCGGGCACTGGCTGGAGTGGCAGGATTGGGCGCATCCCATCCTTGCGGAACCGTTCACCGTGGAGAACGGCCACCTGCTGATCCGCGACGTGCCGGGCGCCGGCCTCGAATGGGACGAGGCTGCGGTGCAGCGGTACCGGATGGGCTGACCATTCCGAAGATCGAGATCGTCGAGATCCGATCCGGCGCGCAGCTGGAGCGGGCGCTCGCGATCCGTCGGGCCGTGTTCGTCGACGAGCAGGGGGTCACCGAGACGCTGGAGATCGACGGGCGCGACGACGACGCGCGTCATCTCCTGGCGCTGCGCGCGGGCGTGCCCATAGGGACGCTGCGCCTGCGTTGGCTCGAGGGCGGGCGCGTCGCCAAGATCGAGCGGGTCGCCGTGCTGGCGCGCGAACGCGGCGGCGGGGTCGGGCTCGCCCTTCTCGACGCCGCGTTGGCCTTGGCCGCAGTCGGCGGCGCGCAGGAGGCCCGGTTGCACGCGCAGACGATCGCCCAGGCTTTCTACGCGAAGCGCGGCTTCGTCGCGTGCGGACCGCGCTTCGACGAGGACGGCATCCTGCACATCGCCATGCGGCGTCGCTTGCCGGGGGACGCTCGGGCCCGATCGCCTTGATCGGGGCCGCGCCCACCGACCAGCCCCGGGTTGACGACGGAATCGGCAGCGCCTATTCGTGCCGCGGCCTTCGTTGCCCTCCGATCACGTGACCTCCCGCATGGCCGACCTGCACAGCAAGCCGGACACCGGATACCCCCGAACCTGGGTGATGATGGGCCACAAGGCCGGGGACAACTCCCAGATCCTGGCGCTCGCCGAAGGCCTCGGCTGGCCGTTCGAGATCAAGCAACTGGTCTACCGGTCGACCGAGCTTCTGACCAATCTCCTGGCGCCGCGCACGCTGCTTGGCATCGTGCGCGGCAGGTCCAGCCCGCTCGCGCCGCCCTGGCCCGATCTGATCATCTCCGCGGGCCGCCGCAACGAGCCGCCCTGCCGGTGGATTCTGGCGCGCGCCGACAAGCGGGTGCGTCTGGTCCACGTCGGCCGCCCCTGGGCGTCGATCGAGAATTTCGATCTGGTGGTCACGACTCCGCAGTACCGCCTGCCGCAGCGGCCGAACGTCCTGCACAACACGACGCCCTTGCAGCGGGTCGCCGATCGCCGTCTCGAGGAGGCGGCCGCGATCTGGGCGCCCCGGCTTGGCCACCTGCCGCGGCCGTACACCGCGGTGATCGTGGGCGGCAACGCCGGTCCCTACGTGCTCGACGGCGAGGCCGCGACGCTGCTCGGGCGCGCGGCCAGCGCGTTCGCGAGGCGCCGGGGCGGGTCGCTGCTGGTCAGCACCAGCGCGCGGACCCCGAAGAAGGTGGTCCCGGCGCTCGAGGCGGCGATCGACTGCCCGGCGGAGGTGTTCGGATGGACCCGCGATGCCGCGGAGAACCCGTACCTCGGGTACCTGGCGCTCGCCGATTCGATCGTCGTGACCTGCGAGAGCATGTCGATGCTGGCCGAGGCCTGCGCGACCTTGAAGCCGGTCTACATGTTCGATCTGCACACCGGGCCCGAGAACCGCTGGGGGCTGCTCGAGAGCCTGATCGGCAAGGTCGAGACGTCGCGGTGGCGCCGCCTCCGGCGCCTGCGCTTTCAGCCGCTGGTCTTTCGGATCGCCATGGCGATCGGCCCGACGCGCATGACCCGCGACGTGCGCATCATCCACCGCCAGCTCGCGGCGCAGAATCGGGCGGTGTGGCTTGGCGAAGCCTTCCCGGAAGGGCCGCCGCCCACGCCCCTCGACGACGTGCCGCGCGCGGTCGCCCGAGTCAAGGCGCTGTTCGAGGAGGCCGCCGTCGCCCAGGCACACGCCACGCGCGGCGCCGCCGATCCGGCGCGCCCCCGCGTCGATCCCCGGGCCGAAGCCGCGCCGTCGTAGGCTGGGGAGCCGGGGCGGTGGTGCGTGATCGGCGGCATCGCGCTCTTGGGAGCAATCGTCGGCGTCGCAGCGTTGGCAGGATACCTGAAAGGAAGAATGGAGACGGATGCGGCTGAAACAGCTATAATGGCTGTATGCGCACGGTCTCCTCCATCGATGCCAAGAACCGCTTCGGGCAGCTCCTCGACGCGGCGCAGCGGGCCCCGGGACCGTCACCAAGAAGGGCCGGCCGGCCGCCGTCGTCATGTCGATCGAGGACTACGAGCGGATGCGGGGGGCTGCCTGGAAGCGCCTCTTCGAGACCATGGCGACGGCACGCAAGGAAGCGGCCGGGCGAGGCCTGACCGACGAGCTGGTCGACGAGCTGCTCGTCGATGAAAGCTGAGCGCTCTGTCGTCGACACCAACGTGCTGATCAGCGCGCTCCTGCAGCCGAGTGGCCGCACCGCCGAGGTTCTAAACACCATCCGCGCGGACGGCATGCTTGTCTTCTCGGATGAGACCTTCGCCGAGCTGGCGTCGCGGCTGATGCGGCCGAAGTTCGACCGCTATGTCGACCATACGCTGCGGCAGCGGTTCCTGTCCGATCTGGCGACTGTGGGGGAATGGGTCACGATCGCAGGTGTCGTTCATGGCTGCCGCGATCTGGACGACGACAAGTTCCTGGAGACCGCGATCAACGGTGAGGCCGGCTGTATCGTCACGGCGACGCTGATCTGCTGGCGCTCGACCCGGACGACCCTCGAGGGGCTCGCCCGTGAGCAGGCTCACCAGATGCGCGAGCATGAGGATGATCACCAGGACGGCGAGCACCTGGATCGCGCTGTAGGGCACGAGCGACGGCCTGCCGAGCTCGCGCGGCCGGCGCTCGCGCCAGTTCGCGACGCCGGCGATCAGCAGCGCGGCGAGCAGGACGGCAATGGTCAGCTCGAGGCTCATGGTGCTCTCCGGCTCCATCACCGGTGCCTCGATCGCCGGCAACGGCGACGCGTACCCGAGCTGAAGGCGAGCCGGGCGCCGGAGTCCTCACCCGGTCCGAGATGGCAAGGGCCGCCGGATCGCGGCCCCCGCTGACGGCCTCAGAGGCTGCACTGATACGACACGAGCACCCCAAGGCGCGCACCCAGACGCCAGGTTCTGAGACCTAAAGAGCGTTATAGGAGCGATCCGCGCAACGGCAAAGCAGACGGCGGGAAGCGCGTCAGGACGGGACGCGCGCCGATGCCTCGCCAACGATCGCTCGGGCATGGCCGCTATGGCCGCGCTGGGGGTGCAAACTCGAGCGCGGCCGCCGCTTGATGTGTTCGCCGTTGACGGCCTAGACAGGGCCGATTCGGCAGGCGTTGCAGAGCCGGCGGCTTGCAGCTATGATTCGTGATTAATACCAACCATCCCCAAAGGAGGCTAAGGGAGATGACGAGGAGCTGCGCGAGGGCACTCGCGACCGTTGGCGCGACCACCATTCTGACAGTCGGGGCCAATATATCGGCAGATGCGCAAGATCGCGTCAGGTGGGAGATGCAGAGCGCGTTCCCCAGCCAGTTGCCGCATCTGGGCACGTCCGGCGTTCGTTTCGCCGACAACCTGGAGCGCGTGTCCGACGGCTCTTTCCAGATCGAGTTCCAAGAGCCCGGCGCTCTGGTGCCGGCACTCGAGTGCTTCGATGCCGCCTCCAGGGGATCGGTCGAGACCTGCTGGACGACGCCCGGCTATCACACCGGCAAGATACCGGCGCTGGCGTTCTTCACCGCGGTGCCGTTCGGCCCGCAGTACGGCGAGTTCTTCGCGTGGAAGAGGCACGGCGGCGGCGACGAGCTCAAGAACCAGATCTACGGCGAGCACAACCTCTATTCGCTCGACTGCACCGCCATCGGCCCCGAGACCTCGGGCTGGTTCAGGGAGCCGGTCGAATCGCTCGAGGATCTGCAGGGCCTGAAGATGCGCTTCTTCGGCCTCGGTGCCCAGGTCGTGCAGAAGCTCGGGGTGTCGACCCAGCTGCTCGCCGCCGCCGACATCTATCCCGCGCTGGAGCGGGGCGTGATCGACGCCACCGAGTTCTCGATGCCGGCCATGGACATCCAGCTGGGGTTCCATCAGATCGCCAAGAACAACTACTTTCCCGGCTGGCACCAGCAGGTCTCGGTCAACGAGCTGCTGATGCACAAGCCCGCCTGGGAGGGCCTGTCCGACCAGCACAGGGTCATGCTCGAGCTGACCTGCGCCGCGGAGATCCACTACAACTACGCCGAGACCGAGGCCACCAATCCCGACGCCATGAACAGGATGGTCGAGGAGAACGGCGTCACGGTCCAGCGCTGGAGCGACGAGCAGCTGGCCGCCTTCGAGGCGGCGTGGCAGGAGGTGATCGAGGAGCAGTCGGCCGCGGACCCGACCTTCAAGAAGGTTGCGGAGAGCTACCTGGCTTTTCGCGAGAGGTACCGGACCTGGGGCCAGGCGCAGTCGCTCGAGAGCACCTATCAGTGAGCGCGGCCTGATGCAGTAAGGGTCGGGCGCTTGTCGAAGCTGCTCGCAGGACATCGCAAGGCGGGGGCCTCCAGGTCTCCGCCTTGCCTGTCTCGGGCTTAGTCGGGCAATCCCATGGAAGCGCTAGCCAATCTGACGCGGTTGAACGGCAAGCTCCTCGGCCTGATCGCCGTCCTCGTCGTGATCGGCGGGGGGTTCGCGATCCTGGCGGGCCTGTCGCCGGACCAGCAGAAGGAGCTGCTGTGGTTCGTCCAGGATTACATACCCATCGCCATGTTCATCACGCTGGGTCTGCTGCTCTTCTCGGGTTATCCGGTCGCGTTCATCTTGGGTGGTCTTGCTCTCCTTTACGGTTTGATCGGCTATTTCCTCGGCGTGTTCTCGCTGATCGAGTTCTTCAACTTCCTGCCGCGAATCTGGGGCGGCGCCGCGGAGAACCTCGTGCTCGTCGCGGTACCGGCGTTCGTGTTCATGGGCGTCATGATGGAGCGCAGCGGCATCGCCAACGACCTGCTGTACTGCGTCCAGGTGCTCTTGAAGCGCGTGCCCGGCGCCCTGGCGCTCGCGGTCACCATCATGGGCACCATCCTCGCCGCGATGACCGGGATCATCGGCGCCTCGGTCACCATGATGACGGCGCTGGCGCTGCCGACCATGATGCGCCAGGGCTACAGCCACAGCTTGGCGTGCGGCACCATCGCCGCCTCGGGCACGCTCGGCATCCTGATCCCGCCCAGCATCATGCTGATCATCATGGCCGACCTGATGTCGGTGTCGGTCGGCAACGTGTTCATGGCGGCCTGGGGGCCAGGCCTCGCGCTCGTGGCCCTGTATGTCATCTTCGTGGTGACGCTGTCCGCCGTGAAGCCGTCGATGGCGCCGCCGCTGCCGCCAGATCTGCTCCATGTGCCCAAAAGCGAGCTGGGGCCGCTGGTGCTCAAGGCGTTCATCCCGCCGGTGTTCCTGATCGGTCTGATCAAGGGCGCGATCCTGTTCGGCTGGTCGACCCCGAGCGAGGCCGGGGCGGTCGGCGCGTTTGGCGCGATCCTGCTGGCGCTGTTCAACGGGCGGCTGTCCTACCAGACGATGGAGAGCGTGTGCCACTCGGCGGGGCGCACGGTGGCGATGATCTTCTTCATCGTGATCAGCGCCACGTGCTTCGCCTACGTCTATCGTTCGCTCGGCGGGGACGCGGTCGTCGAGGACCTGATCACCTCCGCGGGCCTCGACGCCTGGGGCCTGTTGTTCCTGATCATGGGCATCGTGTTCTTCCTCGGCTTCTTTCTGGACTGGATCGAGATCACCCTGATCGTGCTGCCGGTCTTCGCGCCGCTGGTGGTGGGCCTCGACTTCGGCGATCACGTGTCCAGTGAGAACATGATCTTTTGGTTCATCATCCTGATGGCGGTCAACTTGCAGACCTCGTTCCTGACGCCGCCGTTCGGCTTCGCGCTGTTCTACCTGAAGGGCATCGCGCCGCGAGAGATCAAGATCCAGAGCATTTATCTCGGCATCATCCCGTTCGTGCTGCTGCAGTGCAGCGCGGTGGTCATCGTGATGCTGTACCCCAACGTGGCGCTGTGGCTGATGGAGGTGGTCTATGACTACTAGCGGGGCGGAGGCGGTGGCCAACCGCGACACGGCCGAAGAGGTCCACTATCTCGAAGCCGCCGAGCGTCCGGCTGCGCTCAGGCTCAGCGACGCGCTGCGGAGCTTCGTCGACTTCACCGGACGGTGGGCGTCCTGGCTGTTCCTCCCGCTGATCGTCATCACCGTGTTCGACGTCACCGTCCGCAAGATGGTCTGGATTCAGATCTGGCTGCTCGAGCACTTCGGTCGGATCTTCCAGTCCACCTTGCTGCAGGAGCTCGAATGGCACTTCCACACCGCGCTGTTCGCGCTCGTGCTCGGCTACGGCTACATCTGGAACACCCACGTACGGGTAGATCTGGTCCGCGAGACCCTCGCGTTCCGCAAGAAGGCCTGGCTGGAGTTTCTCGGCCTCACCTTCTTCATGATCCCCTACTGCCTGATCGTGATCTATTTTGCGTCGATCTACGCATACGATTCCTGGCAGATCGGCGAGATCTCCGCATCCCAGGTCGGTTTGACCCACCGCTGGATCATCAAGAGCGTGCTGGTGCTCGGCCTGATCGTCGCGGCGCTCTCCGGCGTGGCCGTGTGGCTGCAGGTGGTCATCGTGCTCTGGGGCCCGCAGAACGTCCGGTTCCCGCTGATGACGCTGGACTGGCCGGAGGAAGAGGGTACGAAGATCGAGGGCAAGGAGCGGATCGACCTCGAGGCCCTCGAGGAGGGGACCTGGGATCCGGAGACGGAGACGCTGCAACGCGCGCCCAAACCGGCGCCGGCCGCGAGCACCGGCGGCTAAGTGCTCATGGATGACATTGTCGTCATCGACCATCAGAGGAGGCAACGAAGATGTCCCAGACCAGAGCTAGGCTGATAGCGGCCGCCGGAGTGGCGCTGGTCGCCACGCTGGGGCTCACGGCCAACGCCGATGCCCAGGACCGCGTGCAGTGGAAGATGCAAAGCGCGTTCCCGGGGAACCTGTCCCATCTCGGCACCTCGGCCAAGCGGCTGGAGGGGATGGTTGATCGCCTCTCCGCCGGCGCCTTCCAGCTCCAGTTCTTCGAGCCGGGCGCGCTGGTGCCGGCGCTGGAGTGCTTCGACGCCGCATCCCAGGGCTCGGTCGAGTCCTGCTTCACCACCGCCGGCTACCACACCGGCAAATATCCGGCGCTCGCCTTCTTCACCGCGGTGCCGTTCGGCCCCGACTTTGGTGAGTACTTCGCCTGGATGATCTACGGCGGCGGCAAGGAGCTGCAGAACGAGATTTACGCCCGCCACGATCTGTTCTCGATCGACTGCAACATGATCGGCCCGGAGACCTCCGGCTGGTTCCGTGAGGAGGTCGCGTCGCTCGAGGATCTGAATGGCCTGAAGATGCGGTTCTTCGGCCTCGGCGCCCAGGTCGTGCAGAAACTGGGCGTGTCGACCCAGCTGCTCGCCGCCGCCGACATCTATCCGGCCCTCGAGCGGGGCGTGATCGACGCGACCGAGTTCTCGATGCCGAACATGGACATCGACCTCGGCTTCTATCAGATCGCCAAGTACAACTACTATCCGGGCTGGCATCAGCAGTCGTCGATCGGTGAGCTGCTGATCAACAAGCCCTTGTTCGAGGGGCTCTCCGACCAGAACCAGGCGATCCTGGAGGCCGCATGCGGCTGGAACGTCTACGTCAACTTCGCCGAGACTGAGGCGATGAACCCGGCCGCCATGAACAAGATGGCCGAGGAGTACGGCGTCACCAACGTGCGCTGGACCGACGAGGAGCTGGCGGCGTTCGAGACGGCCTGGAACGAGGTCGTGGAGGAGCAGTCGGCGCAGGACGAGGAGTTCGAGAAGATCGCCGAGAGCTACTACGCTTTCCGCAACGTCTACAAGACCTGGGGCGATGCCCAGTTCCTCAAGCCGACCTACCTGAGCGAGTAGCGACGGATTACGGGTGCCGGGTCCGTGTCTTAAGCGCGGGCCCGGCATTCTTTCTCGAGCACGTGGCGGATGCTGAACCTGGAGAAATACTTCAAGAGGTACATCTGGGACGACGAGCGGACGCCGTACCTGGTGCCGGTCGCGAGGATGACCCGGAGCCAGGCCGACTACGAGCTCCATGCCTACGCGATGTTCGTCGGCATCCTGTTCGGCATGGTGACCGGTGGCGCGCTCTTGAGCCAGGATCCGCAGATCAAATCCGACGCGGTCGCCATCTACGGTTTCACGGTGGTCTGTGGCGCGATCATCTTCGCCTTCACCAAAGCGGTTGCCGCAGCTTGGTACTGTGCCGTCGCGCCGCTCGCCGCCCTGCTGTATTTCTTCCTGCACGGCTTCCATCCGAACCTCAGCGCGATCGATCACGCCTTTATGATCGTTTTCGGAGTGATCTGGCTGCGCTACTCGTTTCGGGTGGTGGCCATCGCCCGGGCCTATCCGGACCTGCCGGAGACCGGCGGCGATCGCTGACGAGCCCAGCGCCGAGCAAGGCCGCCGACGGCACCGGTGAGTGCGGTCGGCCTGGACGGCGCGCCGCCGCCGATGTCGTCGCAAAGGTGGAATGTCGAGGGCCAGCGCGCCGTCGCGCTTCGACCGGGCATCCGCTCGCCGCGTACCAAGGGCGCCGGCGGCCGTCCAGAGTCTTGGCGCGAGGAAACAGCGCATTGGAGTTGGCTCGCATATCCTGGTAAAACAGCGCCACTCAGCCGGTTGGGCCGGCGTTGGCGACCTAGCCTGGCGCATTCTGTGGTGGTGATGATCGACCGACCAGGAGCTCAGCCTGCCGCGATCACTGTCCCGGCATTGCCGCCGGATCGGCGCGACCACCTGCGCTGCGGCGGCCACGGCTTGGCGTCGAGCCGGCAAAGATCCGCTTTGATGCTCTCGGTCGGGATCGTGATCCTGATCGCCGGCCTGCTCGTGCCGGCGGCCGGGTCTGCGGCGCCGATCATCGGTGATCCGAGCGCTGCGGGCGGTCCGACCACGGACGCGCGTCCTCCGGGTCTCAACGGCGGAGGCCCGCCACGCGTCGGGGTCGTGGTGAGTTGCGGGGTCCAGCCGGACGGCCTCACCACCTGCGCGGTGACCCGGGGCCGGGCCTCGGTCTGTCCCGAGCGGATTCCCGGGGACGACATCCAGCGTTCGTATCGTCGCTACGATTATCAGCTGATCGAAGGCGGTTGCACGCTCGGCGCCGACTACTGGCGAACCCACAGCCGCGATGGCGCAGCACCGTTCGACGACACCTGGGACCTGCTCGGCGAGAGCGGTCGGGCGCAGTTCTTCAATGCCGGCGCGACCTACGAGGAGATCCTCGCCGAGGGCGCCGGCGACGGTCCCTACTATCGCCTGGCCCGGGCCTTCATCGCGGCGCAACTGAACGGCATCAACAGCGCGCCGCTGCCCGACGACGTCGCGAGCGCGTTCGAGGCGGCCACGGTGCTGTTCCTGGCCGCCGATCCCGAACGACCCGATGCCGAGGCGGCGCCGCGCCTCGAGGCGCTCGCCGATGTGCTGGAGGATTACAATGCGGGCGCCAAGGGACCCGGCACCTGCCCTCCCTTGCCCGCCGAGCCGTTCTCGGCCGCCGATGTCGCCAAGACGCTTCAGGGCGCCGAGAGCCGCGATGCCGGCAGGATCGTCGCGGTCGACCAGCGCTACGACCGGGGCGCAGGCGTGATCGCCATCCAGCCGCTCAGCCAAACCGACGAGTTCCTTCTGAGCGACGAAGCGTTCATTGTCGACGGCGTGCGCAAGGCCGAGTTCACGACCCAACTGACCGACTGCGTCGATGTGGCGACCGGCCAGGAGACCACGATCGCGGTCGGCGGGGTCCCTACCCCGCCCCGACTGACCACCGCCGCCTTCCTCGGGCAAGAAAGAGTGGTCAGGCTGATGGTGGCGGTGAGCGAGGCGGCGGCCGAGGCGGCGGAGGTGGCCCCGGCGGCCGGCCCTGCCGCAGCGGGCGTGTCGACCGGACCGGCCTTCCCCGGGGCGGGCACGACGATCGGCGGCCCCGGTTCCTTTCCTTCGCAAGTGTTCCCGGCCGCGACCGCAGGTGGCGGCGGCGGCGCCGCATTCATGACCGTCCCGGATCTCATCGGCAGCACGGTGGCCGAGGCCAGAAGCATGATCAACGCCGCCGGGTTGAGCATCGGCACGGTCACTGTCGAGGAGCGACGCGCGATGCTCGATGCGATCATCGACGTGGCCTGGGCACAGGGCCGCGACAGCGCGATCGTGGTCGACCAGACCCCCGATCCCGGCACCGAGGCGGGCCCGGGCGAGCCCGTGGACATCACCGCGGAGTTCTCGGTGCCGATACCGGAGCCGGCCAGCCTGCTGCTGTTCGCCACCGGCCTTGCGGTCATCTTGGTCGTGATGGCGCGCCGCCGCAGCGCCTGAACGGCGGCGCCACCGGCCGTTCGAAATCAAGATCCCCAAGCGGTTGCCCGGCAAGCACGCTGTGATGTGGGTCTGCATCAAATGGTCCCGGCGGCTCGCCCTTGGCGCCGGTCTCCTGCTCGGCTCGGGCGCGCTGGCGAGTTGCGACGACCAGACCGCCGTGGAGCAGCGGCTCGAGAACGCCCGAGCCTTGATTCAGCAGGGCGACACCCGCCTCGCGATCGCCGAGCTGAAGCATGCGCTCCAGGAGATCCCCGACGCCGCCGGCCTCCGCCTGATGCTCGGCAGGCTGTATCTCAGCGAGGGCGATCTGCCGTATGCCGAGAAAGAATTGGGTCGGGCCAGAGCATTGGGGCTGGAATCACCGGAGCTGATGCTGGCGCTCGGCGACCTGTGGCTGCGCCAGCAGCGCGAGGTGCAGCTCCTGGACGAGCTCACGCTGCCCACCGGCTGGCCCGAGGCCGCGCAGGCCGCGGCGCTCGGCCTGCGGGCCCGCGCCTATTTGCGCCTGGACGATCCGGAGGGGGCGCGGCGCGCCTACCAGGCGATCCTCGACCTCGATCCGGACAGCGTCGATGTCCGCATCGGCCTGGTGCGGCTCGCCATGCGCGCCGGTGATCCGGAGGCCAGCGAGCTGCTGCTCGCCGATGCGCTCCGCGCCGCGCCCGACCACCCCACTCTGCTCGGGCTGAGCGGCGATCTGGCGTTTCAGCTCACCCGCTACCTCGATGCCGTCGGCATGTACCGCAAGCAGCTCGAGGCGGCGCCGGACAACGTCGGGGCGCGCCTGGCGCTGGCCGAGGCCCTGATCGCCGCGGGCGAGCTGCGCGAAGCGGAGGCCCTGCTCGACCGGTTCCTTAGCCAGCGACCCGGCAACGGGCTCGCCCACTACCTGCGGGCGGCGGCGGCATTTCAGGCCGGCCACGTCGAGGTCGCGCAGGTCCACAGCGAGCGCGCCGTAGCCGCCATCCCCACCCACGTCCCGAGCATGTTTCTCGCGGGCGCTGCCAACTACACGCTCGGCCGCCTCGAGGCGGCGCACTGGAATCTCGCGAAGGTGCTCGCGCGCGAGCCCGAGCATGCGCCGGCGCAGCTCCTGTTGGCCGCGACCAACCGGCAGCTCGAGCCGGCGCGCTCGGATGCGGCTGGCTCCGATACCGGCGAGCGCCTGTTCCGGGTCGACCTCGGGGTGGTGCAGAGCGGCGATCTGGTCGAGGCGGACCTGGGCGAGGATGCCGCAAAGGCGGGCCGGCTCGCCCGGGCCGGCGACCATGCCGAAGCCGCACAGCTTCTCGACGTGGTGGCGCGCGCGGCGCCCGGCGAGCCATCGGTTCTGGAGCTCGACGGCGGCCTCGCCCTCTTGGCCGGCAGGCCGCAAGCAGCAGCCCGCGCCCTCGAGGCGGCATTGGAGAAGCGACCGGCGGCGGTGCTCGCCCGCAAGCTCGCCCTGGCGAAGTGGCGCGCCGGCGACCGCGCCGCCAGCCGGGCAATCCTCGAAGCGTGGCTCGCCCACGCTCCCGACGACCTCGAGACGCGTCTGACCCTTGCCGATCTGCATCTGGCGGCGGACCAGACCGCCGCCGCGCGCGACCATCTGATCAAGGTGGTGACGATCCGCCCCACCGATCCGATCGCGCTCAACAATCTGGCGTGGACGCTGCTGCAAGAGGGACGCGCCCGCGCCGCCCGACCGTATGCCGAGCGCGCCCTGGGCCTGGCGCCCCATGAGCCGCGGGTGCTGGACACGCTCGCCCTGGTGCTGATGGATCTGGGCGAGCTCGACCCTGCGCTCGAGTTGTTGCGGCGGGCGGCATGGGCCGAGGCCGCCGATCCCGGGATCGAGGCGCATCTCGCGCAGGCGCTCGCCAGGCGCGGCGACAAGGAGGCAGCGCGCGCGATCCTCATCCGGCTGCTCGCCGACCCCGGCGCCTTGACCGAGCGCGATCAGGCCGCGGCCGAGGCCCTGCTCCGAGATCTCGGGGGCTGACCGGCCGGGGTTTGGGCCAAGCGCAGGTCGTGTCTCAGCCTCAGACGCAACGAGCCGTGTTATACCGATCCCACAAAGTCCTGACCTTCGGGATCGGTATCGCGCGCGGGGTTGGCTGGTCGGCCGCGCGCCCAAAGAGAAGGATGATGCCGGGCGAACCAAGGTTCGAACTTTGTGAGCCCGATATTAAGCCGCTTCTCTCTCTCGCTCCCAACCGGCGGCCGTGGCCCTGAAGGTCTCGCCGCGCAATACTTCGACCTTGTGCTCGAGCTCGTCGATTTCAGTCAATAGGTCGACCAACCGCTCGGCAACCTCATGCCTTTCGGCTTTGACAGCGTAGAACATTCGTAGCGCGGAATCAGCGGTCCCAGGAATCGGGTGATCGGGCTTCGCCTCCCACCGTGCCACCGAACCGCGTCTGGTGCGTAGGGCTCTAGCGAGCCCTTCCTGCGACAGCTTCAGCTGGGCGCGCAGGAATCTCACCTCCTGCCCGCGTAGCGGCATCGGCGAGCTGATGACCGCCCGCGCAATCGCCTCATGTAGCCCCCTCGCATCTTGAATGGCGACTGCCTTCCCGTGGCTTGTCTCGCGCACCTCGTACCCGTTTTGCAGATGCACGTAATCGAGGCCACACGCGGTGTAGTGATAGCCTTCTGTCATCGGAACCAATCCATCCACTGGACCGTCTTGACGAGCAGAGTTCCATCATCCTCAGCGATCAGCGTGACGACTCCTGCCTCTCTGGTCCCCGGCATTCTTCGAACCACCGTCACCTTCCATTTCCCTCCTCCTTGATCGGGGCGCCGTCGACGTGTCCGGACTCCAGGATCCAATACACGTCCTCGGTTGTTATCGTCCGTTCTTCGACCCGATCGAAGGCGTGTTCGCCGATGAACACGTTGGCGGTGTCCTTGCATCGCTCCCGAATGACCCTCTCGGCCTCATCAGCTCTGAGCCTCGCCCAGCGGACGGGGCGACGAAAGGGTATCGGCTCCGCCATTTGCCGTGTATCAATATGGTACATTCGCAAAGAAGTCAAGAATCCTCGGCCGCCCGCAGCACGCCACTGGTAACCTCCCCTGACCGCGAGACCTCGCTCGCATCTTGGACGCATGGGCCATAGTGCCTGAAGGCCGGCGCCCGTAGCGACGACGCGACAGGCGGCGAGCTTCCTTGGCCCGGAAGCTCCGGCACCACCCAGGCGCAGCAAAGCTTCGTCGGATCGAAGCGTTCATCGTATGGTTCGTTCGCTACGCGAGGAGTCATGGTCGATGGCGGTGCGTCTGCCGCGGGTTGCAAGCCGACAGGTCGTGGCGCTGAGCGCCGCGGCGCTGCTGCTCGGCGTTGCGGCCTCGGCCGATGCCGGATTTGCCGGTCGCCTGGCGGCGAAGCCACGCGATGCGCCGGGCGTGCCCGCGATCGGGGTGGTGATCCGGCAGGCGCAGGCGAGCGGGCAGGCGGCGGACAGCCCGGAGCTGCGGGCTTTGATCGCGGGCGCCGAGGCCGGCGACCCGGTGGCGCAGAATGCCCTGGGCGAGAGGTTGGAGAACGGCGAAGGCGTCCCAAAGAATTTCGCGGCGGCCGCGCGCTGGTACCGCCGCGCCGCCGGGCAGGGGCTCGCCGAGGCCGCATTGAACCTGGGGACGCTGTACGAGAACGGCGAGGGCGTCGAGCTCGATCTCGGCGAGGCCGCGAAGTGGTACCGGCAAGCGGCGACCGGCGGCGAGGTGCTGGCCCAGCTGACCCTCGGGCTCATGTATCGCAACGGTCGCGGCGTGCCCCGCGACGACGCGGAAGCCGTGCGCTGGCTGCGCGCCGTGGCCGATCGAGGCTTTGCCATCGGCCAGATCAATCTCGCGTTCATGTATCTCGATGGCCTCGGGGTCGAGCGGGACGATGCCCGGGCCGCGGCGCTTCTGGCCAAGGCGGCGGCGCGAGGCCATCCCGTCGCGCAGAACAATCTGGCGTTGCTCCATGCCGCGGGCCATGGCGTGCCGCGCGACCTCGAGCTCGCCGCGAAATGGCACGAGAAGGCGGCGCGGCAGGGGCTGGCCAATGCCCAGTACCGGCTGGGGCTGCTGTACGAACGGGGCCAGGGAGTCGCAAAGGACGAGAGCGAGGCGGCGCGCTGGTATCGGCAGGCGGCCGCGCAGGGAGAGATCCCGGCGCAGGCCAGGCTGGGTCTCATGTATCTCGATGGACGAGGCGTCGCGCAGGACGACGTGCTCGCGTTCGCCTGGCTCGACCTGGCGGCGGCAAGGGTGACCGATCAGGCGTTGCGCGAACGCGCAGCCCGGGCTCAGGCCAACCTCAAGGAGCGCATGAGCAGTGCTGATCTCGCGGCGGCCAGGGCCAAGTTCAACGAGCTGCGGAATACGGGTGGCGCCCCGGCATCCTAAGCGGAACTTCCTGCTTTCCTGAAGCGCAACCCGTTGATCCGGCATGCGATTGCCAGCACGGCGGGGGCGGCTACTGGGTACAGGCGGGGAGGCCGAGCAGCTGGAAGGCCTGGTGCTGGATCGGTGTG
>JBOHKK010000043.1:0-24729 GCA_050729115.1 Geminicoccaceae bacterium | reverse complement strand
CCCAACCACCCACCGCTGGTACCTTTGGGTGGTTGGGAGGGGGAGCGGGCCGGGACCGCGGGTCTACCTAAGGGGAAAATGGCCTAGGCCGGCCGGAGGACAAGCTTGGTTTGCTCGAAGATCGTGCCGGCGAGCAGCGAGTGCTGTTTGCCGCACGCCGCGCATTCGTAGATCAGGCGCCCCTTAAGCGCCCACGCCCGGTCATGCCCGCAGGCGGCGCAGCGAAAGCCCTCCGGCCAGCGCGCCGCGAACAGACACGCGCGGCACCGGTCATCGGTTGCAAAGCGCTCGAGAAAGCTCGGCAGATCCCCCGGCAAGTCCGTCACATGAATCGAGTTTTGAACAATGTACTCACCTGGGCAATGTATTTTTATAGATCGTGCCATCCTTCATAATGACCGGAAAGTTTCTGTCGGGATCTTCGATGAGCTTGATATTTTCCAACGGATTGCCATCGACCAGCAGCAGATCTGCGAGTGCGCCCTCTTCCACGACACCAAGCTTGCCGGGATAGGGATTGATGAACCCGGAGAGAGCCATCAACTCGCCATTGTCCGCGGTAGCCATCTTGAGCGTTTCGGCAGGCGTGTACCAGCGAACCATCTGAGCGAGATAAGCTCCCTGTCGGCTGGCCGCCCCTGCATCGAACAGGATATCGGTTCCGAAAGCCGTCTTGATGTTGTGCTTCCTCGCCAGCCTGTAGGCGTTGTCGGTTCCGGCGAACACCTGCAGCGCCTTCTGCTGCGACACTGGGGGCATTCGCGCGAAGACGTCTTCGTCATATGTCAACGGCTGCAAGCTCCACCAGATGCCCTTCTCCGCCATCATCCTGACCGTTTCCTCGTCGACGAGCTGTCCATGGTCGATGACTTTCGCTCCAGCGCGGATGGCCTGCTGTATGGAAGCGGGGGTATAAGCATGAGCCGTCACATAGGTGCCCCAGTTCTCAGCAGCCTCAACCGCGGCACGCAACTCCGCTTCCGTGTACTGGATAGATTCGATCGGATTATTAGGTGAACTGACGCCGCCGCCCGCCATGAGCTTGATCTGACTCGCGCCCAGTCGCAATTGCTCTCGCGCGCGCAGCCGGACCTCGTCGGGGCTGTCGGCAATGGCTGCGATACCCTGGATCTCGGAGTAGCTCAACGGCCCGCCCAGCGTCCGCGGAACTTCGAACGAGAACCGAAAGTCACCATGGCCTGAGGTTTGCGAGATGAAAGCGCCCGAGGGATAGATGCGCGGGCCTATCATGACGCCTTCGTCAATCGCGCGCTTGAGCCCGAACACGGGACCACCGAGGTCGCGCACGGTCGTGAAACCCCTCATCAGCGTCGCCTCGGCCTGTCGCGCAGCCAGCAGATGGAGGTACGAGGGCTCGGCGATCGTCAGGAGCACCTGGGGCGTCGCCGCCATGAATGCGTGCCAATGCGCGTCGATGAGGCCTGGCATCAGCACCCGCCCGTCTGCCGCAATGACACGGACGTTATCGTTCGTGTCGACGGTGATCGGGCTCGCAGATATGCGCTCAATGGTGTTGCCCCTCACCAGCACACTGGAGGGAGCTGAAAGCGCGGCACTCTTACCGTCGAAGATGCGGACGTTCTGAAAAAGGGTTGCCCCGCTGCTGGCCAAAGTGGCGGGAGGCGCCGCACCCGGCGCTTCTTGCGCAAGACTAGCCTGGCAAAGCCCGATTGAAAGAGCCGCTAACACCAACGATGAGCGTAGCATGCGGCTCAAATTCCGGACAGTCGGGGGGCAGAACGCTTTGCCCAACCTACTTTTTGAGTTCATTGTCTATGCTCCTTTCTGCGGAGGTCCGAGGCATCCATGGGCGGGCGACCCTGTCGCTATCACGTCGAATGGTGGAATATGGCAAGCTTCATGAAAACATGGAATAACGGGTGGCGGTGCCACCACGGGCGAAGTCACAGGCAGGTGAAGCAGAAGAGCATTTCGAGAAGGAAGCACTCCGTGTAGGCGTCGACGATCGTCGGCAGCAGCGCTGCCGCGCCGAGGATCATCACGGCAGCGAACGCGCCGGCCATGAGCCACGAGGCGCAATATCCGAACGGCGCCCGGCCGGTCCGCTTTGACCACCGGGTCCCGACCAGCTACGCCTGGGCCAAGCGCTGGAACCAGCCCTGGAAGACCGGCCTGCCGGTGGATTTCACGCCGGCGGCGAAGGCTCGCGCGCGCACTCAGCTGGGTCCGGCAGGTGCCGCAGACGGTGCTCGGACGCTCGGCGCTGCTCGGCCACTACCGGGCGCATTGGGACCCGAACCAGGAGCGGTTCTTGTTCGGCCTGTTGCGCGAGTGCCTGGGAAAGGGCGTGGTGTCCGAGCAGATGCTGCGCGCGGAGTTGGCGCGCAACCACGTCCGCCACGACGCCTTCGAGGTGGTCGAGCGGACGCCGCCGCTCGCCGCCTGAGCATTCGCCGGCAAGCTCGGGGCGCGGCGCTGCTCAGACGACGGGCTGGCGCAGCGCCCGGCGCCGGAGCTAGCGGTTGCGGGTCGCCTTCGGCCAGCGGTTCTGGAAACACTGCCACTCGTGCGGCCGCGCGACGATCCAGGACTCGAACAGCGCGTTGACCTCGGCCATCATCTGGCGCGCCTGAGCCTCCGGCGCCGCGGCGACATCCGGCAGCACGGGATCGCCCAGCGTGACAGGCAGATGCGCCGGCTGGATGCGCTCGACCCGCACCGGAACCAGGGGACGGCCGAACTTGAGCGCGAGCCGCGCCGGCACCAGCGTGGTGGCGGTGTCGTGGCCGCAGAACGGCACGGCCTCGCCGCTCTCGACGCGCAGATCGACCAGAAGGCCGATCGAGCGGCCGGCGCGCAGCTCGTTCAGGAGCGGCCGCATGCTGTCGTCGGCGGCCACAAAGCGGCAGCCGAGATCGCGGCGCCGGCGTTGCACCAGCCACGCCGCGATCGGGTTGGCCTGCCGGCTGTAGACGACCGTGAGCGGCAGCCCCAGGCGCCGCGCGGCGGCCGCCGAGATCTCCCAATTGCCCAGATGCGCGGTGACGAAGATGAACGGCCGGCCGCGGTCGCGCCACGCCTCGACCCCAGGACTGAGGACCACCTCGACGTGCTCGTCGAAATGGCGGTCGGCGATGGTCTCGAAGTGGGCATATTCGGCGAGCGTCGCGCCGAAACTTCCCCAGGCCGCCCGGGTGAGCGCTTCCACGCGCTCGGACGAAACCTGCGGCAGCGCGATCGCCAGATTGTCCCGCAGGCGCCCGTGCCACCGGAACCACGGCCCGAACGTCCGGATAAGCCGGGCCCCGAACGCCGCCGCGCGTTCCGGGCTCATGATCGCGCAGCAGCCCCAGAAGGTCGCGAGCGCGAGACCCTGAAGCGGCCAGACGATCAGGCGCAGCGCCGGGCGCAGGGCGTGTCGGGCTCTGGTGATTTTCCGCCGGCGCACGTGCGGTCCCGCTTTGCCGTTGTGATCCGAATCGAGGCGGCGCGATGGCGCCAGCGCGCTCTAGGCGGCGCCGCTTTGCGGGTCAAGCCCGTCCGTTCGACGGCGGCGCGGTCCAGGCGCGGTCCCTCCCGGCGTTGAACATGGCGCCTGGATCTGATAGTGCGCGGCGTTGATTCGAACCTTTGGTGACTTCCGATGCTGCAGATCAGTGACGGCGTGAAGAAATGGTCGGTGTTGCTGCCGACCGCGGCCTTGCCGAGGGCGTGGCGCGTGGCGGCGCGCCGGCGTGCGCTCGCCCGCCTCGAGCTCGCCAAGGCGGAGCGCACCGGCCTCTTGATCATCGGCCATCCGAAGAGCGGCAACACCTGGCTGCGCACCATGCTCTCGCGTCTCTATCAGGTGCGCCACGGCCTGCCGGCGTCGCTGATCGTCACCTCCGACGAGCTCGCGCGGCGCAATCCCGCGATCCCCAGGATCAGCGCGACCAACGGCCACTACAGCTACGAGGGCGCGGTCGGGGCGGCGCTGGCGCCGGATGCCGCCGCTTCGCCGCTCCGGCACAAGCCGATCGTGTTCCTGGCTCGCCATCCCTGCGACATCGCGGTGTCCTGGTTCTTTCAGTTCACCAGGCGCCAGTCGGCGCACAAGCAGGAGCTGATCAACCATTTCATCGACCACCCGATCGACCGGCGCACGATCGCGATCTGGGACTTCGTGCGGCACAGCGACATCGGCGTGCCGTTCCTGATCGACTATCTCAACACCTGGGAGCGCAACGTCGCGCAGCTGCCGCGCGCGATCGTGGTCCGCTACGAGGACCTGCGCGCCGAGCCGCGAACGACGCTGCAACGGATCGGCACCCTGATGGGCGAGACGTTCTCCGATTCCGAGCTCGAGGAGGCGGTCGCCTTCGGCGCGTTCGACCACCTCAAGCAGCTGGAGCGCCAGGGCTTCTTCCGCCAGGGCGGGCTGAGCCTGCGCGATCCCAAGGACCCCGAGAGCTTCAAGGTGCGCCGCGCCAAGGTCGGCGGCTACAAGGACTACCTCACCGAGGCGCAGGTCCTCGAGCTCGAGGATCTGGTGCGCCAGCGCCTGTCGCCGACCTTCGGCTATCAGCCGAGCGCCGAGCCCGCGCGCCTCGCGGTATAGCTCGGGTGCCCCGCCCGCTCCGGGCGGCAGCGGACGTGACCCGCACCGGTGCTCCCGAAGTGGCGGGATCGCCCAATCCGGCGACACCCGGGCGGATCTGGCTGCTGCTCGGCGACAAACCCGGGGACAACGCCCAGGTCGAGGCGGCTGTCGAGGCGCTCGGCTGGGCGTGCGAACGCAAGATGCTGCAGTGGCGCCACCCGTACGCGACCGCGAAGCCGCGCTTTCGCGCCACCCTCGACCATGTCGACCAAGCCCGCTCCGCGCCGCTCGGGCCGCCCTGGCCGGATCTCGTCCTGACCATCGGCCGGCGCCCGTCCATGGCCGCGCTGTGGCTCAAGGCGCGCTCGGCGGGACGGACCCGAATCGTGCTGTTCGGCAAGCCGTCCGGCATGATGGAGCGTTTCGATCTGGTGGTCGCGGGCGCCGAGGTGCAGCTGCCGCCTGGCCCCAATCTCGTGCCGATCCGGCTGCCGCTGATGCGCGCGAAGGCGTCCGACATCGAGGCCGCGGTCGCGAGGTGGCGGGGGCGGCTTGCCGCCCTGCCCCGCCCGCTGATCGCCATCCTGGTAGGCGGGCCGACCGTGCCGTTCGCGTTCGATGTCCAAGTGAGCGAGCGGCTGTGCCGGCTCGCCGCGGCGATCGCGGGCACAGGCGGCACGCCGTATGTCACGACCAGCCGCCGCACGCCGCGCGCGGTGGTCGACGCCCTGCGGGCAGGGCTGCCGGAGGCGGCGCAGCTGTTCGAGTGGACGCCGGCGCGGGCGGACAATCCCTATCTCGCCCTGCTCGGTCTCGCCGACGGCTTCATCGTCACCGGCGACAGCGTCTCGATGATGGCCGAGGTCGCGCGGATGCGACGGCCGCTTGCGATCCTGGAATTGCCGCTTGGCCGCTTCGGCGCGATCGACCAGTGGCGGCGGACGCTGATGCGGGGGCTGTTCGCCGCGGATGCCGGCCGGTTGCGGCGGCTGGTCGCCGCCGGGGCGTACCGGGCGCGCCTGCTCCATGCCACCCGCGACTTCCGGGCGTTCCACCGCATGCTGTTCGATCAGGGTCTCGCGGTGCGCGCGGGCGAGCCGCTGCTGCCGCCCCGCGGCGCCCTGCCCGACGATCTGCCGAGGGTCGTGGCCCGGATCAACGCCCTGATCGGCGTCCCGAAACCCGAGGATCGCGGCGCCCGTTGATCTTGCGCATGGCCGGGGGTACGAATCCCGGAGGCCCGCTCGCCCGCACGGTCGAGAGCGGGTCGAACGATGGGAGGCAGGAACGATGAAAGCAGGCAGCGGCAAAGTGGGTACGCTCAGCCCGTTGGCCTTGGTGCTCGCGGGCGGCGTCGCCCTGGGCCCCGCCACCGCGACGGCGCAGCTCGAGCACGAGGGCGTCGAGGCGACGGTCATGACCTTCACCGGGCCGCAGATCGCCGAGCCGTTGCAGCGGCGCGCGCCCGAGTTCAAGGAGCTGACCGGGGCGACGATCAACGTCGTCACGGTGCCGTTCTCCGACCTCTACAGCAAGCTGCTGACCGATTTCGCCACCGCCACGAACAGCATCGACGGCATGGTGTTCGCGCCGCAGTGGATGGTCGACTTCATCGAGCCCGGCTATCTCGAGGACCTGACCGAGCGGGTGAACGCCGACGAGGCCCTCGAGTGGGATGACGTCGCGCCGTTCTTCCGCGACTTCAGCGCGACCTACAACGGCCGGGTCTACACCATCCCGCTCGATGGCGATTTCCAGATGGTCTACTACCGCAGCGACCTCCTGGACGAGGCGGGCCTCGAGCCGCCGACCACCTGGGAGGGCTACCTCGAGCTCGCCGAGACCTTCCACGGCCAGGATCTGAACGGCGACGGCGAGGCCGACTACGGCTCCTGCATCGCCAAGAAGCGCAACGCCCAGTCGTATTGGATGGTGATCTCGGTCGCGGGCGGCTTCCTGCAGTCGGAGGGTACGAGCCAGGGCGCCTTCTTCGACACCGAGGACATGAGCCCGCTGTTCAATAACGAGGCCTTCGGCAAAGCCCTCGACATCTACGCCGCGACCACCCAGTACGGGCCGCCGGACGAGATCAACCTGGATGTCGGCGACACCCGGGGCCTGTTCACCGCCGGGCGTTGCGCGCTCTCGGTCGACTGGGGCGACATCGGCACGCTTGCGCTCGATCCGGCGACCTCCAAGGTGCAGAATCAGGTCGGCGCCGTGATCCTGCCGGGCTCCAGCCAGGTGCTCGACCGCGCGACCGGCGAGCTGGTCGATTGCGACGCCGAGCGCTGCCCGCACGCAGTCGACGGCATCAATCACGCGCCGTTCGCGGCGTTCGGCGGCTGGTCCGGCGCGGTCAACGCCGGCAGCTCGGACGAGGTCAAGGCCGCGGTCTACGACTTCTTCTCGTACCTGAGCCAGCCCGAGCAGTCGAACGAGGACGTCACCATCGGCATCACCGGCTTCAACCCGTACCGCACCTCGCAGTTCGAGAACCTCGATCTGTGGCTCAAGGCCGGGATGACCGAAGCGGCGGCGAACGACTACCTCGGCGCCATCGCCGACAGCCTGAACAGCCCCAACATGGTGCTCGACCTGCGCATCCCGCAGAACCAGCGCTACCAGCAGATCGTGCTCGACACCGCGATCCACCGCATGCTCGCCGGCGAGATCGACAAGGCGCAGGCGATGGCCGACATCGAGACGGGGTGGAACGAGATCACCGAGGAGCTGGGCGCCGACGAGCAACTCGAGGCGTACAAGGCGACGCTCGGCATCCGCGCCAATTGAGGCAGAAGCTGCCGACCCGTGGCGACGCGCGACGACCGGGCGGCCTTTGGCGGGCCGGCGCGCGCGTCCGCGGCGGCCCGCTCCGGCCTGTGGGACGGGCTGAGCCGGCTTCTCGATCGGCATGCGCCGGCGGTGTTCATCATGCCGGCCGTGCTGCTCGTGCTCGCGATGTCGATCTTTCCGCTGCTGGTCTCGCTCTATCTGTCCCTGTCGCGCTTCCGGTTCGTCAAGGGCGGCTTCGAGCTCGAGTTCATCGGCCTGCTCAACTACGAGAAGCTGCTGCTGGGTAGTCAGCAGTTTCACTTCCTCGGGACTTTCGGTGAGCTGTCGGCGGCGGGCTGGGCCGTGCTCGGCATCGCCGCGCTGGGATTGGTCGCGCTGCTGGTCCGCTACGTCCGGGACGCGCGCTACACCCTCGCCGGGCTGCTCCTGCGCAGCCTGGCCGCCGCCGGGACGTTGCTTCTCGTCCTGCTGATCGTGCTGACCGGCAGCGGCGACGGCCACCCCGGCAGCCTGGTGGTGACCCTGTTCTACGTCGGCATCGGCGTCACCGCGCAATATGGCATCGGCCTCGGGCTTGCCCTGCTCTGCGCGCAGAACCTGCCCGGGCGCAAGCTCTTCCGGGTGGTGTTCTTCCTGCCGATGATGGTGACCCCGGTCGGCATCGCCTACACGTTTCGCATGCTGACCGACACCACCAAGGGGCCGTTCACCCCGATCTGGCAGTATTTCGGCTGGGCCGAGACCTCCTGGGTGGTCGACCCCTGGGGCGCCCGCGTCGCGGTCATGATCGGCGACGCCTGGCAGTGGATCCCGTTCATGTTCGTGGTCCTCCTGGTCGCGATCGAGAGCCAGCCGCAGGACCAGCGCGAGGCCGCCCTGGTCGACGGCGCCAACCGCTGGCAGGTATTCCGCTACGTCACCTGGCCGGCGATCCTGCCGGTCTCGGTCACGGTCGTGCTGATCCGGGCGATCGAGGCGTTCAAGATCATCGATCTGCCGAACGTGCTGACCAACGGCGGTCCGGGGATCGCCTCGGAATCGATGACGCTGCATGCCTACGTCGCCTGGCGCACCCTCGATCTCGGCGGCTCGGCGGCGATCGCCTACCTGCTCCTGTTCGTGGTCGCGTTCGTCTGCCTGTCGATGCTCGCGTTGTTGCGCCCGGCCGAGAGGGAGGCTGGAGCATGAGCCGCGAGCGCGGAGGTTGGCGGGGGCCGCTGCGGCCGAGGTCGCCGCTCGAGCCGTCGCCGCTCAGCATGGCGGTGTCCTACGTCATCCTCGGCTTTTGGGCGTTCGTGGTGCTGTTTCCCTTCTATTGGGTGTTCATCACCTCGTTCAAGCAGCCGCTCGACGTCGCGGACGGGCCGTTCTATCTGATGTGGGTCGATTTCCAGCCGTCCCTGCACGCCTGGAAGTACATCTTCGTCGACCTCGGCCACGACACCTTCGGGCCTTATCTCAACACGGTGATCGTCGCGCTCACCAGCTCGGCGCTGGCCCTGATCCTGGGCAGCATGGCCGGCTACGGGCTCGCGCGCATCCAGTACCGGCCGCGCCTCGGCAACGTCCTGCTGTTCGCCGGCTGCGTCGTGCTCGCGGCGGCCGCCACCGTCGGCCTGGGCCTGGCGTGGCCGATCGCGCTCGCGGCGGCGCTCGCGTTGTTCGTGCTGCTGCTCCAGACCGTCGGGCGGCGCTTCAAGCGCGCGCTCGGCAACGACGACATCGCGTTTTGGATGATCTCCCAGCGCATCCTGCCGCCGGTCGCCGTGGTCATCCCGGTGTACGTGCTGTTCCAGCAGATCGGGCTGCGCGATTCGCTCCTCGCCCTGATCATCACCTACGTCGCGGTCAACCTGCCGATCGTGGTCTGGCTGATGCGCGACTTTTTCCAGAGCATCCCGCTAGAGCTCGAGGAGTCGGCGATGATCGACGGCGCCTCGCGCTTCGTGATCTTCCGCAGGATCGTGCTGCCGATCTCGCGGCCCTCGCTCGCCTCGGCGTTCCTCCTGATGCTGATCCTGACCTGGAACGAGTACCTGCTCGCCCTGATGCTCTCGACCGCGGATACCCAGACCCTGCCGCTCCTGATCGCGGCGCAGAACGCGACCCGCGGCCCGCAGTGGTGGTACATGTCGGTGCTGATCCTGATCATGGTGGTGCCGGTGGTGGTGATGGCGATCGCGCTCGAGCGCTACATCCGCCGCGGCATGCTGATCGGCGCGGTCAAGGGCTGATACCGATCACACAAGCTTTGACTTGCGGGTTCGGTATCGCGCAGGTTGGGGGTCGGCCGCGCGCCCATGCGAACGCGTGCTCCATCATAAGCTCACGGCCGCCGGGCCTGGCCAGGGCCGGCAAGACCGTGCGGCACCTTCGGCGCGTGGCCACAGGAACAGGACATGCGCTGCGGCGAGGGCAAGATCACGGAGGATCAGGTAAACACGAGGGTCACCTTCGCGCCGTCGCTCTTCATTTCGTACGCCCGCAAGGACGGAATGGAGCTGGCCGATCGCCTGCACCGCGATCTGGCACAGCAAGGCTATGAAACCTGGCTCGATCGCCCGGGGATTCACCCGGGCGAAGGCTGGGCCCTCGCGATCGAACAGGCGATCGATACGAGCGACGGACTCCTGGCGCTCCTGACGAAGGGCTCTTACACCTCGCAGATCTGTCGCGGCGAGCAGGGCCGCGCCCTCCGAAAAGGCAAGTTCGTCATCCCGCTCCTCGTGCAGCCCGACGCGGATCGTCCCGTCTACCTGGAACAGACGCACTACCTCGATTTCACCCCCGCACGGGACTACCCGCAGGCGCTGCAGGCCCTGATCGCGGCGGTGCGCGAGCAGCGCGGGATGCGGTGGGAGAACCTCAGCGAGCGGGATCGCGCCCGGCTGACGGAGGAGGAGGAGCGGGCCCGCCTGGCCGCGCCGCTGGCATCGTGGGAAGGCCTGTGCGCGAGGGCAGAGCAGCACACCCAGAAACTGCTCGCGGATCTGATGGGCACGGACACGCGCCCGGGGATCTTCACGCCTCAGCTCTACGTCCCGAGGACGGCAAGCGAGGCGGCCCTCGAACGCTTCCTCGCCAGCGACGATCTGGCCCTGGCGCTCGTCGGCGACACGGGCGTCGGCAAGACGAACCTGTTGTGTCAGAAGGCGCGCGAGCTGGCGGCCGCCGGACACGCGGTCTTCATGTACAACGGCGTCGCCCTGCTCGATCCCGACGTCGGCCAGCTCCTGTCCCAGGATCTGTCCGTCGACGATGTCGGCGCTCTCCGTCAGACGCTGTCCCGCATCGAAGGGCTCGCGGCAGCGGCGGGCAGGAAGCTCGTCCTGATTCTCGACGGCATCAACGACTTCCGCGGGCGCCAGAACGCGGATCCGGTGCAGCTGCTGCGACACGTCAACGACCTGGTGGACCACCTGCCGGGCCGCAGCCTGCGGCTCCTGTTGTCCTGTAGCGCTGCAACGTGGCACCGGTTGGATCGTCAGGACGCGCTGCGGCACATGCGCTGGAGCCGCTTTCATCGGCCGGATGGCACCGATCGCCCGCAGACCCTTGGCGCCTTCACGCCCGCCGAGCTCGAGGCCGCTTACGCCCGGTATCGGGAACGCTTTGCGCTGCGGACCGCCTTCACCGAGCTTCCGTCCCCGGTGCGCGCGGTGCTGCGCGAGCCGCTGCTACTCCGTCTTCTCGCCGAGTCATACGGGGGAAAGGACCAGCCGATCACGGAAGGCGCGCTGGACGTCGGCGTGTACCGGCAGTACTGGGAGCAGCGAATCCGGCAGCCTAGCGATCAGCACCTCGTCGAGCGGCTGGCGGCCGAGATGCTCGAGCGCCGGCGCGCGAGCCTGCCCGTGCCGGACCTCGCCCGGCACGACGCGATCGGACCCGAGATCCTGCGCGAAGAGGCGGATTCCTCGTTCCATAGGCTGCTGGAGCAGGGCGTCCTCACGCTCACCCGGGGCGACCTTTTCGTGGGGGACAGCGTCGGCTTCACCCACCCGACCATCGGCGCCTACGCTCTGGCCCGACACCTGCGCGGCCGTGCCGAGCCAACCAGCAGCATCGTGACGATGCTGGTGCGCCAGGCCGACGCCTTCTCGCTGGCGTGGGACGCGGCGCAGGCGCTGCTCCTTGTTGCGGGGGACCCACAGACGTTCGCCGACCTCGCCGCGTCCACCGACGCGGAGAAGCGAGAGCTGGTGGCGGAGACGTTGTGCCGGCTGCATGCGGTCAAACCGGCCGCGGCTCAGGACATCCTTCAGCGGCTGATGGACGGCGACTCCGAGGAAGCGCGCCGCACCGCGCTCCGGGCCGCGTACGGCATAGGGCCGGCGACGCGCGACCTATTCTTGCGCGCGGCGATGCGTGGCTCGCCCGATCTGCGCCAGGCGGCGAAGGACACGCTGTACCTGATCTGGCGGCATGCGGCGCCGCACGCCGATCGCGAGGTGGTGGACACGCTGTACATCATCTGGCGCCACGACGCCGGCTTCACGTACGGCGTGCTGCGGGATCTGCTGGAGCGGATTCGGCTGCGCGATCTCGGATCGATCAGGAACACCCTCGAGTTCATCCTGGATCTGTCGATCACCATCTACATCAACCACTGCGAGCGCCAGGACGTCATCCAGCAGACCGCCGATCTCTACCACGACCTGACGGTGAACCGCCTGCATCTCAACCGGGTCAACCTCGGCGAGACGGTGGAGAACCTGATCCTCCGCGCGGTCGCCGCGGCATTCTCGGAGCCCATCCTGAAATGGATGCTGTTCACGGATGCCGGGAACCCCGAGCGCTTCTTTCAGCTCTCACAGGAAGAGCGGGCGCCGCTGCTGCGCCTGGGTCGAGCGTTCGATCCGGCCGAGAATCTGGCAAACGCTCGCGAGGACCTGAAGGACCTGCTTGAGCGAGACATCCCGCTCTTCAACGGGGCGGCGACCCTCGCGCTGGCGGTGCACTCGTGCAGCCAGTTCCCGGCGATCGAGCCGTTGCACCGGCAATTGTTCGACGAGCTCGGCCCTCATGGCCGCCTGTGGCAGCTGCTCGGCTTCGCGGTGTTGCTTCCCGGAACGCCGCGGGCCTGGGCGCCGCTGCTCGAGGAACTCACCCGGCGCATCCTGGAGGAGAGCCACGAAGGCCTGGAGGGTGACGCGGCCGTGGACCTCGTCTGCGTGCCGCTCGGACTGGAGTACGGTAAGAGCGGCCAGCCGATGCGCCTCTACGACGCGTGGCTGCGCGACGGTCTGGACCGCGGCGAGCGCACCCGGATCACGCGTATCCTGGCCGGGCTGGGACCGGTGGGCTTCTACTTCCCCGAGGCGGTCTTCGACACGCTGCGCCCGTTCGTCGCGCAACTCGCCCGGGAGCCCTATCAGCAGGAATTCTCGATGACGCTCGCCGTCATGCGGACGCTGCACTTCGACGCCGTGGACGCATTTCTCGCGCAGGCAGGAGCCGAAGAGTCGTTTCAGCGGCGCGTGTCGGTGGCAGCCGACGTGTCACTGGTCCATCGGTACATCGATCTGCTCGGCTTCTACAACAACGCCGTGCACTTCTCGGTGCATTACCCTCGCATGCGCCGGGCGTTCTCGACCGGCGCATGCGAGCTGATGGCGGCAGCGGGGAGCCCGACCGAGTTCGTCGTCGAATACGCGAAGGTCGCTGTCCGGCTGCTGCGCGAGGCCGACTTTCGTCTCCTGGAGTGGACGCGTCCCGCTGAGCCGGCGCAGCCTCTGACGTGAGATGCGCAAGGCGCTCCGCTTTCTGTATTTCTTCATCCGGTTTCCCGCGCTGAGCTTCACGGCGCTGCTGCCGCTCGTCGGCGCGGGAAGCGTGACGCCGCACGTCAGCCTCTCGCGCGCGCTCGCGCTGCTGGCGGTCGCCGTCATGTTCCACATCTTCGCTTACGTGCTGAACGACGTCGTGGACCTTCCGCTGGATCGAACCGACGTGTGGCGTGCCGACTACCCGCTCGTACGGCAGGCGGTGCATCCCGGGTGGGCGCTGTTGATCGCGCTGGTGCAGGTGCCGCTGGCGCTCCTCACGACGTTCGCCATGGGGTGGGGCTTTGCGGCTCACGCCGCCCTCGCCGCCGCATTGGCGCTCATGGCGGTGTACAACCTGTGGGGAAAACGCTGCGCGCTCCCCCTGGTGACCGACGCCGTGCAGGCAGTGGCCTGGTGCGCCCTGATGCTCTACGGAGCGTTGAGCAGTGGCACCCCCGGCCCGGTGACGGGTTTGCTCGCGCTGCACGTGTTCATCTACGTGATGATGATCAACGGCGTTCACGGCAGCCTCCGCGACCTCGCGAACGACTGGCGAGGCCGTGCCCGCACGACCGCGATCTTTCTCGGCGCCCGTCCGGGCGAGCAGGGCGGGGTCCTGCTCCCGCGGCCATTTGTGGCCTATGCGTGGTCGCTCCAGGCGGCGCTCGTCGGCGTCACGCTCGCGCGGCTTCTGCGGTCGGCATCAACCGGAAGTGAAGGTGTCGGACCCGTGGCCGTCGCGTCGAGCCTGGGTCTCACCCTGGTGTCGGTGCTCGTTCCGGCGATCGCGATACGCATGTCGGCGGACGGCCCGAACCTGGGGCTCGCCGGTACGTTGCACCTCGTGGCCTCCCTCGGCGTGCTGGTCAGCCTCTACGGCCTCTCGATGAACGGCGCCGCCGTCGCCACGGTGCTCGTGGTTTACAGCGTGCCGATTCTGGCGATGTGGGCGCACAACGGATCGACATGGGGATGAGCCTTGCCGCGCGTCAGTCGCGCTGGTCGGCTGCCGTGCGTCAAGCGCGCGCGTGGCTCTCTCTCGTCAGGCTCGACCGGACGCTGGCGGCGACGCTCTACGCGTTGCTGGGTGCGTACCTGGTGGCCGGCGCCGGGGCGCTCGCCGGATCCGCGGTCGTGCGGGCCACGGCGGTGGTCGGACTGGTCGTCGCCTTCGGGTTCGCGCTCAACGACTACTGCGACGTCCAGGTCGACTCGATCGGACGGCCGCATCGCCCCATTCCTTCAGGGCGCATCTCCCGCCGCGCGGCGGGCCGACTGGCCTGGGTGCTCGCGGCGACCGCCCTGGCCATTGCCGCGACGCTCGGTTCGAGGATGGCGGCGATCGCCGCGGGAACGCTCCTCCTCAGCGCGGCCTATTCTTTCCGTCTCAAGGACACCCTTCTCCTCGGCAACGGCGCGATGGCGCTGCTGGTGTCGACGATTCCGATCTTCGGTGCGCTCGCCGCAGGGACGGTGACGCCGGCAGTGCTGGCGGCGGCCTCGATGACATTCCCGTACATCTTCGCGCAGGAAGTGCTTTACAACGTCGAGGACGAGAGAGACGATCGCCAGGCTGGCCTGCGCACGACGGCGACCCGCCTGGGCGTCGCGCGCGCCCTGAGGCTGTTCCGGGTATTGGCGGGGATCTTCATCGTGCTCGCGATCCTTCCCTGGGTGCTCGGCATCGCCCGGGACGGGTATCTCTATGCGGTCCTGTTCTGCTCGGTCGTGCCGACGCTCGCCGTGATCGGATTGCTCAGCCTGCGGAGCACGGCAGATGCGATCAGCCTGGCTGTGAACGTCACCCGCCTGACGTGGCTCTCGAGCTTCATCCCGCTCGTCCTCCTCAGATGAAATCGCCCGCTCGAACCGGCCTTCGGTTCTTCCTGTCTCTCCTCGTCGCGGCGACCCTGGCGTGGCCGCTCTTCTCTTTTGCGCAGACGGAAGAGGTCTGGTCTTCAGCGCAGACAGAAGAGGTCTGGCAGGGCGTGCGGACCGTCACGAGGGAACAGATCGCCCGGGCCATGCGCGAGCAGAAGAACCAGGGCTACGATCTGAGGGCGACATCCAACGGCGTCAGGCTCCAGGTGGGCGTCATTCTCGACCTGGTGCGGGAAGCCGCGCGGGACGATCCCGAGCGGCGCCCGCTCCGGATCAACCACGAAGACTACTACGATGCCTTCCTCGAGGTGCTGGAGCTGCCGCCGCAGGATGCGCCGGTCTTCATCCGCGTGGCTCACCAGAACAAGGAGGATCAGCTGATCGACTACCGCAAGGAACGGGTGATCGCTCGAGTGAGGAGCGGCGGCGAGCCGCGCGCGGCGATCAACGTCCAGGCGGGGTGGCCCGAGCGACCCGGCGCGCCGTCGAAGTACACCTACGAGGACACGCGCTCGCAACCCCGGCTGCGCGTGACGCACGACCAGGTGAACTCCTACCGGATCCTGGATTTCGGCGACATGATCGTCTACGACGACATCCGCGGCATCCGCGGGCGCGCCACCTCGGGTGTGCTCGGCCTGCTGTTCAGCATCATCGGCGACGGACGCGCCGTGCAGACCCGCCTGGCGTTCTCCAGCGACGGACTGCAGATCTCCCGCACGACGGCCCAGAAGATTCTCACGATCACCCAGACGGTGACGGTCTATCCCGACGGACGGACGGAGAAGGACGTGCCCCGCGATCGACCCGACCTGCGCCGGATCGCAAAGAGGCTGGAGCAGCCGCTGGATGTCGCGTACCTGCCTCCGCCCTCCGGCTTCGTGCCTGCGAGAGATTGATGTCGCGGGGCGCCCAGCGTCCTCTTGCGGCGAGCGGACGCTCGACCGGCGGCATGCGCCGTCGAATGAACCGAGGCTGTCATCCCAGGCGCATGAAGCAGCGACCGATACGTTTACACCATTCTTCTGTCATGCCCGGGCTTCCAGTCTGGCCCCCGGGTCAAGCCCGGGGGTGACGAGAGGTCGATCGGTGGGTCAAGTCTTCGCGGGCCCGGTATCAGGGGACGCGAGGTTCTCCTCGAGGCGGCGAACGAGCAGAGTGGCCATGATCGGGGCTTCTCGATCGTTCGTTCGATCGCCTGCGCGATCAGCGCCGCCGATCGATGCAGCCCCGAGATCGCCGGGCTGGTACGCGGTCGAACCCGTGGCCACGTCGATATGCGCCTGCCCCATGCTCACGGCCGCCACCACTTTCGCCAGTCGGTCTGCTCGCCGTGCAGCATCCGCCAGCGCGGCGGCTTGCGGTACCACAGCCGGTCCACGCGGCGCGCCAGCAGCGAGCCGAGCATCGCGATGGCGCCGACCACCATGAGCGTGATCCCGAACCCGGCGGCCCGCTCCGCAATCGGCTCAGGCAGGGAAGGTCCCCCGCCGAAATAGCTGAAGGCGCCGAGAGAGCACAGGCCGAGGCCGAACAGCACGCCGAGCGTCCGCAGGACCCACTGCCCGCCCCGCATCAGCACGTCCCCTTGCGGCGGAGTGTGCTCGACAAGGACCGCAGGGCGCTCACGACCGCACGAAGTCGACCTCGTGCAGCGCCGAGAGCCGGATCGCCTCCTCGAGATCGGTGAGGTCGTGGAGCGCGTCGAACAGCTCCTTCAGCCGGCCGGCGGGCGACACCCAGAACAGGGCGCGGGTCGGGGCGGCGGTGTTGTTGTAGTAGGCGTGCGGCAGCGCCATCGGCATGCGCACCAGATCGCCCGGCCTGGCCTGGAGCTTCGCCTCGCCGAGCTGCAGATCGAACGTCCCCTCGAGCATGTAGATGAACTCGTCCTGCCTGGGGTGGACGTGCAGCGGCACGAAGGTGCCGGGCGGATCGAAGGTCTCGAAGCAGAAGCAGGAATCGCCGTGCGCCTTCAGCAGATACCGATGGCCGAGGACGTTCCAGACGATCTCGTTCTGGCCGGAGCCAGCTGCGGTGATTCCGGGCGGCAACATGGTGCGCTCCTCCCCACGACAGACGCCTGGCGCCACCGGGACGCCGGCTACGGATTGACAAGATCGTGCCCGCCAATCCGCCCTGAGGCAATCGGCAATCAGCGCGCGCGGGGTCGCGGAGGCAGCGGCGCTCGCAAGCGGCCCGCCCCCGCAGCCACCTGGGGCCTGCTCACTCCTTGTCGTTTGGATCGTTGAACAGCACGCCGAGCGCGATGCTGCCGTGGCCGAACTGCGGAAAGTCCGGGTCGCCGGGATCGCCGGGGTCCAGGTTCGAGGCGGTATCCGCGGGCGGGAACAGCACGAGCGATCTCAGAAACCCGAGGACCTCGCGTTGCCTGGCGTCCGACAGGGAGGCGAAGGCATCGCGGGCATCCTGCGCTTCGCCACCGTGCCTGAGGATCACCTCGCGCAGGTTGACGCTGCGCCCGTCGTGACCATAGGGCGCCGTGGTCGCCACCCCCCACAGCGGCTCGGTCATGAACTCGCGCTGGAACGTGCCGTCGAAGTTCCGCTCCCAGAAGTTCGGGCCGAGGTCGTGACGCTTGAAGTCGGTGAAGATGCCGCGCACGCGGAAGCGCCGCTTGGCCGCCCGGCGCAGCGGCGGCAGCGCGGGGTCGTCCGACACCACCTCGAGCCGGGTGCGAGCCGTGGCGAACAGGCGATTGAGGCCGCCATGCTCCGCGTCGTACTCGGTCTCGACGTCGGCGACGCGGCGATCGCGCTTGATCTCGAGATCCGGCACGTGGCATCCGGCGCAGCCGATCTCCTCGAACATCCGGCGCCCTTTGCGTGACACGCTCGGGTAGGGCTCGTAGCGGCCGGGCCGGAAGTAGTTGAGGAGGTAGAACTCCAGATGGTCGACGAGCGCCGGATCGACCTCGTCGACCACCCCGTCGTCATCGCCGTCCTCGTTCGGGCTCGCGACCGGCGGCGGATCGAGATCGTCGATCGCGCCGTCGAGGACCATGCCCGCGGGCGTGACCACCCGCTCGCCGCGGCTCGCCGCCAGCAGATCGGGATCGGCCGCTTCCAATCCCATCTCGGCGTTGAACGCGCCGACGACGAACTGGCGGATCGAGAACGCCGAGCCTTCGGCGAAGAACGGCTTGACCCGAAGCTCGTCGTCCACGCCGCGGATCTTGGAGAGGTCGAGGGAGCCATCGGGGCGCGCGATCAGCCGGCCGTAGTCGATCCCCTTGCTGCGCAGCCGTACGCGCACCGGCTCGCCGAACCGCCCTGCCCGGTCCAGCGCACCGTCGCGGATCGCGCGCAAATCGTGCGTGATCTCGTCGGCCAGCATCTCCTGCAACCCGAGGCCGAACAGATGGGGGGCGTCGCGACTGTCGGGCCGGGTGTAGACGTTGCCGCCGCTTCCGGCAGAGCCGCGCGGTCGCCCGTGACAGGCGGCGCAGCTGTCGGTGAGCCCGGCGACGATCGAGGCGTCGCCTTCGATATCGCCTTCACCGTCGTCGGTTCGCGGGCCGAATCCCTGCGCGTGCGTGAACTTGCGCTGAAACAGCTGGCGGCCGCGCACGATCGCGCGAAACGGATCGCGCGCGATCAGGAATCGTGACGAATCCGGCGTGGACCAATCGCCACGGCCGGCGCCGATCTGCTCCTCCAGGGACTTCTGGATCCCGGCATCGATGGTATTCGGGGTCTGGGTGATGTCACTTTCCTGAGCGCTCGCGCCCGCGCTCAAGACCATCGCCAGAACCGGGAAAAGAGCGGAAACCGTCTTCGGCAGGAAAACGCCTGGCGCCCTCGATTCGATTGAGAATGGCCACATGAGTACCCACTCCGTCTGTCAATCGGGAGCCGCAGCCCGCTACGGGAATCGCCGGGTCTGCTGCCCGCGAGCCATGAATCTCTGCTGCGGGACAATCGGCCTGTGCTTGCCGAAGGGGTATGATCTACTTCACACCTTCGGGAAAATGCTCCTTCTGGAGTCCTGCGCGCTGCCCGCACTGTCTCAGCCACCGTCGTCCGCCCCCGGCGGATCAGCGGCGTTGTGATGCTGTCCGGCAGCCCGCGCGCTCGTGGATGAAGGCCAGGAGGGCCTCGTCGATCGCCGGATCGAGCGGCGGCGCCGGGCAGGTGTCGAGCAGCCGCCTGGCGGTCTCCAGGGCGTGCGGTGGCGTCCCTGGCGCCGTCCAGCTGCCACTGCTCGAAGCTGTTGCGGTGGGCACGCGCGTGCCGGGGCCTAGCGCGACTCGGGTCGTTGCGACCTCGCCGGAGCGCGCGGACGGCCACGCCAACCTTGGGCGCCAGCAGCCGGCGCGTCACCGGACCGTCAGCGTCACGCGGACGTGCTCGGTGAGCGGCGTTGGCTGGGGCGGATCAGGACCTCGGCCGAGATGCCGAGTTCCTCATGCAACCTGCGGATCATGGCGATCGACAGGCTGCGCTTGCGGTTCAGCACCTCCGAGACCCGCGTGCGCGTGCCCAGCAGCCGCTCCAGATCCTTGCGGGTCAGGCCCTGCTGCTCCATGCGGAACTTGATCGCCTCGATCGGGTCCGGCGGATCCATCGGGTGCTGCTCGGCCTCGTAGGCGTCGACGAGGGTCGCCAGCACGTCGAGGCGGTCGCCTTCGACCGTGCCGGACCTGGCACCCCACAGCCGCCCGATCTCGGCCAGCGCCGCCTCGTAGTCCTCCTCGGTCCGGATCGGCTTAAGGTCCGTCATGGTCCACCGTCCTTACGTCGATGCTGTCGTACTCCGCGTGGCTGCCGATCCACTTGATCCAGACGATCCCCTTCTCGTAGTCGATCGCCACCACCAGCCTATAGTCGTTGCCCTTGATGTTGAACACGACGCGCTCGCCCGAGACGATGCTGGCGGTCCGATAGTCCCGCTTCACGTCCGCCGAGCTTGTCCACCGCGCTTTGCGCACCTCGTCGAACCAGGCATCGAGCGCCGCCTTGAGCGCCGCCTGATCCTTGTGTCCGACGCGCCCCTCCACGAAACGCTTGAGCGTGCGTCGGGCGATGATCCGCATCAGCTACCGTAGCACGCGCCCATTTTGGGAACAAGGACCGCGGCACCGACCTCAAGATGCGCGCCGGAGCCCGAGGCCTTGCGGGCACCGATGGCGCCGCGTACGAGGTCGAGATCGTGGAACTACCACAAGGGCTAGGAGCATGCCTCCGACAGCACACCCGGGACGCCTTCTCGCGGTGGTCGAGCGCGACCGCGGCGCGGAAATCGCACGCCGGGTCCTCCCGGCCGACGCCGGACCAGCCACACTATGGCGGCCCGGGTGGGGGAGGGACTCGCTTGAGAACTGGACGATCGGAATGGGAAGCTTTTATGCCGACATATAGACGCCCGGATTGCACAAGCTCCGAAACCTTGGGGTCATGTTGCGCAGCCCCCTGCCATGTCCCACCCGGAGGAATGAGAGAGGGAATATTGGCGCGGGCTCCGGGGAGCCTAGGGTCAGAAACAAATAAATGTTGAGCCGGGCGAAGGCGCCAGCGATTCAGCAAGTGCTGAAACTCGAGAAGCTCGAAGCAGGTTATCGTTGTTGGACAAGTTCCTCGATTCATGACAGTAACGAAGAGGTAAGATTCTTCACTCGGCCCTTGCGCGTTGACGACGGTTCCACGAGGCATGATGCTGATGACGAGCCTCGGACGGGTTTCGACCCATCGCCGAACCTCAAGCGCCAGGGCCCCAGTTGCCACGATCGCTGCGTAGACGGCCACCCACACTTCCCAGGATGTCATCCCTTCTTCTTGCCCGATTCAAAGAAGTTCGTTACCACGCATCACTAGCCCTGTCGCGGAATTAGCATGAAGCTTCTGAAGAACACTGCTGCCTCGTTCTCAAATTCCGAGGTCAGGTCTCCGTCGCTCACCGCCGAACAGCCGACTTTGTAAGTGAAGCCTTTGGTCGGTGTATGGGCTTCGAGAACCGCAATTATTTCATCGACGTCAATCGTGCGATAGCGATATGAGTAAGAGAAGAGAGCGGAATCGTAGTGCCCCGATATGACTACAGGACGAATTGATGCAACGTGGGCCTCCATGAAACGTTCCGTCAGCGCAGCCTCAAGCAATCCTCTGCCATTCTTGACAAGAGATGCGACGATCTCTTTAGCGTTCTCACCAGTACTGTTTGGGTTGTCGATGACGGTGATCCAGCATCTGTTCCCTGCCGGTGACACAACAACCAGCTTTGTCTCTTTCTCATTCGGTTCTCTGCGTATCCAATCGTCCTCATAATACACCGAGAAGCCGTGTTGCTGGTCGGCATATTTTACCCGAGCTTCGAGCGCTCCCGGATTCGAGGCCTGCTGAGATGGCAACGTAAACGACGCCGAGGTCCGCTGTACCTCGATTCCCTGGTAGCTCAAAGAGGAGAAGGCGGCCAGCACGACGATACCGACGGCTGTCGGGGAGGCCGCCGATGGTGTCCGCTTGCGAAAGAGAATGACCATCACCGTCGGCGCGAGGGCGGCAACAAGGAAGCATGCCCCAATCCCGCCGACAGTTTCGCCGAGGCCTCTCGCCGAGCTGAAACCGGCCACGCCTTCGTCCAGTAAGCGGAGCACACAGCCGGCGGCCACGGCGGCCGTAAAGAGGGCAAGGTACATGCGCCTTACAGTCATTCAACCAGGAATATTCCCGCTGATGCAAAAACGCAACGGCGAATCAACCATAGATAGAGGGGGTTCCGGGGACGCGCGGCCCGCTGAGGCAGCGGCGGAAGCGATGCCCGGAGGAGCTGGCGCAAGGCTTGGGCTGTGCTAGGATGACAGCCATGAGGCGCAAGGAGAGTGTGTCGGCCGCGGCGCATACTTATACGGTGCTCCTGCAACCGGAGCCCGAGGGCGGCTACACCGTCACCTGTCCGGCGCTGCCGGGGCTGGTCACCTATGGCCAGACGCTGGAAGAAGCGCGTGCGATGGCCGCCGACGCGATCCGGGGTTACATCGAATGCCTGCGCGAGGACGGCGAGCCGATCCCCGAGAGCGATCCCCGCACCCTTGGAAGAGGCGCCGCGAGTTCTTGACGGCGAACAGAAGATTGGCAACGACATGCGCCTTGCATCAAGAAACGAATCGATGGGTTTCGCCGAGCGGACGAAGAAGAACCTTCAGCACGTTCAAAAGGCGTTCGACGCAGGCCACGACGTGCACGTAGTTACACAGGTCGTCAATTCCTTGCTAGGACTGGTGGTATTCCCATGGGAAAGCCATTTGGATGAAGTGGTGCAGGCAATGCCATTGGCCGAGCTAGGGCGGCAGGGATGGCCGCGCTGGGAAATCACGAAAGGGAGCTGTGCCACAGTAGGGGAACTCATTCGTCATCTGCGGAATGGAGCCTCTCACCGAGATATATGGTTCTCGTCGGATGACCGCGATGCAGGTGAAGTGACAATAGAAGTGCGGGATCGGAAGAAGGGAGCGCCTGAGCCGTACTGGGATGCTCGCTTGAACGCCAATGAAGTCCGGCAGTTTTGCCTCAGATTTATTTCCTTAGTCGAAGAGACAGTTGGCTAAAGCCCGGACTCGAAGGGCGTCCCGGCCGGGCGTCAGTCGGTCGCCGGGGCGACGTCGGGGTGGTAGCGGCGAACGTTGATCTCGGCCGTGCGGCGGCGCGCCTGGGCGGCGTCGTAGCCGGCCTGCATGCGCAGCAGCAGCTCCATGCTCACCCCAAACGCCTTCTCCAGGCGGAGCGCCATCTCGGCCGACACCGCGGTCTTGCCGTTGGCCAGGTCCGACAGCGTCGCCCGGCGCACGCCGAGGATCTCGGCCGCCTTGGTCAGCGACAGGCCGAGGGGCCGCAGCACCTCCGCGCGGACCACCTCGCCCGGATGCGGCGGGTTCTTCATCGGCATCGCATGAACCTTCTCTAGTGGTAGTCCTCGAAGTCGACGTCCGTGACCCTGTTGCCACGCAGTCGGAACGTGATCCGGCGGTTGCCGGTGACCGTAATCCCGTATTGGCCCCGACGGTCACCCTTGAGCGGGTGCAGCTTCCAGCCCGGCATCGTGGCCACCTGCGAGAGTTCGGCAGCCGACTCCAGGGCGGCCAGGATTGCCTTGATCTTGCCGACCGACTCGGCGGGGAGGCCCCTCGGATCGTCGTCGTCGTACAGGCGTCTCAGCCCCTTGTGCCGGAACCTCTCGATCAGCATGGCCGCTCGTACGCCCAGGACGTACGGCTGTCAAGCTGCGCCCCTGGCCCGTCTCGTCGCCGATCGGGCGCGGGGCGGGCGGCACACTACGCCATACTGTCCGGGAGGACCGCCTCGCGCTCGCGGATGAAGGCCAAAAGCGCCTCGTCGATTGCCGGGTCGAGCGGGGGGGCCTCGTAGGTCTCGAGCAGGCGGCGCGCGGTCTCCAGGCCGCGCGCGGTGGCGTCCTTGGCGCCGTCGAGCTGCCATTGCTCGAAGCTGTTGTTGTCGGCGAGCTCGGGCATGAAGAACGCGCTCTGGAAATGGCTCTGGGTGTGCGCCGTGCCGAGGTAGTGGCCGCCCGGCCCGATCTCGCGCACCGCAGCGAGCGCCTCGCCGAGGTCGTCGAACTGCGGGCCCTGGCCGAGCTTGTAGAACATCTCGATCTGCTCGCAGTCGAGCACGAACTTCGCGAAGCTCGCCGCCAGGCCCGCCTCCATCCAGCCGGCCGCGTGCATCACGTAGTTGGCGCCCGAGAGGAACACCGGCCACATGGTCTGGACCGCCTCGTAGGCGGCCTGGGCGTCGACCGTCTTGGCGCCGCACAGCATGCCCGAGGAGCGCAGCGGCAGCCGGTACCTGCGCGCGAGCTGGCCGATCGCGCAGTTCATGAACCCGAGCTCCGGCGTCCCGGCCATCGGCGCGCCGGACTTCATCGACACCGCGGCCAGGAAATGGCCGTAGATCATCGGGGCGCCCGGCCGGCACAGCTGGGCGAACGCGATCCCGGCGAGCGCCTCGGCGTTGAGCTGGGCGACCGCGCCCATCGCGGAAGCCGGGGTGTTGGCCCCGGCCAGCACGAACGGCGAGACGACCACCGACTGGTTCGCCCGGGCGTAGACCTTGAGCGCGCCGAGCATGGTCTCGTCCCAGACCAGGGGCGAGTTGCAGTTGACCAGCGCGATGATCACGGTGTTGGCCTCGACGAACTCCTCGCCGAACACGAGCCTCGCCATCTCGACCGCATCGGTCGCGCGCTCGGGCGCGGTCACCGGCCCCATGAACGGCTTGTCCGAGTGCCTGATCGCGCTGTAGGTGATGTGCAGGTGGCGCTTGGGGATCGCGACGTCGACCGGCTCGCAGATCACGGCGCCGGTGTTGTGCATCACGGGCGCGAGATAGGCGAGCTTGTGGAACTGCTGCAGGTCGGCGAGCGTGCCGTAGCGCCGCTCGCCATTGAAGTCATACACGAACGGCGATCCATAAGTCGGTGCGAACGCGACGTTGTTGCCGCCGACCTCCGTGCTGCGCTCGGGATTGCGCGCGTGCACGGTGAAGCGCCTCGGGTTGTTCGCGACCAGGCTCATGAGCAGCTCGCGCGGGATCCGCACCCGGTAGTGGTCGACCTCGGCGCCGGCGTCGCGCCACATCCTCGCCGCCTCGTCGTCGCGGAAGTCGATGCCGACCTCCTCGAGGATCTCGAGCGAGGCCAAGTGGATCAGTTCCAGGCGCTCGGCGTCCAACACCTCGTACACCGGGATCC
>JBOHKK010000042.1:20811-24788 GCA_050729115.1 Geminicoccaceae bacterium | reverse complement strand
GGCGGCCAGCGCCGCCACGACGACCGGACCCGCAAGCATACGGGCAGACATGATCTTGCGCTCCGTGGCGGGTGAACCCGCCGGCTCAGTCGGCGAGGTGCTCCTTGAAGAACTCGATCGTGCGCGACCAGGCGAGGTCCGCCGCCTCCTGGTCGTAGCGCGCCTCGTTGGTGTCGTTGTTGAAGGCGTGGTTGGCGCCCTCGTAGATGTAAACCGTGTAGTCGGCGCCAGCGGCCTGCAAGGCCTCCTCATAGGCGGGGATGCCGGCGTTGATGCGCTCATCGAGCCCGGCGTACTGCAGCAGCAGCGGCACCTGGATCTTGGCCACGTCCTCGGTCGCCGGCTGGGAACCGTAGTAGGGCACCGCGGCGGCCACGTCTGCCGAGTGGACCGCGACCTGGTTGGTCATGGCGCCGCCCCAGCAGAAGCCGACTACGCCGACCTTGTCGGTGGTGGCGTCGTGATCCTTGAGGAAGGCGACGGCGGCGACCGCGTTCTGCACCGTCTGGGGCCGATCGAGTTGGCCGATCATCTCCCGAGCCTGGTCCTGGTCGTCGGGCGTGCCGCCGAGCGGGGAGAGGAAATCGGGGGCAAGCGCGACGAAGCCCTCGAGCGCCACGCGCCGGGCGACGTCCTCGATATGCGGGTTGAGGCCGCGATTCTCGTGGATCACCACGACCCCGGGCAGCGGCCCGGAGGCGTCGGCCGGCCGGACCAGGTAGCCGGTCACGTCGCCGTCGGCGCCCGCAAAAGTCACCTCCTCGGCGGTGATCCGGTCGTCGTCGGGCGCGACGATCGCCGCCTTGGCGTAATTGTTCACGAGCATCGGCAGAACGGCGGATGCGGCCGCCGTACCGCCCGCGAGCACCGCGAGGCGGTCCATGAACACCCGGCGGCCGATCCGCTCGTGGGTGTAGTCGTCGTACAGATCGATGATTTCCTGACGCATCGGGCTCTCCCTCAGGTTGGTGACGATGACAGGGGCGGCGCGCGCGATACCGCCACCTCAGGCATGGGCCGCAGGTTCGCATGCCGGTCGAACGGACGAGGCCGGCGCCTGCGACCTGACGCGAAGAACAGCGCGATCGATGACATTCGTCAACCGCCGGGAAAGGATGCGCCAGCCACCTTCCAGACGTCTCCGGCCAGACGTCTCCGGCCAGACGTCTCCGGGGCCAGACGTCTCCGGCCAGACGTCTCCGGCCAGACGTCTCCGGAAGATGGCCGGCCACAGCTACGCTCAGTCCCGATCGTCGCCACGGTCGCGATCGCGATGCCGGCTCCGCAGCTCGTCCATGGTCAGCTCGCCATCGCCGTCGTCGTCGAGGTGGCTGATGATGCCGTCGAAGCGCTCGCCGAACTCCGCCACCGTGACCAGGCCGTCGCCGTCGTCGTCGTGCGCCTGGAAGCGGTCGACCATGCGCTCGCGCATGGCGTCCAGCCAGAGCGCCTGGTACTCCTCCAGGCTCAGGCTGCCGTCGCCGTCGGCATCGAACTCCTCGAGCTGGCCCTGGCGCACCTCCTCGATCTCGACCTGGGTGATCCTGCCGTCATCGTTGGCATCGAAGTTCTCGAACAGCCACGCTCCGCCCTGATGGCCGCGGCCATGGTGGCCCCCGCCCGCCAGGGTGGCGCCGGCGAGCACGGTCGCGCCGAGCGCGACCGCGCCGGTGGTCATCAGCAGCCTGCTGGTCTTGATCATCTCTCGAACCTCGTTGGAGTGGTTGCCATGACCCCCATGGGACGAACTAAACGTCGCAGAAGTTGGTCGCACCTAGCGGCAAATTGTCATCAATTGTGCCACCGCCCACCTCTTGACACATTTTGATACAAGTTTCCCGCGGCAAGCGGTTCCGGCCGCGCCATACTTCGCCAGAGGCCGAGGTGGTGATGGAGTCCTCCACGCACGTCCTGGTGGTCGACGACCACCGCGAGATCCGCGACCTGCTGGCGAGGTATCTCGCCAAATGCGGGCTGCGCGTGAGCGTCGCCGAGAGCGCGGCGCGCGCGCGCCGGGTCCTGGACACGAGCGCCATCGACCTGGTCGTCCTGGACATCATGATGCCCGGCGAGGACGGGCTGTCGCTGTGCCGGCAGCTGCGCGCCACGACCGATGTCCCGGTGATCATGCTGACCGCGATGGCGGAGGACACCGACCGGGTGGTCGGCCTCGAGCTGGGCGCCGACGACTACGTGGTGAAGCCGTTCAATCCGCGCGAGCTTCTGGCCCGGATCAAGGCGGTGCTCCGGCGCGCCAACAGCCTGCCCCGGCAGCGGCGGCCGCCCAGCGCCGGGATCGTCCGCTTCGAGCGCTGGCGGCTCGACGTCGGGCGGCGCGAGCTGATGGACGAGGACGGCGTCGGCATCCCGCTCAGCACGACCGAGTTCCTGTTGCTCTGCGCGCTGCTCAATCACCCGAAGATGGTGCTCAGCCGCGATCAGCTGCTCGACATCACCCGCGGCCGCGCCGCGGGCGTGTTCGATCGCAGCATCGACAACCAGGTGAGTCGCCTGCGCAAGAAGATCGAGGCCGATCCCAGGGAGCCGAGCCTGATCAAGACGGTGTGGGGCGGCGGCTACATGCTCGCCGCCGACGTGGAGCACGGATGAGCTCGGCTCTGGATCTGCTGCGTCGCCTCTGGCCGCGCCGGCTCGCGGGGCAGCTGATCGCGCTCCTGCTGCTCGCTCTGATCCTGTCGCAGGCGGCGAGCGTCCTGATCTTCATGGACGAGCGGCGGATCGCCATCCGGGCCGCCGAGCGCAAGCAGATCCTCGAGCGCACCGCCTCGGTGGTCCGCCTGATCGAGAGCACGCCGCCGGCGCTGCACGGTCAGATCCTGGGCAGCGCCAGCACCGGCCACCTGCGTTTCTGGCTGGCCGAGGAGCGGGCCGCCCGGACCGACCAGGCCGGGCGGATCGACAACCACCTGCAGCGGCGCCTCAAGAGCCTGATCGATGACGGCCTGGTGCGCGAGGTCGTGGTCGATCTGCGCGACGACGACGGCCTCTGGCGGATCGACGACGACGATGACGACCGCGGCCGCGGCGACGTCGTGCCGGCGCGCGCCGACGAGGTCGGGCCCGATGGTGATCGCGATGACCGCCGGCGCGGGCTGCGCCGCCACCACCGGGCCGCCCAAAGCCTCCTGATCTCGGCGCGCCTCGACGACGGCCGCTGGTTGAACGCCGGGATGAGCGTGCCCGCACCCTCGCCCCGGTGGGCGCTGCCGTCGCTCCTTTCCATGGGCGTCATGGCGGTCGCCCTGTCGCTGATCGTGATTCTCATGGTGCGCCGGATCACCCGGCCGATGGCGCAGCTGGCGGCAGCGGCCGAGAGCGTCGGCCGCGGCGAGACGGTGGCGCCGCTCGCCGAGCAGGGGCCGCTCGACGTCCGCCAGACCACGCGCGCGTTCAACCAGATGCACCAGCGCCTGCAGCGTTTCGTCCAGGACCGCACCCGGATGCTGGCGGCGATCAGCCACGATCTGCGCACCCCGATCACGTCGCTGCGCCTGCGCGCCGAGTTCGTCGAGGACGACGAGACCCGCGCCCGGATCCTCGAGACCCTCGACGAGATGCAGCGCATGACCGAGGCGACGCTCGCGTTCGCGCGCGAGGAGGCGGCGCGCGAGGAGACGCGCACGGTGGATCTCGGGGCGCTGATCGAGAGCCTGTGCGAGGACCTGGCGGAGATGGGCATGGACGTCGTCTTCACCGGCGCCGAGAAGACCCCCTATCCCTGCCGGCCGGTGAGCCTGAAGCGCGGGGTCCGTAATCTCGTGGAGAATGCGGTGGCCTATGGCCAGCGTGCCCGGGTCGCGCTCGAGCGCACCGGCGAGGCGTTCGAGATCATGATCGACGACGACGGCCCCGGCATCCCCGAGGCGGACTTCGAGCGCGTGTTCGCGCCGTTCGTGCGTCTCGAGGAGTCGCGCAGCAAGGAAACCGGCGGCATCGGCCTGGGCATGGCGATCGCC
>JBOHKK010000042.1:0-20801 GCA_050729115.1 Geminicoccaceae bacterium | reverse complement strand
GCGACATCACGCTCGCGAACCGGGCCGGCGGCGGCCTGCGCGCGATCGTCCGTCTGCCTCGGGCCGACCGTAAGTAAGCGTCGGGGATCCTCAGCGCCAAAGGAGGCGAGGCATGCTCGTCGAGATGAAGCGGTCCGCCGCAATCACCCTGGTCCTGGCGTCGATCCTCCGGTCGGTTTCAGCGTCATCGCGAGGTCGCAAAAGCCCGTCGCGATCCAGAAGCGGCGTCTGGATGGCTTGGTCGCTTATGCTCCTCGCAATGCCGGTGCCGGGCGTGGCCCCGAGCTTGTTCCTAGTGCGGAACGTGCCGTTGTTCGTCATGCCCTGACCCGGGCATCCATCCGCAAGGCAGGCCTTGGCGCCAGTGTGGATTGCTGGGTCAAGCCCGGCAATGACAAGGGGAGCAAGCGAAGGCGTCAGTGCACCAACCGAGCGCGCTGTTGCCGCATGCGGGGTGGAGGCGAGCGTGACACGCGGCGAACCCCGCAGGGGCTGCGGGGGCTGAATCGAAGCCTGTCGCTTTTACCTCATACGACCCGATGAGGTCGCGACCGATGGTCCGTGCCTCTTTTCTGTCATGCCCCGGCTCAACCGGGGCATCCAGGCTGGACCCCCGGGTCGAGCCCGGGGGTGACAAGAAGAGCGGTCGTTGGTCAAGTCTTCGTGATCCTCGTATCAGCGATCGACCTCGATCACCTTGCGGAAGGTTTGCCAGATCGGCGGCTGCCACGGATCGCGCTCGAGAAAGGCGATCACCTCGATGTAGTGCAGCCCTGGATCGAGCTGTGCGAGATCGAGGGTTGCCGCGTACACACCTCCCCCTGATGCGCCCGGATCGCTCTCGGTGAAAGGCTGAAAGCCGGCGAATTCGCCGCTTGGCACCGGCTGCGTCCCGACGATGTTCACGGTGCCGCCGTCGATGCGCAGGAGCGCGTTGTCGTCCAGCCCTTGGTCCTCGAGGGTGAGGGTGAGGGTCGCCGAAGGGGCGCTCACACGCTCGATGGTTGTGAGCCGCCGCTCCGCCGCAGGCACCAGGGGCCCGTCGGCACCGATCACCGAGGCCACCGGCGAAAGGACGAGCGCCTCGCCATTCTGCGCTCCTTGGGGAGCGCGTGGCCCCCAGATCGCGTAGCCAAGCCCGTTCTGGTTGCGAGGAATGGTGACGTCAGCCCGACCATCAGGACCGACCACCAGGCGATCGCTGGCGCCCTGGTTGCCGACCAGTTCGACCAGCTCCGTGCCGGCAGGAAAAGAGGTCTGGATGGTCCGGTCGGCGGCGAATGCCTCGTTGTCGTTGAGGCCGACCACCAGCGCCTGATCACGCTCGTAGATGTAGACGTCGCTATCCGCGAAGCGCGTGATGTGAGGCCCGCGCGCGTACGCGTTGTGGATGTCCACCAGCGTCGTGATGATCTCGCCGAACTCGCCGCCAAGCGCATCGCCCCGGCCGGGCTCGGGGAAGTCGCGCCCATCGCCGAAGCCGCCCGCGTTGAAGTACACGATGGGATAGCCGGTGCGCGTCAGGATGTGAGCATAGGCGAGGTTGTCGCTCGCGGGCGGTGGCGCGTGCGCGTCGTGGTTCTGGACGAAGGTCACGCCGAGCGTGCCGTCGTTGGGATTGCCATCGGCGCCGTCGACACTGGCGCGCTCCAGAAGGCGCATGTCGCCGAAACCCTGCGCATTCAAGATGTCGCGCATGGTGAAATAGAGGGGGAAATCGAGGACGTCGCGATTGCCGAAGCCGTCCTTGCGGGCATAGGACCTGAGCAGGTCGAAGTTGTGGCCCTCGATGACCTCGCCGAAGCTGTAGGGCGCCGAGCCGCCCGGTCCGATGCCGGCCACGGCCGGGTCGTAGATGTCGTTCCAGAAGAACGTGGGCACGTGCTTGGCGGCATCCAGACGGAAGCCGTCGAAGCCGACCACCTCGATCATCCAGCGGCAGTAGCGCGCCAGAAGGTCGTTCGCATTCTCGATCACCGGATCGCCGGCAGCCGGCGTGTCGAGGTTGAAGCCCGAGGGCGTGTGGCGATCGGCGGAGGTGTCGCCCAGCGCCGCCGGCGACCGGTGATCGACGTCGGGGTAGAAGCTCCGGTTCGCCTCCAGCGCCGGCTCGTTGGCCAGGTTGGCTGGATCGGTAGGAGCCACGGGGTGACGAACGAAGCGGTGGTTCTTCTCCTGGGCGATGTCCATGAGGCCGCCATTGATGCGTCCGTTCAGATCGCCCGCCTCGAACGCACCATGGAAGTCGCCGTCGATGTCCTGCGGCAGCGTCAGCGCGAAGCCGGGGTAGTCGCCCTGCGCGACGAACTCCGGCGTCGCCAGATTGGCGTAGGCGTTGTGGTTCAGGACGATGTCCGCATAGACCCGAAGGCCCGCCTTGTGCGCCTCGCGAATCAGACGGGTGAGCTGCTCCCGGTTGCCATAGAAGGTGTCGTCGAGGTCAAAGCGGTCGAAGACATCGTAGCCCACGGACTGTCCGCCTTGCGCGCGGCCGGTCGGGGGCAACCAGAGCGCACCGTACCCCGCCATGAAGATGTCGGGCATGCGCCGCAGGGTGAACTCGTAGGGGCTCTCGAAGTACTGCAGGACGGGGCCGCGAGCCTGCGCGCCCGCACCAAGCGGTAGTGTGGCCAGGAGCCCGCAACAGGCCGCGCAGCAAAGCAAGCCAAGGCGGAAATGCGCGCTCATCGACCGCTCCCTCCCAGGACCAGGACGGAAGTATCGGCAACTTCCTCAGCCGACGGGTGTGAACTGCGTCACTACCGGGCTGGTTTCCCGCATTTGAGAACGCGCGCCAGGGAGCGGCCACTCGCCTTCGCGGCGTCATCGCCGCGGGCGCGCCAGCGCCCGCGGCGATCCAGGAGCGGCGTTGTGGATTGCTTCGTCGCTACACTCCTTGCAATGACGGTGCAAAGCGTGGCGTCCAAGCTTCGTTCTAGCGCATTTTTCGATCGGCTCGCACCAGCCCGCTCCCCCTCCCAACCACCCCAAGGGTACCATCGGTGGGTGGTTGGGAGGGGAGCGGGCCGGGGCCGCGGGTCCACCCAAGGGGAAAATGGTCTAGGATCAGGGGATCGTGCCCTTGGGCATGCGGATGCAGTAATCGGCAATCCGCCCTGGTGTCGTGAGCCAGATGCTGGCGCGATGCTCGAGTATGTGGCCGAGCGCCCGCCTGAGCGCGCGCAGCCGGAACGGCTGGCCGATGATGAAGGGGTGCAGCGAGACCGAGTAGACGAGCGGCCACTTCCTCGACTGCTCCAGCATCTCGTCGAAATCGTCGATCATCATTGCCTCGAATTCGCGCGCGCTGTGCTGACGGAAGACGAGCGCCGGGGAGTCGTTGACCTCGACGGAATAGGGGATGGCGAGGATCGGGCCCGAGCGGGTCCGCATCCAGATGGGCTGGTCGTCGCAAGGCCAGTCCATCACGTATTCATAGCCGGCCTCCTTCAGCAGATCGAGGGTCACCGGCGACTGCGCAAGGTACGGGCCGAGCCAGCCCTTGGGCCGTGATCCGATGTGCTCCGCGATGCCCTCGGTGCACTCGGCGATGAGGCGCGCCTCATCCGCTTCGGACAGGTGATCCTGCCGCTCGGCGTTGGTCCGACCGTGGCCGACGACCTCGTCGCCGCGCTCGCGGATCCGGTCGGCGATCTCCGGACACTCGTCGAAGACCAGCGAGTTGACGTTGTGCGAGACGACCAGATCGAGCTCGTCGAGCAGGTCGAACAGGTACCATTGGCCGACGCGGTTGCCATAGTCGCGCCAGGCGTAGTTGCGGGTCGACTGCGGGGCGCCGACCACTGCGCCGTCACTGCCCAACCCGGTGAGAAAGCCGAAAACCTCGATATTGTTGCAAATACATACGGCGAGCCGTTCGCCATCCGGCCAGCTGTAGTCTTTGCGCGCGATCAGTGGGACGTAATCGTACCGGTCGTGCTTCGGCAGGTTCATGGTTGTCGTTCCGCCACATCTGATACCAGGCTCACAAAGTTTGAACCTTTGTTCGCCCGGCATCATCCTTCTTTTTGGGGCGCGCGGCCGACCAACCAACCCCGCGCGCGATACCGATCCCGTAGGTCAGGACTTTGTGGGATCGGTATGAGACTTGAACCCCGTGTTCATGGTCCCGAGCCGATCTCGGACGACGGCAACCGGGTCCCGGCTTCTCGGGCTACGTCTCGAGAATTCCCGGCCCGCCGTTTTCTGCCCTTTCATGATCCGGCCGTATGTCATTCGTTGGACCGGCGCTGCCAGGTCGAGCTCGAGGTTGCATAGCGCTCTTCCAAAGCGTCATAGGCCTCTTTGTTGACGATGCGCTGGCGTTCGTCGAAATCGGCCAGGCGATCGATGACCGCGTCGAGCCTGCCCTCGCGACGGAGCGCGCCGAGCACGTCGCCGATCGCCCGGATCGAGGCCTGAAGGGCGGCATTGGCATAGAGAACGACGGCAAAGCCGAGTTTGGCCAGCTCGGTCTGCGGCAAGAGCGGCGTCTTGCCACCGACGACCATGTTGGCCACCTGCGGCGCCGGCAGCCGCCGGGTGATCGCCGCCAGCTCGTCGACGCTGATCGGAGCCTCGACGAAGGTGAGATCGGCACCGGCCTCGGCATAGGTCGCGGCGCGCTCCAAGGCGCGATCGAAGCCCTCGATTGCCCGCGCGTCGGTCCTTGCGATGATCAGCAGGTTGGAATCGTCGCGCGCATCGAGCGCCGCCTTCAGCTTCGCCACCATCTCGGCCTCGGAGATCAGCGCCTTGCCCGCGAAATGGCCACACTTCTTGGGGAATACCTGGTCCTCGATCTGCAAGGCGGCGGCGCCGGCACGCTCCAGAACGCGGACCGTCCGAAAGGTATTGATCGCATTGCCGTACCCGGTGTCGATGTCGGTGATCAGCGGCAAGGAGCAGATCTCGGCGATCGCCGCCGTCGTGTCCGCGAGTTCGGTCAGGGTCACGAGCCCGATGTCCGGGACACCGAGCTGCATGTTCGCGACTCCGGCGCCACTGACGTACGCGACCTCGAAGCCCAGGCTTTCGATGATCCGGGCGGTAAGGGCGTTCGCAGCACCGGGAACCAGCAGGGCGCGGCGTGCCTCGACCTTCGCTCGCAGGTCCGCGCGTCGTTCAGCCGCGCTTCCGATCGGTTTGACGTCCCGAATCACCGGTCACTCTCCCCAGGTCCCGCCAAAGGCCAGGCGTCACGGTAGGGCGCGGCAATCATCGGCGTCCGGCTGAATTCCTCGTCAGCCGTGAGCCACCGTCTCGCCCGCAATGCTCGGAGCGCTGCAGCATGCGCAATCTCGACGGGCCGACGCACCGGCGGCAAGCGTGCGCTCATCTTGGCGCCGTCCGGATCTCCTGTGCCGCCGCCAGGCCGGCGATGCGGCCGAGGCCGAGCGCCGTGAGGAGACCATTGCCGGAGGCGTAACCCTCGGCGCCGTTCCGACCGCTGATGCCGGCCGCGGCCCCGCCGCCGGCAAAGAGATTCGGTATCGGGCGGCCATCCCTGCGCAGCACGCGCGCCCGATCGTCGACCAGCAACCCGCCCTGGGTGTGGAACAACCCGGGCTTGACCCTGGCGATCGCATAACGCGGCGAAAGTGGCGCAAGACCGAAGCTCCGGCGGCCGAAATCATCCGCACGCTCGCCCCGCGCCGCGGCCGCATGGGCATCGAGCGTCGCCCGCAAGCCGTCACCGTCGATCGCCATCAGCGCGGCAAGCTCGGAAGCATCGTCGGCGTGGCGCACACCACCCATGCCGGCAAGCTCGGCGTACTCGTCCTCGAGACAGGCGATCTCGTGGATCCTGGCATCGTAGACCGCGTAAGCGAACGTGCCCTGGGCCATGACGCGCGGCGCGAAGCCCGAGTAGCCCAGATCCTCGTTGCCGAAGCGCCCTCCGTCGGCGCCGACGAGGATTCCGCCCTTCTCAATCGTCGTCCACGAGAGAAGCGTATCGTGGGGATGGGCGACCGCGGCGTAGCCCTGGTAGGCGCCCATGTTGGCGAGCTCGGCGCCGAGCGCCTCGCCCCAGAGCATGGCCTCGCCGGTGCTGCCGAGCGCGCCGAAATACTCGGCGGCCGCGATGTCCGGGCACCACCGCCGGACCAGCTCAGGGTTCGCCGCGAACCCATTGGTGGCGAGAACGACCTTCCCGGCGCCGATCCGGTCGCTGCCGACCATGGCGCCGACCACGGCGCCCTCCTCGACGATCAGCTCGCTGACGTCGTTGCCCAGGGCGAGCGGGATGCCGCGCCCGCCGGCCGCTTTCAGCAGATCGTCGACCAGGTCCTGACCGCGCCTCGATCGAGGGGCGTGCAGTCGCGGTACGCTGTGACCGACATGGCAGTAGTCGGTAATCAGCAGCAGCCGCGCGCCGATCCCGTCGACCAGCCATTCAACCAACGATGCCGACTGCTCGGCAAGGCAGCGGGTGATCGTTGCGCAGTCGTGACGACCGCTCACGCGCATCAGATCCGCGATCATCCGCCGCGGATCGTCGTCGATTCCCGCCTCCCGCTGAAAGCGACTTCCGGCGGCCGGTATCGAACCCGTGCTCAGCGCGGAATTGCCGCCCGGCCGCTGCATTTTCTCAACGATCGCGACCTCGGCATCGGCATCGTGCGCGGCGATCGCGGCAGCCAGACCGCAGGCCCCGGCGCCGACCACGAGGACGTCCGTGGTGATGTCGAAGTCGGAACGCATGCGGGTCAGCCTTCGGTCATGCGGGCCACGGTCGACCCCCAGGTCGCATCGAGCCCCGCTTGATCGAGCCGCATGATCGGAACGAGCCAGCCCCCCATGCGGGGATAGACCGTGTCGACGATGCCGACGACCTTGGCCTCGATCTCGGCAGCCTGGAACGGCCGGTCGGGGCCACCGCGAGCGCTCAGGCAGACTTCGCTGAGCATCGTCCCGTCCTCGAACGCCCACGTCACCCTGGCCGGACGGTCATTCGGCCACTCGGGTTGGGGCTCGAAGGCGGTGATCTCCACGGCCTGGCGCAAGGTGGCGATGTCGGGATCATGGAGCGTGTGGGCGTAGAAGGCGGCGGCGCCGGCGTGCCCGAACGCGGCGGTCGCGGCGAGGATGTGCTGCATCGAGAACTTGGCCGCGAGCGTCGTTCTCGGATGGAGGTTGTCGAGCGTGAGACCGTATCGGTGGGTCTCGATCCGGATCTGCTTCAACGAACCCGTCGACCAGCCCGGCGGCAGCTGCTCCATGAGCGCGAGCGACGCCTCGACGGCCGAGTGGGCGTACTGGCAGCAGGCGTGGATCTTGTGATAGCCGTCGGACAGCGCCCAGCTCGCGCCGAGCCCGTCGGTGAGCTCAGCGGGATCGACGTCAGCGCCGAAGGCGCCAGCGTAGACATCGTACAGGCTCTCCGGCCGCCCTGCGATCCCGATCGTTGCCCAGTCCGCGGCCCGCAGCCCGATGGCGCCGCCGACGCCGGGCCAGACATTGCGCACGAGCGCGCCCTGGATGGCATGGTTGTACGGCGCCGGCATGACCATGGTCGCGGCCGAGGAGATCGACGACGCCAAGGTCGCGACCGGCAGGCGGCGCAGGGCCGCGACCGCGGCCGCCGCACCAACGGCGGCGAGGCTGCCGTGCGGATGCAGCGTGAGCTGCTCGAACGTGAAGGTCCTTGCGACCCGGCTGGCGACCTCGTAGCCGATGACGAGGGCGCGCAGGAGATCCTCACCTTTGGCGCCGGTGGCCTCGGCCTCGGCCAGAAGAGCGGGCACGCAATAGAGCCCGGCGTGGCAGATGACGCGGCGGTAGCCTTCATCGAGCTCGCACCAGTCGGCGGCGCTACCGTTGGCGATCGCTGCCGAATAGCGGTCGAAGCGCTGGCCGCGCCCGTTGAACACGGTCGCTTCGGCCGGGCCGCTGGAAGCGGCGAGGCCGTTCTGCAAAGCCACGATTTCCGGCTCGTCGCGCGCGGCGATGATCGCCGCGAGATCATCAGCGAGGACGAGGGCGGCATGCCCGCGGATGCTTCGCGGGATGTCCTGCCACCTCAGGCCCGACGCCCAGGCGGCAAGCGCCTCCTGGCCTGTCGCGATCGCTCGTGCCTGCGTCCCGCCAGCTTCCATAGCCTGCGCCGCCCGATGTCCTGAAGCCAGCGACCGATTGTCCGAAACTGCCTTCCTTCCCGAAGCCGTCTCCCGCGCTCCCCCGGATCAGCTCCCGTCAGTTCATGCGCGGGCGCGACGAATGTCAAGTCAGGCCCATGACGTTCCCCAAGGCTCAAAGCGCGACAGCCTTCGGGCGATCGCGGCCGGTAGGCCGCGCAGCGCGCCGTTTGAGGCTCGGGCCGAAATGCGCTATGCCTCGATTCAGGAGAGCCGGGGGGGAAGGAGCTTCCGAGGTGACGGCGGGCGCTGCTGGCGGAGCCAAGCCACCGATACCGGTCACGGTGCTGACTGGATTCCTGGGCAGCGGCAAGACCACCCTGCTCAATCGCCTGGTGCGCCACCCCGGCATGGCGAACACGGCGGTCATCGTCAACGAGTTCGGCGAGATCGGCCTCGATCATTTCATGGTGACGCAAGGCGAGGAGAACGTCGTGCTCCTCGATTCGGGCTGCCTTTGCTGCACCATTGCCAACACGCTTGCCGACACGCTGGCCGACCTGTACTTCCGCCGCGTGCGCGGTGAGGTGCCGGCGTTTGGCCGGGTGGTGATCGAAACGACCGGGCTCGCTGATCCGGCGCCGATCCTGCACACGCTCTTGCGACACGCTTTCGTCACCCGGCATTACGTCGTGGATGGCATCGTGGCGACGGTGGACGGGATCTTCGGCCTCGGCCAGCTCGCCTCGCATGCCGAGGCGGCCAAGCAGGCGGCGATCGCCGATCGCCTCCTGATCACCAAAGCCGACGTCGCCTCGGAGGGGGTGGCGTCGTTGCGGGCCCGGCTGCGCGCCCTCAACCGGGGTGCGCCGATCCTCGAGGTCGCGATGGGCGAGGTCGAGCCTGAGCGGATCGTCGGCATTGGCCTCTACGATGCCGTCGGCAGAGCGGATGCGGAGCGCTGGCTGCAGGATCCACCGATCGCGGAGCACGACCACGATCACGCCGATTCCGGCGCGCTCGACCACGCCCACGGCGTGGGCCGCCACGATCCGCGCATCCGCTCGTACTCTGCCTGTTTCGACTTTCCCGTGAGCTGGGCCGGGTACGCCGGCTGGGTCGAGCTGTTGCGTAGGCGCAACGCTGAGGACCTCCTGCGCGTGAAAGGCCTGGTCCGGATCGGGAATGGCGAGGCGCGCCCGTACGTGATCCAGACCGTTCAGCACGCGTTCGCCGAACCGGTGCGCCTCGAGCGCTGGCCCTTGCCGGACCAGCGCTCGAGGCTGGTCTTCATCACGCGCGACATCGACCGCGGGATCGTCGAGCAATCCCTCGCCGCGCTCGGCGGGCCCGAGGCAGCCACTCGCGCCGATGTGGTCGGGCCACCGCGTCGGGATTGAGAACCGCGCACGAGACGGGGGAGGCAAGGTCATGGATCTCGACTGCGTCCTGAGGGGAGCGACGGTCGTCTTTCCCGAGATCGGCGCGCGCCCGGCCGACATCGCCGTCCGCGATGGCAGGATCGCTGGAATCCTGAGCCCTGGCGAGGCGGCGCCCAGCGCGCGCGCGGTGATCGACGTCACCGGGAAGCACGTCTTCCCCGGCACGATGGACGCGCACCTCCACTTCGGCTTCGCCGAGCCGGTGGAGGAATACCGTACCGAAACGGCCTCGGCCGCGATCGGCGGCCATACCACGGTGCTCGCCCATCTTATGAACAGTGAGCCGTACGCCGACGTGTTCGAGGAGCGCCTCGGGCAGTGCGCCGAGCGCGCGCATGTCGACTTCGGCTTTCATTTCTCAACCGCGGCCGAGGTCCATCTCGACGAGTTCCCGAAACTGGTCGAGGACTGCGGCGTGACCTCGTTCAAATACTTCATGAACTTCAAGGGGGAGGAGGGCCGCTACATGGGCCTGGCCGGGACGGACGAGGGCTTCATGTACGATCTGATGAGGACCGCCGCCGGTTTTCCGCAGGTCGTGCAGTGCATCCACCCGGAGAACATCGAGCTCGTCAACCGCTTCAAGTGGCGGGCGATGGAGCAGGGCCTGGATTCGCTCAAGGACTACTGTCTAACTAAGCCTGCGTTCACCGAGACCGAGAACATCGTGCGCGCCATGGTCTATGCCGAGCACCTCGGCACCACGATCTACTTCGTCCACGTCAGCTGCGCCTCGGGCGTGGACGAGATCCGCCGTTACCGCGAGCGTTACGGGCGCATCTTCGTCGAGACCTGCCCGCATTACCTGACGCACACCATGGACACCGACCTCGGCAGCTTGGGCAAGGCGAATCCGCCGCTCAGGACGGCAGAGGACGTGGAGGCGTTATGGAACGCACTGGCCGACGGTACGGTGGACGTGGTGGGATCGGACCACGTGCCGCGCCAGCGGGCAGCGAAGGACAAGAACATCTGGCAGGCCGCGCAAGGCTTCCCGGGCACGGCGACCATTCTGCCGGTGCTCTTGAGCGAGGGCCATCACAAGCGCGGGCTGCGGCTGGAGCGGATCGCGGAGCTCGTCTCGGCGGCGCCGGCGCGCATCTTCGGACTCGCCGCGCGCAAGGGCCACCTCGGCGTTGGTGCCGACGCCGACCTCACCGTGGTTGACCTGGACCTCGAGAAGACCTGCCGGGCGGAGGACCTTCTTTCGTACGCCGACTACTCGCCCTACGATGGCTGGACGTTCAAGGGCTGGCCCGTGATGACCATGGTCCGCGGCACGGTGGTGATGAGAGACGGCGAGCTCGTCGGCCGGCCCGGCCACGGGGACTATCTCCGCCGGCCGCTCGCGCGCTGATGCGCCGGGCGCCGGCACCGGAACGGACGCCAGAGGAGGCAGCCATGACGAAGCCCTGGGAGGGCATCATCAGCGCGGAGGAGCAGCGGGCCTACCGCGCCGCGGGATTCGGTGGCAAGTCCGGCATCGGCGAACGTCCGGGGCTTCTCGTCATCGACGTGCAGTACCGCACGACCGGCACCGAACCGAGGCCGTTCTGGGAGGCGGTCGAGGAGTTTCCGACCAGCTGCGGCGAGGTGGCCTGGCAGGCGGTGCCGGGGATCGCGACGCTCTTGGAGACCTTCCGCAGCCGCGGCTGGCCGGTGCTCTACCCCTACGTCGCGCCCAAGGAGAAGTTCGACCTGGGCCGGCTCGCCGAGAAGACCCCCTCCATCATGACCATTCCGCCAAGGGGCTATCAGTTTCCCAAGGAGATCGCTCCCCGCGAGGGCGAAGTGCTGCTCCCCAAGAGGCACCCGAGCGCCTTCTTCGGCACGCCGCTGGCGAGCTACCTGATCGACCTGAAGGTGGACACGCTCGTGGTCACCGGTTGCACCACCAGTGGCTGCGTGCGCGGCTCGGTGGTCGACGCCTTCGCCTATAACTTCAAGGTCGTGGTGCCATGGGATTGCGTCTATGATCGCAGCCGGGTGAGCCACGCGGTCAACCTGTTCGACATGTCCGAGAAGTATGCCGAGGTGATGCCGCTCGCCGAGGCGGTCGAGCTGCTCGAGGCGGTCCCGGCGCGGGCGCCGGGCTGGGCGGCGGAGTAGGACCGACGCGTGTTCGAGACATCGCCCGGCAGCGCGGAAGATCCCCCAGCAAGGGAAGTACCCAGCGATGCCCGAAAGGGCTGGTCAGGCTCGCATGTGGCTGCTCTCTTACCCGAGCGACCCACTCTGGCGGCATTCCCGCCCACGCGGCGCGAGCGAGCCGGGGTAGCATGTGCAAGAGGTATCCCGGATCCTCGGGATGGGGCCGGCAGCGTTTGTGCCGGATGAACGATGGGAGGCAGGAGACCATGAAACTCTTGAGACACGGGATCGCCACTGCGGCCGCCACCGCGATGGCTGTCGGACTGGCCGGAGCCGCATGGGCGCAGGACGTCCCCGGCGTGACCGAGGACGAGATCAAGGTGGGCTCCTTCGGCCCGCTGACCGGGCCCGTCTACATCTACGGCAAGCTCTCCATGAACGGGGTCGAGGTTTACTTCGACAAGGTCAACGAAGAGGGCGGCGTCCACGGGCGCAAGCTCACGCTCGTGCGCGAGGACGACCTGTGCAAGCCCGAGGGCGCCATCGCCGCGGTGAAGAAGCTCGTCTACGAGCACGAGGTGTTCGCCATCATCGGCGGTGCGTGCTCGAACTCGACCCTGGCGGCGCGCCCCGAGATCGAGCGCTCGGGCGTGCCGTTCCACATCTTCGCGGCGGTGGACGACGGCATTACCGAGCCGCCGGCGCCGAACATCTACACCACGCAGCTCACCGCTTCGATCGAGAGCCGCGCCCAGCTCCAGTGGGCGCTCGACCACGGCGCCGAGAGGATCGCCATCGTGGCGCAGCACGACGCCTGGGGGCGGTCGCGTTACGAGGCGATGCTGGAGGCGTTCGAGAAGGCGGGTATCGAGCCGGTGGCCGACGAGGAGATGACCATCGATCAGAACGATGGCACCGCGCAGGCGCTCCGGCTCCAGAGCGCCAATGCGGACGCGGTGCTTGCGGTCGTGTACCCCAAGCCGGCAGCCGTGCTGATCCGGGACTCGATCAAGATCGGCTACCACCCCTCCTGGATCGGCCAGACCGCGATCCAGGACCTGCCGTCGCTGCAGAGCCAGATCAACATCGACGGCGCGCTCGATGACTTCGTCAGCATCACCACCGTGCCCGGCCATCCCGAGAACGAGCAGTACGCCGAGTGGCGCGAGCGGCTGAAGGCGAAGTTCCCCAACGACGAGCTCTCGGTGTTCAACCTGATGGGCATCGCCGCCGCCGAGGTGTTCGTCGAGGTGCTCGAGATGACGGGGCCCGAGCTGACGCGCGAGAAGTTCCTCGCCAACTACGAGAACATCGTGGACTTCGAGAGCTCGATCTATCCGGGCCCGATCTCGTGCGCGAACACCCACCAGTGCAATCAGAGCCCGGCTTTCGTCGGGCTCGAGGACGGCACGGTCGCGTACGCCGGCACCGTCGCGCTGCAATGACGGTCGCGCATGACCTGCGCCGTGAGGCCCGCGCCCCATGACGATGTTCAGCTATCTGATGGCCACGGGAATCACGACGGGGGCGCTGTACGCCCTCGTCGCCCTCGGCATCGTCATCGTCTACAAGTCGACCGAGGTGGTGAACCTCGCCCACGGCGAGCTGTTCATGATGGGCGGGTTCTTCGCCTATACCGGCCACGTGATCTTCGGCATTCCCTACGTTCCTGCGCTGGTGCTCGCCGTCGCCGGCGCCTTCGCGCTGGGCGTGCTGACCGATCGCATCGCCTACCGGCCGGTGCTCAAGCACGGCTTGGCGAGCGTGCTGCTCGCCACCATCGGCGTCTCCTTCATCCTCAAGGGGATCGGCCGCTACGTGTGGGGCGGCAAGGGCGACTATCTCGCCTTCCCGCCCATCGTCGCGCCCGAGCCGATCCAGCTCGGCAGCATCATGGTCATGCCGCAGCAACTCGTGGTGCTCGCCGCCGCGGTGCTGGTCATGCTCGCGTTCGCGGTGTTCTTCAAGCACACCCGGATCGGCAAGTGGATGCAGGCCTCCGCCAGCAACCCCAAGGCAGCGCGGCTCTGCGGTCTTCGAATCGACCGCATCTACATGTACACCTTCGCGGTCAGCGCGGCCGTGGCCGGGGCGGCGGCGGTGCTGATGGCGCCCTTGACGCTGCTCTATCCGGATATCGGCTTCGTGCTCTTCATCAAGGGCTTTGCCGCAGCCGCGCTCGGCGGCCTCACCAGCATCCCCGGCGCGCTGGTCGGCGGCGTTCTGGTCGGCATCCTCGAGCAGCTCGCGGCGGGCTACCTGGACACCAGCTTCCAGGACGTGGCTGCCTTCCTGGTGATCATGTTCGCGCTCGTGTTCCTGCCGACCGGGCTTTTCGGCGCACGGAGAATCCGGAAGGTCTGATGTGACGGCGCTGATCGGGAATCGATGCTTCGTCGTCGTGCTCTTTGGCGTGCTCCTTCTGCTGCCCGCGCTGGCGAACCAGTACACAGTGTTCGTCGGCAATCTGATGATGCTCTACATCATTCTGGCGCTGGGGCTGAACCTGCTCGTCGGATTCAGCGGGCAGCTCGCTTTCGCCAATGCCGCGATGTACGGCATCGGCGCCTATGGCGCCGGACTCCTGCAGGTCCATCTCGCCTGGCCGTATTGGATTGCGGCGCCGGCCGGGGCGCTGATGGCCATGGTGATCGGCACGCTCCTGGCCTTCCCGGCACTGAGACTTTCGGGCATCTATCTCGCGCTCGCGACGCTGGCCTTCGCCCAGGCCAACCAGTGGCTGCTGTCGCACTGGGAGTCGGTCACCTTTGGCGCCGGCGGCTTTGCCGTGCCGCCGGTGAGCTTCGCGCCCCTACCGATCCGGTCGGGCATCGGCATCTATTACCTGAGCTGGGCCGTTACCGTGCTCCTGCTGCTGTTTGCATGGCGGGTGGTGCGCTCGCGCATCGGGCGTGCATTCATCGCCATGCGCGACGGCGAGGCGGCGGCGCAGGCGCTCGGAGTCGATCTCCTCAAGTACAAAACGATGGCGTTCGCGCTGTCGGGCTTCTATGCCGGCACCGCGGGCGCCCTTTATTCGGCGGTGCTCGGCTTCGTCTCGCCCGAGAGTTTTGACCTCTTTCAGATGATCATCCACAAGGCCATGATCGTCGTCGGCGGGCTCGGCTCCGTGGTCGGATCGGTGCTCGGCGCCTCGCTCCTCGTCTACCTCATGGAGGTGCTACGCGAGTTCAAGTCCACCCAGGAGATCGTCTTCGGCGCCCTCCTGCTCGGCTTCATGCTGTTCCAGCCGCACGGACTGATCGTCTTCCTCAAGCGCTGGCTCCCGGGCTGGGAGGAGCCGCTGCACCTGACGGGCGGCGCCAAACGCGCGCAAGAGCGGGCCTCGGCGAGCACACCGGCAGCGGAGCAGCCATGAGCGTGCTCGCGGTCGACGATGTCTCGATCTCGTTCGGCGGCGTGCGGGCGCTCTCCGGCGTCTCCATGGCGACGCGGGCGGCCGAGATCGTCGGTGTCATCGGCCCCAACGGCGCCGGCAAGACGACGCTCCTCAACGTCATCTGCGGCATGAACCGGCCGGACAGCGGGCGCGTGCTGCTCGACGGGCGGGACATCACGGGCCTGAAGCCCAACCGGATCGCAGGGCTCGGCCTGGGTCGGACCTTTCAGGCCTCGCAGCTCTTTCCCGGCATGTCGGTGCTCGAGAACGTGATGGCCGGGCTGCATCTGTCGAGCCGCACCGACCTGTTCGCGGCGGCGTGGCGCACCGGGGCGATGCGCGAGGAGGAAGCGGAGATGCGCGCCAGATCGATGGAGGCGCTCGCCTTCGTCGGCTTCAAGCACCTCGCCGATCGTCCCGGCGACGCACTCTCCTTCGGCCAGCAGCGGATCATCGAGATCGCGCGAACCCTCATCGGCGAGCCCAGGGTCGTGCTCCTCGACGAGCCGGCCGTGGGCCTGTCCATCAACCGCGTCGAGGAGCTCGACCGCCTGCTCCGGCGCATCCGCGACGACCGCGGGGTGACCCTGGTGATGATCGAGCACGTGATCCGCCTCGTAATGGGCGTGTCGGACCGCGTGGTGGTGCTCAACTCCGGCCTCAAGATCGCCGACGGGACCCCGGAGGAGATCCGCCGGGACCCTGAGGTGGTCGAGGCTTATCTCGGCAAGCAGATCGATGCTGGACGTAAGGCATCTTAACGTCTGGTACGGCGTGACCGAGGTGCTGCGCGACGTTTCCTTCACCGTGCCGAAGGGCGCCATCGTCGCGCTCCTCGGTGGCAACGGCTCCGGCAAGACCACCGTGCTCACCGCGCTGAGCGGGCTGGTTTCGCCCAAGGCGGGCTCGGTGCTGCTGGACGGCGAGGAGGCCGCGGGCGCACCCTCGCACGTGATGGTCCGGCGCGGCGTGGTGCAGGTACCGCAGGGACGGGAGGTGTTCGCCGACATGACCGTGGAGGAGAACCTCGAGCTCGGCGCCGCGACGCGTCGCGACATGAAAGCGATCCGCCAGGACATCGAGGCCGTGTTCGAACTTTTCCCTGCGCTCTACGAGCGGCGGAGCCGCGGCGCGGGCGCGCTCTCGGGCGGCGAGCAGACTCAGGTGGCGATCGGGCGCGCGCTGATGGCCCGGCCCCGGCTCCTGCTGATGGACGAGCCGTCCGTCGGCCTCGCGCCGCGGATCGTCGAGACGGTGATCGAGACCATCCGCACCCTGCAAGAGCGCGGTCATACGATCCTGCTGGTCGAGCAGAACGTGGGGGTCGCCGCGGCGGTGGCGGAGGCGGCATGCATCCTCAAGGATGGCGTGATCGCCTATTCCGGCCGTGCGCGCGAGCTGATCAACAACCCGGAGGTGCTGGCCTCGTATCTCGGACGCTGACCACCGGGCCGCCCGAGTCTGCCTTCGGCCAGGCCGGGCGGCGTGCATCGCCGCCCCGGCGGAGCTCGTCTGGAACGGAGGAGGAGAAAGTGGGCCGAACGATCACGGTAGCCGCGGCGCAGACCGGTCCGGTGCTGAGCGACGACCGCGCCCCTGGCGTGGCAGCGGCGTGCGCGATGTTGGAGGAGGCCGCGCGCGCGGGCGTGGAGATCATCTGCTTCCCGGAGGTGTTCTTGAGCCCGTTCTTTCCCAACCGGCTCACGCCGCACTACGAGAGGTTCTTCATCAGCCTGCCCGACCCCGGGACCGACCCGCTGTTCCGCCTTGCCCGCGAGAAGCAGATCGCCATGATCTTCGCCTTCGCCGAGCGGGCGAGGAGCTATTTCTACAACTCGGCCGCGGTGTTCGACCGTGGCGGCCGACACGTCGGGACCTACCGCAAGACACACCTTCCCGCCTACTTTCCGAGCGAGCTCCGCGGCGGCACGGGAAGCTACGAGAAGTTCTACTTCTCGCCCGGCTCCGCGCTGCCGGTGTTCGAGCTCGAGGGCGTGCGCTTTGGGATCCAGATCTGCAACGACCGCCTTTATCCGGAGGCCTCGCGCGTGCTCGCGCTCAGAGGCGCCGAGATCATCTTCATGCCGATCGCCTACGCAACCTACGGCGACGACCAGTATCGCGTCGCCATCTGGGACCTGCCGCTCCAGGCGCGTGCCTTCGACAACGGCGTGTTCGTCGTCGCCGCGAACCGGGTGGGCGACGAGAGCGGGCGGCTGCACATCGGCAAGAGCACGATCGTCAATCCCCTGGGCGGACGGATCGTCAAGCAGGCCGGAATGGACGTGCCGGAGCTCCTGGTCGCCGAGATCGATCTCGACGACGTGGCGCGCGCGCGGCAGAGCCTGCCCTGGTGGCGCGACCGGCGGCCGGACCTCTACGGCGACCTCGCGAACTCGCAGGCGCCCGCCGCCCCGGCGACGGCAGGCGCGTGCGGGCCGTGAGCGGAGCCCGGACGAGGCGCGAGCCGGGCGTCGTCCAGTGCGACGCCTGCCCGGTGCTCTGCCGAATCCGGCCGGGCCGCACCGGGGCGTGCGACCGCTACGCCAATGTGGATGGACGGCTGTTCCGCCTCGATCCCCTGATCGTGACCGAAGCGGTGGGCGCGGGCGGCGGCCCGCTCGTCCCGTGGCTCGCCCGCGGGCGCGACTGGGACGGCAACCCCGTCGCGTCGTCCGAGCAGCTGGTCACCGGCGTTGGCGCCGGCACGACCTATCCGGACTACAAGCCCGCCCCGTTCATCGTCGCCACCCGCCAGGGCGGTGTGGACACCGTCACCGTGGTCACCGAGGCGATGTTCGATTATTGCGGCGTGAAGGTCAAAATCGACACCGAGCGCAACATCGGCCCCGAGCGCGCGGCGGTGCGTTATCACGGCGAGGAGGTCGGCCACGTCACCACCGCCGAGTACAACTCTCAAATTCTCTCTCTCGGCGGCGTGCGCCACCTCACCGAGGGCGGCAAACGCAAGGGCGCGGTCGTGCTGGAGGCGCTCCTCGCGCTCCTCAACGGCCGGCCGGTCGAGCTCGAGATCGAGGACGGCGCGCGTCTCCTGGTCCAGGCAGGCATGGCCCCGGTGATCGACGGCGAGGTCGATCGGCGCATGCCGGTCGGCAGCGGCTCGGCGGCGATCGGCATGTTCGCAAAGCAGCTCCATGGCCACGTCGACGAGGCGATCGTGGTCGACGAGCATTCCACCGGGGTGCTCACCGAGCACCAGGCGGGCGCCTTCCTCGGCATGCCGCCGAGCGGGATCCGCGTGCGCGGGCTGCGTTCGCCGACCGGGCGCTACCTCAATGCCGTAGGCCCAGGACGCGGCTGGGGCGGCACCGATCTCGACGAGCCGCGCGACCTCATCACGCGGATCGACGCGAAGGTTGCCTGGCCGGGCTTGCGCCTGTTCATGGTGAGCACCACCGGCGAGGACGCCGTCTACTACGTGCTGGACGAGGGCTTGCGGCCCGTGGTTGCGGCGATGCCCGCGCCGCTTGCGGAGGTCGCGCACCGCATTACGGACAGCTGCGAGCCGGCGCTGGTTTCGGTGCTGTTCATGGCTGGCGCCGGCGGGTCGCTTCGCGCCGGCGTGGTCGAACATCCCATGCGCCTCACCCGCTCGATCAAAGAGGGCGGTACCCGGGTCACCTGCGGCGGCGCGGACGTCTACGTGTGGCCGGGCGGCGGCATCACCATCATGGTCGATGTCGCGCTCCTGCCCGAGAATGCGTTCGGCGGCGTGCCCATCCCGGCCGTGGTCGCGCCGATCGAGTTCACCATGAGGGCCGAGATCTATGCCGGGCTCGGCGGGCACACGGAGCGCATCGTCGGCATCGGCGACGTGCTCGAGCGCGAGCATCTCAAGGTAATCCCAGCAGCAGGGGCGCGCGCCCCCGGCGGCGGCAAGGACGGGCGGTGAGCGGCGGGGCGGACGGTGCGCTCCTGCCCGACGGGCGGCTTCGCCTTGGTCACGGGCCGATCGACCTCGTGATCGAAGCGTTCGGCGAGGCGGACGAGGTCGAAGCGGCCTACGCCCAGGCCTGGGCGTGCTTCTCCGGCATCCTCGGCGAGCTCGTGGCGGAGCTCGCGGTGCTCCGTGCGCCGGTCGGCTCAGGCTTGCCGCCCGTGCACGGCCGTGCCGCGCGGCGCATGGCAGCGGCGGTATGGCCGCATCGGCAGGTCTTCGCCACCCCGATGGCGGCCGTGGCCGGTGCGGTCGCCGACGAGGTGATGGCTGCGCTCACGGCGGGCCGCACGCTCGAGCGCGCCTACGTCAACAACGGCGGTGACGTGGCGCTTCATCTCACCCCCGGCCAGGAGATCGAGGTCGGGATCGTGACCCGGGTCGGCGCCCCGGGGCCGGCGGCGATTGCCACCGTGGGCGCCGACGCGCCGGTGCGCGGCGTCGCCACCAGCGGCTGGCGCGGGCGCAGCCTGTCGCTCGGGATCGCGGACTCGGTCACGGTGCTCGCCGAGACCGCGGCGGCGGCCGATGCCGCCGCGACGCTGATTGCGAATGCCGTCGACGTCGATCATCCGGCGGTCCTGCGCCGCCCGGCATGGCAGGTCGATCCCGACACCGACCTCGGCGACCTGCCAGTGACCGTCGCGGTCGGTCGCCTTCCCGCGGCCGCCACCGTCGAGGCGCTGGCGGCCGGCGCGGAGGTGGCCGAGACCATGGGCCGGTCGGGACTGATCGCCGGCGCGCTGCTCATGCTGCAAGCGCAGAGCCGGCTCGTCGGTGCCCAAGAGCGCGGTCTTTGCCACCGCTTCACCGCGCCTCAGTGGCGCGCTTGCCCGCCGGGGCCGTTTCGCGCCAGAATTCGACCTCGCTCGGGATAGGCCCGCCGGTGGCATGCGCGCGACGCAGTGCCGGACGGGATCGGACGGGTCCAGGCGGACGGGTACAGGAAGGAAGGGAGCACCATGATGGGCCGAAAGTTCACGGTCGCCGCAGCCCAGACCGGGCCTGTCCTTTTTGAGGACATGGCGCCCGGCGTCGAGGTCGCATGCGAAATGGTTGCCGAGGCGGCGCTCAAGGGGGCCGACATCATCTGCTTCTCCGAGCTGTTCCTCACCCCCTTCTTTCCCAACCAGCTCCGGCAGGACCACGAGCACTTCTTCCTCACGCTGCCAAGCCCGGTGACAGATCCTGTCTTCGAGACGGCAAAGCGGCACGGGATCGCCATGATCTTTCCCTTTGGGGAGAAAGACGGGCAGTATCGCTACAACGCCGCGGCGGTGGTCGACCGCGACGGACGCATCGTGGGCACCTACCGCAAGACCCATATTCCGGCGGTGCTGCCCTCCGAGCTCACGGGCGGCACCGGGAGCTACGAGAAGTTCTACTTCACGCCCGGCGCCGACCTCCCGGTCTTCGAGATCGACGGCGTGCGCTTCGGCATCCAGATCTGCTACGACCGGAAGTTCCCGGAGGGCTCGCGCGCGCTCGCGGTCCAAGGCGCGCAGATCATCTTCATGCCCATCTGCGCCGCCACCTACGGCGAGACGATGCTGCGCGGCAACACCTGGGAGCTGCCGCTGCAGTGCCGGGCGTACGAGAACGGGGTGTTCGTGGTTGCCGCCAATCGCGCCGGCGACGAGAACGGCCGGCGCCACATCGGCAAGAGCATGATCATCAACCCGGTGGGCGCCACCGTGATGTCGGTCGGCGGCACGGAACAACCCGAGCTCCTGATCCAGGAGCTCGACATGGATGACGTCGCCAGTGCGCAGAAGAGCCTGCCCTGGTGGCGCGACCGACGGCCGGATCTGGCGCGCCGCTGGCTCTGCACG
>JBOHKK010000041.1:0-24828 GCA_050729115.1 Geminicoccaceae bacterium | reverse complement strand
GCCGTAATGTGCGATCACATGCGCGCCGGCGGCGCCGACGGCCCCGGCGATCGCCGCCCCGATGCCCTTCGATGCCCCGGTCACCAGAATCGTCCTGCCGTCGAGATCGCCCATGGCCGCTCCTCGATTGCCGTCCTTTGCGCGTTGCGCGCCACGGCATCAGAGCATCCCGCTCCGCCGGACGGCAAGGGCGGTGGCATCTCAGGTCGGCCGCGACATCGAATGCCCCGGGCGATCGTGCGGCCGCGGCCCGCTCGGCGTTCGACGGAAGGCTGGTCGCGCCAGGCCGGATCGGCGCGCGCACGGGCAATGCCTTCTTCCACCGCGATCGACCGTCCCCTAAGGTCCGGGGCGCGCCCGCCCGAGGTCTTGCCGTCAGGGCATCGCCAACGCCGTCTCGAGGCGGTGCGCCGGGCGAACGGGAACGGAGCTGAGAATGGCGCCAAGCGAAGGTCTGCTCGAAGGGCGGATCGGGTTCGTCACCGGCGCCGCGCGAGGTCTCGGCCGCGCCATCGTCGAACGTCTCGCCGCGGCGGGGGCGATCGGCGCGGGCTTCGATCGCGTGCCCGCGACGCTGCCGAGCGGATGGCAGCCCGTGCAGGGCGACGTGACCGACGAGGCGTCGCTGGCGGCGGCGATCGGCACGCTCTCGGCGCGTCACGGCCGGCTCGATGTGGTCGTGGCGAATGCCGGCGTGGTGCCGCCCTGGCGCGCGACCGCGGCGATCGATCTCGCCGAGTGGGACGCCGTGTTCGCAATCAACGTGCGTGGCGTCGTCGCCGCCATCAAGCACGCCGTCCCGGCGATGCAGGCGCGCGGCGGCGCCATCGTCGCCATGGCGTCGATCAACGCCTGGCGCGCCCATCCGCGGCAATGCCTCTACACCGCCAGCAAGCACGCGGTGCTCGGCATCGTCCGCGCGGCCGCGGCCGACCTCGGCCGCCACGGCATTCGCGTCAACGCCGTCGGCCCCGGGCCGATCGCGACCGATGCGCTCCTGGGGCGGATGCGGGAGCGGGCCGCGACGGGCGGCCCCGCCCTCGAGGCGGCGCTCGAGCGGTATGCCGGCGAGACCGCGCTCGGGCGGATGGCGACCGCGGACGACGTGGCCAATGCGGTGCTCTTCCTCGCGAGCGATCTGTCGGCGGGGATCACCGGCACCATCACCCCGGTCGAGTGCGGTCTTCCTTGAGACGCCCACGGCGAGGGCACGGGCGGCGATCGGAAATTGCGCATGCGGGTGGTCGGCAAAGGCGTCGATCCGGCCGGACGCGCGGTCGAGCTCACCTTCGAGGGCCACCGGCTCGACGGGTTCGAGGGCGAGAGCCTGGCCGCGGCGTTGACGGCCGCCGGGATCAAAGGGCTGCGTCGTACCAGGCACGACGACCGGCGCGGCCTGTTCTGCGGCATGGGCGTCTGCCAGGAGTGCCTGGTCGTGGTCGACGGTCGGGGCGCGCAGCGCGCCTGCATGACACCGGTGACCGCCGGCCTCGCCGCGGCGCCCCAGCCTTACCTCGCGGCGCTCGACGAGGCCGGGGAGCCCGCGGCTTACCAGCACCGGGAGAGCACCCCCGACGTGCTGATCATCGGCGGCGGTCCGGCGGGCCTCGCGGCGGCGCGCGCGGCCGCGGCGCAGGGTGCCGCCGCGACCCTGGTCGACGAGCGGCCGAGCCTGGGCGGGCAGTACTTCAAGCAACTGGCAAAGAGCCACCGGTTCCGCAGCCGCAGCGCCATGGACCGGCAGTTCCGGCGCGGCCGCCGGCTGATCGACGAGGTTCTGGCGCTGCCGGTGGAGATCGTGCAGGACGGCGTCGTCTGGGGCGTGTTCGCGCCCGACGAGATCGGGGTCGTCGCCGGCGTCGAGAGCCATCTGTTCCGGCCGAAGCGCCTGATCCTGGCCACCGGCGCCTACGAGCGGGCGGTGCCGCTGCCGGGCTGGACGCTGCCGGGCGTCATGACCACGGGCGCCTGCCAGACGCTCCTGCGCGCCTATCGCGTGGCACCGGGGGGGCGGGTTCTGCTCGCCGGCAACGGCCCGCTCAATCTGCAGGTCGCCGCGGAGCTGGTGCGCGCCGGGATCGAGGTCGCGGCGGTCGCCGAGCTGGCAGCGGGAGCGGGGCTCGGCCGCCTCGGTCCGGCGCTGCGGTCGCTCGCCGCCGCACCGGATCTGATCCGCGACGGCCTGCGCGATCTCCTGCTCCTGCAACGCGCCGGCGTGCCCACGCTGTACCGGCACCTGCTCCTTTGCGCCGAGGGCAAAGGCCAGGTGGAGGCTGCGGTCGTCGCAAAGGCCGATGACCAAGGTCGGCCGGTTCCCGGCAGCGAGCGGCGATTCGCGGTCGATGCGGTCTGCGTCGGCTACGGCTTTTTGCCCCAGAACGAGCTGGCGCGCGCCCTCGGCTGCCGGCATCACCTCGATCCGCGCTTCGACCAGCTGGCGGTCGAGCGCGACGACGATGGTCGCAGCTCCGTGAGCGAGGTGTTCGTCGTCGGTGACGCCGGCGGGCTCGGCGGCGCTCAGGTCGCGCTTTGCCAGGGCGCGATCGCGGGCCACGTCGCCGCGACCGACCTCGGCCGACCGCCGGATGACGCGGCGCTCGCCGCCTGGCGGCGCCGGCTTGCCCGTCACCGGCGCTTTCAGGCGGCGTTGTGGGAGCTGTACCGGGCGCCGGTCCTTGGCGCCCAGCTGGCCGAGCCCGACACCCTGATCTGCCGCTGCGAGGAGGTCGACCGGGCCAGCCTCGAGGCGGCGCTCGCAGCGGGCTGCACCTCGATCGGCGCGCTCAAGCGGCAGACGCGGGCGGGCATGGGCCGCTGCCAGGGTCGCTATTGCGGGCCGATCATGGCCCACATGGTCGCCCGGGCGACCGGGCGACCGCTCGACGAGCTCGGTTTCTTCGCCCCGCGCCCGCCGACCAGACCCGTGCCGATCGCCGCCATTGCCGACGCCGACTCCTGAGGCCGCGCGCCCGAGCTCGGACCAACCGGTCGACCCGACGCGCGTTTGCACCGGGGCCCATACCATTGGTCGTTGGCGACCTTCGGACGCAGCGATCCAACGCCGGGCGACGACGACGAGGATGCCGGGACGCCGGGCGGCATGCCGCGTGCTTTTCACGCAGGGCTTTGCGCGCGCCGCACGCGACCGCGCCGCGGCAGGTTGCCGAGGTGCGCGATCAAGTTCTTGATCTTGCGCGAGCGGTCGAGCGGCAGCCCGGGCGATTCGGACATCTTCGGCGCGCGGCAGTACAGGCCCTTGCTCGACATCGAGGTGCCGAGCGGAAGGGACCGCTGAGCAGACGCCCGCGCCGTGGCGCACCCGGGCCGGCGGGCTCGGAGCCGTTCTGAACCAGATCGCCGCTCAGCGACGGTGACAGGCGAGAAGGCGGCCGTCCGCGGCGCGCAGCCTCGGCTCCGCGGCCCCGGGAGGCCCGCTGCTCGAGCGGGGCTCTTCACAACGCAGGGACGGATCGGCCGTCGAACCGGCCAGGCCGCGGCCTTGGTCGAGCGATCCGCCCGCGGCGAGCCAGCGCGCGCAGGGCCGGCCGAGACACTCTTTTGCTGCCGCCTCGTAGCGGCGGCAGTCCACCGCGCTCAGGACGTCGCGCCAGCGGCCATTGGTCCCTTGGTGGATGAAGGTCCGGGCGCCGCCGTGCAAAAGGCTGCCGCCGTGCGGCGCGCTCTTGTCCGCGTGCGCCTTCATGTAGTCGAAGCTGCAGTGCCGGACGGCTGCATCGAAGGCCTCCTCGTCGAGCCTGATCTCGAGGAACGCTGCGACGTTCCGGATCTGACCCGGAAGATCGGGCCTGAGGTCGGCAAAGTGCAGGAAGAGCACGTTGGGCAGGTGCCGGATCGCCCACCAGGAGGCGACGTTCTCCCAGAACGACCAGAAGGGATGGCCATCACCCTCGAGCCACTCGAGGAAGTACTGGCGGATCGAGGCGGGCGGCGGGCCGATCGGCGGACCGATGCGGCCGGGCGTGTCGTTGCGCAGTCGGTACCATTCCTCGGTGGCATGGGCGTGGTGGTTGTAGAGGCTCCAGACCACGTCGCGGCCGTCACGCCCGACATAGATGTACTTGGCTTTGTGCCAGAACCGGAGGGCGTCGACCGGCAGGTCGTCTTGATGAACCGGCGGTGCTGTTGCGCCTCGAGCGCTGCGAGCTTGACCTCCTTGGGCGGGAAACGCAGTTCGAGCCAGGGCGAGAGCGTCGCGACGTCGATGCCCTCCTGGCCGCCGAAGATGAGCTGGCCCACGATCTGCTGGACCCAGGTCGTCCCCGACTTGGCGTAGGTGGCGATCACCACGTCATCCGCCCGGAAGCGGAACGCGTTCCAAACCGTGGAGTCGAAGGCGTGGTTGTGGAGCTCCCGGGTCTTGCGGGGCCAAGCCGTCATGTCCGTGACCATGAGCCGTTCCTTTCCGGTCAAGGCCGAGGCGCAAGCGCGCCTACCCTCGGGCTGCGCGCTTGGCGAGCGGAGCGGACGTCGCCTCGTCGACCCGCACCGCGATGGCGCGGCGCTTCAGGCGCACGACGTTGGTGGGGCCCGATGGCGGCGCTCGCATGGAACCCGCAGGGGAATGCTCGCCCAGCCTGAGCAGGCCGTAGGCGGCCGCATGAACGTCCGAGCGTGTCAGGCCGATGTCGCGCAGCAGACGGTCGTCGAGCTGCGCCAGCCTCCGCGCGCCGGCGCGCCGGCGCGCGCGGCGCCGCATCGCATCGATCACCATGTCATAGACGAGGCGAGCGGGGCCGGTGAGGACAGCGGTCAGCGGCCGGTTGCCGCCCGCGCGCTCTTCCGTGCTCATGATCTGCTCCTCCAGAAAGCTCGAAGCGGGATACCCGCGTATCTCCGCCTTCCTTTCGGAGCGTGATCGTCGGAAGCTGGCGCTACCGCATGATTTCAGAAATGCGGAATTGGGTTACATCTGAAACCGGCGCCTTACCGGTCGTGATCGCGCCGGCGCTGAACCAGGTGCCGGGCGAGACTCGCCGCGATCTCGGCCGACGACAAGGGCTTCCTCAGGACCTCGCAGATGCCCGCGGCACGCAGCCCGCGCGCCTCGATCGGCCCGCCGTAGCCGGTCATCAGGACGATCGGCAGCGCCGGCCGGATCCGATGCACCTCCGCGGCCAGCTGCGTGCCGGTCATCTCCGGCATGACCTCGTCGGCGAGCAGCAGGTCGAAGCGCTGCGGATCGGCGCAAAACGCCGCCAGGGCCCGAACGCTGCTGTCGAACCCGACCGGCTCGTAACCGAGCGCGGCCAGCATCTCCTCCCCCAGCAGCATGAGGGGCGTCTCGTCGTCGATCAGGAGGATGGTCTCGCCGTGGCCAGAGGGCGCCGGCGTCTCGGCGGGATACTGGTCCGGGGCATGGGTCTCGGTCTGCGCGAGATAGACCTCGACGGTGCTGCCCCTGCCCAATCGGCTGCGGACGTCGATGGCGCCGTCGTGCTCGGCCACGATACCGTGGACCGTGGCGAGGCCCAGCCCCGTGCCGCTGCCGGGCGCCTTGGTCGTGAAGAAGGGCTCGAAGATCCTTTCCATGGTCGCATCGTCCATGCCCTGCCCGCTGTCGCGCACGGTGAGGCGCAGATAGCGCCCGGCTTCCAGCGTCCCATGGGAAAGCGTCCGACCGTTGGCAAGGCTGAGCGCGTCCACGCCAACCTCCAGGGTCCCACGCCCCTGCATGGCCTGGGCGGCGTTGGTCGACAGGTTCACGACCACTTGTTGGAGCTGGGTCGGATCGCCCAGCACGGCAGCGTCCCCGGCTTGGAGCCTCGGTCGGATGTCGATCGTGGTGGGCAGCGAGGCGCGCAGCAGATCGATTGCCTCCTCGACCACGGGCTGGACGCGGATGGACCGGCGCTCATGCTCGGCGCGGCGGCTGAAGGCCAGGATCTGGTCGACCACCCCCTTCCCGCGCTGGCCGGCCGTCATCACCTGCTGCAGGTAGCGGTGCGCGCCACTGCCCTGGGGTAGCGCCGACAGGGCCATTTCGCCGTAGCCCAGGATCGCGCCGAGGATGTTGTTGAAGTTGTGCGCGATGCCCCCGGCCAAGGTGCCGATGGCCTCCATGCGTTGCGACTGCCGCAACTGGGCCTCCAAAGCCGCCCTTTCCGCCTCGGCCCGCTTGCGCTCCAGCGCGTTCGCGAAGATCTCGCCAACGGTGCGCAGCAGCGCGATGTCGTCGTCGGACCAGCGCTTCTCGGCCTGCACCGCATCGAAGCCGAGCAGGCCGACCCGCTTGCCCGCGCACCACATGGGAAGGCAAAGCCATGAGCGGGTGCCGCGCTCCGCGAGTGCGGTCTTCTCCGGGGTCGATGGCAGCGCGCAGACCGACGGCACATGAACCGACCCCTGCTGGACGAAACGCTCGAGGCTCGAAGAAGACTCGGCAACGAGCGGGTCCCCGCGGCAGCCGCCGGGCGTTCGGATGCCCGCGCGCTGCCATGCGTGCGATCGGTCAAGTGTCCTCCCATCGGCGCCGAAGAGGAGAATGTAGGCGCGGTCGACGCCGGTGTAATCGCCGAGCCGCGCGAGCGCCTGATTGATGCCGTGGTCGACCCGATCGGGAGGGAGATTGATGAAATGCGCCGAGACCCCGGTCACCAGGCTTTCGAACGTCACGCGCTCCTGTAGGGCCCCCGAACGCTCGGCCAGAGCTCGCACGTTCGCCCGCAGACGGAGGAACAGGTAGCCCAAATAGGCCAGCAACAGGACCGATGCGAGGTAAAGAAGAACACGAAAGATCTCGGCGCGGGCTTCGATCCGGCCGTGATGGTCGAGATACGCGTCCTGCAGCGCCCTCGCCCGCTCGGCGGTAGCGGCCGTCAGGAGTCGGCCCAAGGCCGCGTCCACGTTCGGAAGCGTGTTCACGATGATGCGAGCATGGGCCACGAGCGTGCCGATGTCGGCCCCGAAAGTCCGGCGTTCCGACAGGCGGTCCAGCCGCTCCAGCGCGCCCGACACTTCTCCCGCGGCGTCGCCGCGTGGTTCGCGCATGAAGCGAAGCATGGCATTGACCAGCTCTGCGATCTCGGCGGCCATGGTTGGCCGCCCGTCCCCCACCCGCTTGCCGAGCTCGTGGCTGGCGTGCGTGAAATAGGTCAGCGAGTTCTGCAGCAGGGCGTTGTCGGATTTGAAGGCTTCGGTCAGGGCTTCCTGCTCGCTCACTGAGGTGACGAGGGCCCGCAGATGCCGCTCGATTCCGGCACCGGCCTCGCTGGAGGCAGCGATCCGCAGGGTGTCGATCGCGCCGTGCAGGCCGCGAATGGCCTCGACCAGCGGATCGTAGCTCGGAAGCAAGCCGGCGCGCGCCCGCAGTACGTCGCGGTGCAGCGCGGCATCATTGAGGATCAGAGCATGCAGCGCCTCAAGCGTTCGCTCGGTCCGACCCGGATCCGGACTTGCACCTCGCAGCAACAGATAGGTGAGGACCAGCAGAAGACCGGCCAGGATCGGCAGCAGTCGCCAGGCCGACCTGATCACGGCGAGGGCCTCGCACCGGCTTCGAGGGGTCGCCCCTGGTACTCGCCCGTCAGCGTACGCAGGAACGCTACGATCAGGCTGATCTCCTGGTCGGTCAGGGATCTGCCGAGCTGGCTCCTCGCCATGGCCTCGACCGCCTGCTCGAGGGTGCGCGCCCTGCCGTCGTGGAAGTAGGGAGCCGTCAGAGCGACGTTGCGCAGGCTCGGCACGCGGAAGACGTGGCGATCGTCGTCCTCGCCGGTGATGGCAAAGCGCCCCAGGTCCGCCTCGGTGGCGGTCGGGCCGGGGGCGAACGGGTCCTCGAATATTCCGAACTTCTGGAAAAGGTTGCCGCCGACGTTGATGCCCTGGTGGCAGGCGACGCAGCCGTAAGTCTTGAACAGCTCGTAGCCGCGTTCCTCGTCCGCATCGAGGGCATCGCGCTCGCCGCGCAGATAGCGATCGAAGCGGGCATTGGGCGTGAGCAGGGAGCGTTGGAACGTCGCGAGGGCATCGAGCACGTGGGCCGGCTCGGGACCGTCGCCATAGACCCTGGCGAATGCCTTCGAGTACGCCGAACTGGCGCGGAGCTTGGCGAGCAGCTCCGGCCAGGTGGTGTTCATGACCTGCGGGTCGAGCAGCACCGCCTCGGCCTGTTGCTCGAGGCTGCGGAAATTGCCCCGCCAGTTGAGACGAAAGCTGAGCGCGGCATTGAAGACGGTAGGAGCGTTGAAATCGAGCGGCTTGCCGTCGGCCCCGGGAGAATGGGCGCGGTTGTCGTCGCCGCCCTCGTTCAGCCGGTGGCAGGAGGCGCAGGCCACGACTTCGCCGCCAGAGAGACGGACGTCGTTGAACAGCCTTTCGCCCAGCCGTACCTTGCCCGCATCCAGGACGACGGCGAGAGGAAGGGGCGTGATCGGCGCGGCGTCGACAGGTACGGCGGCTGCGTCCCGGGGCTCGATCCTCACCTGCGCATGAGTGGCACCCCACGCCGCCAGCAGCGCACAGGCCAGGGCTCCAACGAGCCGTGTGCGATTCGAGAGACCCGGTGCCCGAGCTGACAACCACTCTCGTGGCCGCTGCAATGTTTCCCCCTCGAGGTGCACGACCCCGGCCCGCTTCCAACGAGCCGGCCGGCATCAGCCATGGTCAACCGGTGTTAACATGGGTGGCGGGCAGCGCTTCGGCCAAGCATCGTGCTTGTCTGGGGAGACCTCATGGGGGCGAGGCATATTCTCGCGGTCGACGACGATTCGACGATGCGCGAGCTCATCAGGGACTATCTGCGCGAGCAGGGGTTTCGGGTCAGCACAGCCGCCGATGGCCGCCAGATGGCCGATACGCTTGCCGAGAGCATCGTCGATCTGGTCATCCTGGATCTGAAGCTCGCGGAAGACGACGGCCTCAGGCTGGTTCGCGAGCTCAGGACTCGATCCAGCGTGCCGATCATCGTCGTGACCGGTCACCGGCGTGACGAGGTGGATCGCATCGTCGGCCTCGAGCTGGGCGCCGACGACTACCTGACGAAGCCCTTCAATCTGCGCGAGCTGCTGGCCCGGGTTCGCGCTGTTTTGCGAAGAGCGCGGGTCGATCAGGCGGCTCCGACACGGGAAGCCAAAGGCGCGAAATACCGCTTTGCCGACTGGGAGCTGAACCTGCGGACCCGTCGGCTGACCTCACCGGCGGGAGCTTCCGTGCCGCTGACCAAGGGCGAGTTCAGCTTGCTGGTGGCCTTCCTGCGATCGCCGCAGCGGGTGCTCAGCCGCGAACAGTTGCTCGAGGCCAGCCGCCTGCACGGCGACGACGTCTACGACCGCAGTGTCGACGTGCAGATCCTGCGTCTGCGCCGCAAGTTGGAAGCCGATCCCAGCGCGCCCGAACTCATCAGGACGGAGCGGGGCGTGGGCTACGTCTTTGCCGCTGCGGTGCAAGTCTTCTGACGTGTTGCCCTGGACCGAAAGCCAAAAGTCGGACAGGGCGGGCGGGGTGCGCCGTGTTCACGGCCGAGCTCGGGAAGTCCATCGTTCTGGTCGGACAAGGCGCGGCGGCAGCGATCTTGAGCGACCCTACCAGGCGCTGCTCGCGGGATCGCCCAACTGAAGTTTTCCGCCTGCCGATCCGGCCGGCCCGAGTTCAAGATGCGCCCGGGACGATCGTCAACCCATGGCAACGCCGAGACTCACGTCAGAGCGGCTTGTAGGCCGTGACCTTCATCTCGATCCGGAAGTCGAACATGAAGTCGGTGCGAAAGACCGAACGGACCGGCCGATTCCCCTCGAAATACGCGGCGTAGATGCGGTTGAACTCGTGGAAATCGCGCGCGTCGCGAAGCCATACCTGGCAATCCACCACGTCGGCCAGCGTGCAGCCGGCGAGCGCGAGCGCCTCCTGGAGCGCCTTGAAGGTGCCGTGCACCTCCTCGCCGAACGTCAGATCCTTCAGGCGCGCGCCCGACGACACGACCCGGCCGTGCTCGTCGTACAGCGCCTCCTCGGGCGTGAACACGCGATCGCCGAGCGCGCAGGTGATGACGAAGTCGCCGGCCCGCACCGCGCGCGAGATCGGAAACGGCGGCGCCCCGCCGAAATGCTCGCGTCGTTGTCGCTCGCCGCTCATCCTGCCTCCTTGGCCGATCTCATACCGACCCATGAAGTCGCGACCGATGGGGTGCGTGCGTCTTTTCTGTCATGCCCCGGCTCGACCGGGGCATCCAGACTGGACCCCCGGGTCGAGCCCGGGGGTGACAAGAAGAGCGGTCGATGGGTCAAGACTTCGTGATTCCTGGTATCAGACGCGCGTGTCGAGGGTGACGCCGGTGGTGTCGATCTCGGGCTTCCTGCCGGCAACGAAATCCGCCACGACGCGGCTCGAGCCGCAGGACATGGTCCAGCCGAGATGGCCGTGGCCGGCGTTGACGAACAGGTTCTGGATCGATGTCGGCCCGAGATAGGGATTGCCCGAGGGCGCCATCGGCCGCAGCCCTGCCCAGAACTTGGCCGTGCCCGGGTCGTAGCATTTGGCGAACTCGGGGAACACGCCGATCACGTTGTCGACGATCGCCTGGCAGCGGGTGCGGCTGGGCGTCGTATCGTAGCCCATGAACTCGACCGAGCCCGAGCAGCGATAGCGGTCACCCAGGCGGATCAGGCCGAACAGGCGGGTGTCGTCGATGATCGGCACTTTCGGCCCATCCTCCCAGCCCGCGGCCGGCACGGTCACCGTGACGCCCTTGGCCGGGTAGATGGCGAGCCGGATGCCGAGCGGATCGAGCTGATGCGGGGTGTAGCTGCCCATGGCCGCGACGTAGCGATCTGCGGTCATGGCCCCCCTGCTCGTCTCGATCGCATCGATCCGATCGCCGGTCCTGCGCAGCGCTTCGACCTCGGTGCCGAAGTGAAAGCCCACGCCGAGCTTCTGCTCGCAGTACTGGCGCAGCCTCGTCGTGAACTTGTGGCAGTCGCCGTGCTCGTCGGGGGGAAAGAACAATCCGCCGACCAGGGTATCCTGGATCGGCGCCAGGGCGGGCTCGAGCGCCACGCAGCGCTTGGCGTCCACGGCCTCGAAGACCATGCCGTGCGGGCGCATGGTCTCGCACTCGATCCGGTTCTGCTCGAGCGCCTCCGATCGCGTGTAGATCTTGAGCGTGCCCTTTTGCATCAGGTCGTAGTCGATCCCGGTCTCCTCGCGGATCTCCTTGATGCATCGCAACGTGTAGAACGAGAGCCGGAGATTGATCATGGTGCTCCGCCGGTAGCGCTCGAGCGTGCAGTTGCGCATGAACGCGAGCCCCCAGCGCCACATCCCGGGCAGCGCGCCGTAGCGCAGCAGCATGGGCGCGTCCTCCTTGCCCAGCCACTTCAGGATCTTGGTCGGCATGCCGGGCCGCGACCAGGGCTCGGCTTCGCTGGTGTGCAGGACGCCGCCATTGGCGAAGCTCGTCTCGAGCGCGACGCCGTCCTGGCGCTCGACCAGATGCACCTCGTGGCCGGCCTTGGCGAGATAGTACGCGGTCGTCGTGCCGATCACGCCGCCGCCGAGGACGATCGTCTTCATCGCCGCCGCCTCTCCTCGTCCGATCGGGGTAGGAGAACCTATACCTCCAGCTCGTTGCGGTTACGACGCGGGATGAAGTGTTTCGTCATCGATTCGAGGAAGGTCTCTTGCTTGATCAGCCCGCCGACCGCCGCCACCGTCCACCATGCCACGTCGGCCTGGTGCACGACGATGCATTCGAGCGAGCGCTTGACGTTGTCGCCCTCGGGCGAATGCGCGAGCGCGATGTGCGCGATCTCCTCCGGCAGGCCGGCCATCAGGCAGATGTGGGCGCCATAGACCGGATGCCGCAGCGACGGCCGCCCCACCACGGTCGGGTCGGACTGCCAGCGCTCCTGGTTGACGGGGTCGCACTCCCAAGCCTTGCCGATGTCGTGGCAGAGCGCGCCGCAGAGTACGATGTCGCGATTGATGTCGGCCTCCGGGAAGAACTCGGCGAAATGGTCGACCATGCCGACCGCGAGCCGCGCCACGCCGCGCAGATGAAGGTCCTGCGTTCCGCGCTTCAGCACCATGACGCCGGGGTTGCCGTCGCCGGGGATCGCGCTGATGCGGTCGAAGCTCGACCCCGCGATCGACAGCGCCCACGCCTCGATCGCCGTGTCGCGTAGCGCCTTGTCCTTGATGTCGTCGAGTTCCGGCAGATCCTCGAGGACCTGCCGCCGCATCTCGTCCGTCACGGGGCGAAACGCCTTCGGATAGCCAGACATTGCTTCCTCCAAGCTCAAGCTGTTGAACGTCCTGGTCGCTTTGTGCTCCGGAAGGCGAGATCACAGAGGATGGCCTCTAGCCGAGCTTTGCCGGCAGCCATAACACGATCTCGGGAAAGACGATGATGAGCGCGACGATGACGAAGAGGGCGATGACGAACGGGGTGACGCCGATGAAGACGTCATTGATCGATCCCCTGCCTCTTGTTCCCTGAACGACGAACAGATTGGCGCCCACCGGAGGCGAGATCAGCGCCGTCTCGCACATCAGCACGACGAGGATGCCGAACCAGACCGGGTCGAATCCCGCCGCCGCCATCAGCGGGGTGAGCGTCGGCACCGTGATCACCATCATCGGCATCGGTTCCATCACGGTGCCGACCACGACGTAGAAGGCGATGACCAGCAGCAGCGTGCGGAACGGCGTCAGCCCCTGCTCGGTGATGAAATCAGTGAGCATCCGGTTCACGCCGATCGCGGACAGGACGAAATTGAGGAACCAGGCTCCGATGAGGATGAGGAAGATCAGCCCGGTCGTGCGCATCGTGCCGAGGATCGCTTCGCGCAGCATCGACGCCGACAGCCTGCGGAACATCGCCGCCACGACCAGCGCCGCGCAGACCCCGAGCGAGGCCGACTCCGTGGGGGTGGCCCAACCGGCATAGATCGAGCCGATCACGAGGACGAAGATGCCGAGCGGCGGCAGCAGGTCGGGAAGGCTGCGCACACGCTCCCGCCAGCTGGTCGATACGGCTTCGCCACCCCATGCCGGCCGGATCAGGCAGGCGACGAGGATGGTCAGCATGAACAGGCCGCCGAGCACGAGGCCCGGGATGAAGCCGGCAAGGTAGAGGGCAGGGATCGACGTGTTGGTCAGGAACCCGAAGATGATCAGATTGATCGACGGCGGAATGAGAATGCCGAGCGTGCCTCCGGCAGCGAGCGATCCCAGGAACAAGGGCTCGTTGTAGCGGTAGCGGCGCACCAGCGGCACCGACACGGTGCTGACCGTGGCCGCCGTCGCGACGCTGGAGCCGGCCGTGGCGGAGATCGCGATGCTCGCCCCGATATTCGCGTGCATCAGCCCGCCCGGAAGCCAGGACAACCATTGCATCATGGCCCGGTACATTCGCTCCGCGACGCCCGACCTCACCAGAATCTCGCCCAGCAGGATGAACATCGGAACGGCGACGAGCAGGATGCCGCTCTGTACCGCCCACGACATGGTCGCCAGGCCGCGGTGCAGCGGCAGGTTGCTGTAGAAGCCGTCGAGGAAGAAGCCGAGATAGGTCAATGCCGCCGCGACCGGCAGGCTCAGGAAGAGCAGCGCCAGCATGGCCAGGATGACGACGATGAGCATCGCTCAGGAATCGCTGCGCAGGCCGGGCGCCAGCTTGGCGTCGGGATCGATCTCCAGCTCGACCTCCTCCTCCTCCGAGATCGAGCCGACGCGGCCCTGCACGGCAGCAATCTCGCCGCGGCAATACGCCCAGGCCGACACCAGGGTCAGGTAGACCGATACGATCAGGAAGACGATCCAGCCCGCATACCAGGCGAGCATCGGAATCCAAAGCGGCAGCGCCAGCGAGGTGATCGACCGAGTGCCACGCCCCCAGATCTGAAAGAAATATCGGTTGGCGTACCAGACGAAGACGGCGGCGAAGCCCGCCAGCGCGGCGACCGCCACCACGTCGACGGCCGCCTGCCAGCGCCGCGGCAGATAGCGGTAGAAGACGTCGATGCGGATGTGGGATCGCTTCAGCAGCGCATAACTGAACGCCCACGCGCTGGAGATGGCCAGCACGTAGCCGGATATCTCGTTGGCGCCCACGAACGACAGGTTGAGCATCTTACGCGCGATGAGGTCGGCCGAAACGTAGATTGCCGAGGCGATGAGCATGGCGCCGCAGACGAGTGCGGCTTTTTCGCAAACCCATTCGACGCCACGGTCCAGCGATTGCATGGACACCGCTCGATCGGAGAACGACAGCGGTTCGGGCGCTGCCCGCTTGCGCGGATACCGCCCGGCCATCTACGGCGCCGGAGCGGTGATCCCGACCGTCTTACCGATGGTGTCGTTCCAAACCTGAACGCACTCGGCTCCGCAGCTTGCGGCCCAGTTCGACAGCACCGAATTCTGCATGATCTCGCTGTGCAGCTCGAGATCGGCGTCGGTCGGATAGACGATCGTCATTTCCCTTTCGGGCGGGGCCTTGATGCCGTATTTGCAGCTGTCCTTCCCGGCATTGCAGTCGACGCCGTCCTGCAAGTCGAGGGCGCCCTGTTCCCAGCCGCGATCCTCGAGCTCCTCGAACTGCGCCTCGATGAAGGCCTGGGTCTCGGCATCGAGGCCGTTCCACCAGTCGAGGTTCGCGCCGAAGAAGCTGATCGCCCAGCCTCCCAGCGGAATGACCATCTGGCTGTCGAGGACCTCCCACCAGTGCGCGGTGTTGGCATTGGCGGGGCTGGTGATGCCGCACTCGGCGACGCCGCGCTCCAGCGCCGGCAGCGCCTCCTCCCACGGGATGGTGACCGTGGTCGATCCGAGTTCCTCCATGTAATCGGCCATGGCCTTCGCCCAGACGCGGACCTTCTTGCCGCGGAAATAGTCGAGGCCGGTGATCTCGCCCGTGCACAGAATGACCTGCATGGTGTTCGGCTGCATCGAGAGGAGCTTCAGGTTCTCGACCTCTTCGAGGCGCTCTGCGACCACCGCCCGGTAGGATTCCGCCGCCGCACGCGCCTCCTCGACGGTGACCCCGATGCCGGGCAGGTCGATGCCGGCGAAGGTCGGGTCGTCGGCGGCAACCTGATTGAACGAGCCGTTGACGATGTGGATCACGCCGTCGGTCGCCATGCGCGTGGCCTCGACCATGTCGATGCCCGCCTCGTTGTGCGGCGTGGCTTCGATCGTGAACTTGCCGCCGGACGCCTCCGGCAGCGTTTCCTCGAAGAACGGCTTCTGCACGAGATTCCAGGCGTTCACCGAACTCGGCGCGCCGATCACGGAGATCGTCAACTCCTGGATCTCGGCGGCGGCCGGCCCCGCGACCCCCGCAGCCGCCAAGCCCGCCACCATCGCTGCAGAGCCAAGAAGCTTCCTGGAGTCCATCGCATGACCTCCCTGTGGTTTTCGGCGTTGCGGCCAAGGGCCGTCGGCACTTTCGCAGGCTAACGAGATTGCATGATCAAATCTAATTTAAAAGTTTGCGCCGGTCATATAGGTTTTGGCAATCAGACGCGGGTTCAGCCCGCCTGCGTGGACCGGCGCCTGACGGGAGAGCCGGATGCGCTTTACGCTGGCCCAGTTGGAGGCGTTCTATTGGATCGCGAAGCTCGGCACGGTCCGGGACGCGGCGCGCCACCTGAACCTCGCCCAGCCGACCGTGTCGCTCCGCATCCGGGATCTGGAGATGGCGCTCGGGGCCGCGCTGTTCGAGCGCGCGGGACGCACGGTGCGCCTCACGCACGAGGGTCTGGTCCTGCTTCAGGACGCGACGCCCTTGCTCGCGGCGGCCCGCCAGATCCAGGAGCGGGCCGGGACGCACGACGCCGTGCAGGGGACGATCCGGCTGGGCGTGCCGGAGACGTTCGCGCTGGTCTGCCTGCCGGAGCTGATCAACGTGCTCAGCCGGGAGCATCCGGCACTCCGGCTCGAGCTCGACATCGCCACCAGTACGACGCTGACCCAGCACGTGGAGGACCGGCAGGTCGATCTGGCGTTCGTCGCCAGCCCCGAGGACAACCCGCGCCTCCGGCTGCTCGCGCTCGGTCAGCACGAGTTCGGCTGGATCGCCCATTCGCAGCTCGAGGTCTCGCCGCCAGTCCGACCGGCCGACCTCCGCCACCTCGCGATCATCAGCAACCCCCAGCCGTCGCCGCAGTACCGCACGATTACCGACTGGTTCCGAACCGCCGGGCTGGAGCCGCTGCGGCTCAGCGTCTGCAACAGCGTGAGCGTGATCGCGCACCTGGTCGCGGCAGGCGTGGCGATCAGCGTCCTGCCTCTGCCCATGGTCAAGCACGAGGTCGCGGCTGGCCAGCTCAAGGTGATCGCGACCCGGCCGCGCATCGCGAACCTGATCATCTACGCGTGCTATCGGGCGGCCGAGGCCAGCGCCAACATCAACGCGGTCATCCGCGCGACCCGCCAGGTGCTCGATCGGGTGTCGTTCCTTTCGCCGCTGTAGACTGCTGCGGCCTGCGGCAATTGCCCCGACCTCGATCCGCGTCTGCATCGCCCGCCGCCTAGTAACCGCGGGCGTCGATCGGCCAGATGTCGATCAGACGGCCGTCTTGCATCACGTGGAACCAGTCGTGCAGGTTGACGGTCGGGTCGCAGTGCGGCGCCACCAGGGTCACCAGATCGCCGAGGCGCGGACGCGCGGCGCCTTCGCCGAAGCGCAGACCGCCGTGCTCGTCGCCCATGAACTGGTAGGCCGCGTCGCTGGCCGCGCCGGTCGCCACCAGCGCCGGCCCGGCATCGGTCGCCATCGCCTTGAAGCCGGCATCCAGCACCGCAAGGTCCGGCTGGTTGGCGCTGATCACCCGCGCGGCGACCGTGAGCGAGGTACGAAACGGGTTGCTGCCGCCGGGCGCCAGCTCGACCGCGCCATACTGCTTGTCCAGGAACAGGTACGAGCCCGGCTGGATCTCGGTGAACGGGCCGCCCTCCAGGTCCATGTGCCAGGTGCCGGTGCCGCCGCCGGTGGCGATCTCGGGCTCCAGCCCGGCGCCGCCGAGAGCATCGAGGAATGGCTGCAGGCGGGCCCATTGCTCGGCCGCCTTGGCCTTGCGGTCGGCGTAGGCCGGCACGTGCTGCAGGTGGCCGTAGTAGGCCTGGATGCCGCGATAGCGGAGTTGCGGGAGGTCGGCGATGCGCCGGGCGAGGCTGACCGCGCCGGGGACGTCGGTCACGCCCGTCCGGTTCTGGCCGACATCGATCTCGACCACCACCCCGAGCGGGGCGGAGGTCGACGCCGCGGCCGCGAGCGCATCGACCCCCGCCTCGCTGTCGACGACCACGGCAAGGTCTCCGATCTGCGCGTGCGCGCGCAGGAGCCGCGCCACCATGCCTGGCGCGATCACGGGCGAGGTGACGAGGATGCCGCCCAGGCCGGCCGCGGCCATCACCTCCGCCTCGCGCACCGTGGCGCAGCACAGGCCGATCGCGCCCGCCTCGAGCTGGCGCCGCGCGATGGCGACGCATTTGTGCGCCTTGACGTGCGGCCGGAGCTGGCTGCCGTAGCGCTGGACGATCCCCGCCATGGCGGCGAGATTGTGCTCGAAGGCCTCGCGCTCGACCAGCAGCGCCGGCGTGGCCAGATGCCGCCTGGCGTCGGCGTCGCCGAGCTGCGGCTCGTTCGGGCCCAAAGACATGGCTCAGCCTCCGAAGCTCAGGCGCGCGACCGCAAGGGGCGCGAGCGGGAGGACGTCGCCCTCGAACGGGACCGCTCGATCGCCGGCGCGCGGCTCCTTCGCCGCCTCCTCGAAGCTCGTCTCGTCCAGCAGCCAGAGCCTTGCGTTCCCGCGGGGCACGCCGCCCAGCCGGACCTCGATCGGCTCGGCGCGCAAATTCGCGAGCCAGAGGTGCGTCGTGCCGCCCTCGCGCCAGGCGAGGCAGCGCAGCCGCCCCGGATCGCTCGACGTCGCCTCGACGCGAGGCGCGCCGGCCGCCCGCGCCAGGCCGCGGACGACGTGGAAGACCGGGTAGACCTTGACCCCGGGCGTGGCGTCGAACCAGGGCTGGGCGTGCGCGAGCTTCGCGTACGCGATGCCGAACTCGCCGGCCGGCGACGCCATGGTCGCCGCCACGAGACCGCCGCGGGCGACCTCGCTGAAGTAGCCGAGATGCCAGGCGGCGCCGAACAGGCCGCGGTGGCGGGGCTCGATCCGCACCATGGTGATCCGCTGATTGTCCGGGTTCGCCGTGTAGTCGGCGCCGTAGGGATTGAAGCTGTTGCCGATGTGGGCCGGGCCGATGCGATAGGGGGTCTCGCCGCTGAACGCCCGGGTCGAGCGGATGATGTGCGGGATCGATTCGATGTTCTCCATGACCGAGCGGTCGTCGCAGGCGTGCACCAGGCTCGAGGTGGCGTGGGTGACGAAATCGAGCAGCTGCGCGGGCGGCCGCTTGCGGTTGATCTCGGTGAAGTTGGAGAGCATGCCGCCGCCGACCCGGACGCCGGGGAACGCGGCCCGGGTCGCGCCGACGATCTCCTGCCAGGACGGCACGCCGTCTGGAAACGGCGTGCCGGGCGGATAGGACGCGAGGTCTGCGGCAGGGGTGACCACCACGGCGGTCGGGCGCAGGCCCGCGGCCTGGGTCGCCGTGGCGGCGCGCCCGACCTCGGTGGCCGGGCTCTCGGTGCCGGGCATGATGACCTCGAGCACCACCTCGGTCCCGATGCGCTCCGCGAGCTCGCGATAGCGCGGCAGCACCTTCTCCCAGCCCGCCTCGCGCAGGTCGATCCGGCAATTCAGATGCCGGGGCCCGGCCTCCTTCACGATGTCCGCGACCGACAGCGCGAGCTCGGCGTCCTCCGGCAGCACGCTCAAGCCGAGACGCGGCATCGGCCCGGCGTCTGGGCCGAGGCTCACCGTGACCGGTCCCCCCTCGGCCGCGGGCTCGGCCGGCAGCTTGCCTTCGAAGCCAAGCGTCACCGTGTGGCGGACCTCGGTGCCGCCGGGGACCGTGTAAGGCCAGGGCAGCTCGAGCGGGCGGCAGTAGGTCTTGAACGAGGCGTCGGTCCAGTTGCGGTGGTCCTCGGTCTCCCAGGCGTCGCCCTCCATGCGCAGCGTCGCCCGCACCCCCGGCAGCGGCTCGTGGGTCATCGCCCGCACGTAGAGGAAGCACTGATCGGCACTGACCAGCTCGGGCGCCTGCGTCTTCTCGACGGTGCCGTCGACGTGCTCGATCGCCATCGGCCTGCCGACCACCCCCTCCAGCGGGTGCAGGATGACGAACCCGGTGCGGCAGGTGAAAAAGTCCTTCTCGGGCCTGGCGACGCCTTCGCAGCGGATCGTGCCGTCGGGCGTGCCGCGAAACTCCGCGCGCCAGGGCAGATCGCCGTCGACGGTGCGGGTGAGAGCATCGAAGCCGACGGTGAAGCCGCCGCCGCTCTCGTCGATCCTGAGATTGCTGATCTCGGGCGGACAGGTGCTCCAGTTGCGGTCGCGGATCAGGAACGCGATGGCGCGGATGACCTCGACGCCGCCGAGCTTGACCCACCGCAGCTGGCCGTTCTCGAGCGTCACGGTCACCGGACCGGCGGTGAGCAGGCGCTGCTCGGGCCCCGGCTCGTCGGTGCCGAAGAGCTTGATCGCGCGGTCGGTCATAGGAGCCTCCCGAAGTTCGTCATCCCTTGACGGCACCGAGCGAGATGCCGCGCACGAGGTAGCGCTGGAACGCCGCCACGGCGAAGAACACCGGCAGCGTGCCGAGCACCGACATCGCGGAAATCTTGGCCCAGAAGGTCGATTGCGAGCCGAAGTACTGGCTGATCTGCACCGGATAGGTCAGGACCTGAGTGCGGGTGAGCACGAGCGCGAACAGGAACTCGTTCCAGGAAAAGATGAAGGCGAACACGGCGGTCGCGAACAGGCCGCTGCGCGCGGTGGGCACGATCACGTGGTAGAGCACCTGCCAGCGCGAGCAGCCGTCGACCAGCGCCGCCTCCTCGAGCTCGACCGGCACGTCCTGGATGTAGCCGCGCATCATCCAGATCACGTAGGGCAGCGCGAACGCCGTGTAGAGCAGCACCAGACCGTGATAGGTGTCGGCGAAGCCGAGCCGGGCGTAGATCAGGAAGATCGGGAACACGATCGCGATCGGCGGCAACATGCGCTGCGAGAGGATCCAGATCGCGAGGTTCTCGCCGCCGGTCCGAAAGCGCACGATGCTGTAGGCGCACATGGTGCCGAGCACCATGGCGATCGCGGTGCTGAGCGAGGCGATCACGAAGCTGTTCCAGATCGACCAGACGTCGCCGTCGCGAAACAGCACGGCGAAGTTGTCGAACTGCATCTGCGAGGGGTACCAGGCCGGCGGGAACCTGAAGATCTCCTGCGGGGTCTTCAGGGAGACCTGGAACATCCAGTACACCGGGAACAGGAACACCAGGAGAATCAGGATCGTGGCGACGTACCAGCCGACGTCGCGCCACGGCGAGCGGCTCGCGCCGGGGCTCACCGCGCGATCTCCATGCGGCGGAGCGCGAAGATCACGACCGCCGAGAGCAGGACCAGCAGCACCACCACCATGGCGCCGGTGTAGCTCGTCTCGAACTCCTGAAAGCCGCGGATGTACATGTAGATCGAGATCGTCTCGGTGACGCTGCCGGGCCCGCCCCGGGTCAGCTGCCAGACGACGTCGAACAGGCGCACCAGATCGAGGCCGCGGATGAGGAGGGCGATCATCATCACCGGCCAGATCGCCGGCAGGCTGACGTAGCGGAAGGACTGCCACGCGTTCGCCCCGTCCAACGCGGCGGCATCGACCTGCTCGGAGTCGACGTTGGCGAGCGCTGCGAGCAGGATGATGAACATGAAAGGCGTCCACTCCCAGACGTCGCACACGACGATCGCGGCGTAGGCCCAGCCCGCCTGGATGGTCCACAGGATCGACAGGTGCTCGCCCATCACCCAGCCGATCATCTGGTTGATCGGGCCGTAGCGGTCGTCGAACATCAGCCGCCACATCGAGCCCGCGACCATCGGCGAGATCACCGCCGGGATGATCAGGAGCGCCACGAACACGCGCTTGAACGGGCGCTCCGCCAGAAAGTGATGGGCGAGCAGAAGGCCGAGCGCGAGCTGCAGCGGCAGCGCGATCGCCGTGATGATCGCGGTGTGCAGCACCGCGTTCCACAGGCGCCGGTCCCCGAGCAGGCGCTCGTAGTTGAGGAGCCCCTGAAAGCTCGTGTACTGGTCGAGCAGGCTCAGCTTCTGAAAGCTCACGACCACGGCGTAGAGGAACGGGAACAGCCCCATCAGGAGCAGGATGAAGACCGCCGGGGCGATCAGGAGGTACTTGAAGCGCCGGACCGGGTCGGCGCGGTACCCGGCGCGCCCGGCCGCGCGTCCTGCCATGATCTCCGTTGCCGGTGATGCCACCCCGCGCCCCCGCCTTGCCACCCGCTGCGGTCGGTCGGTGCGGTGCGGGATGGTGCCCCGCCCCGCCCTTCCTCGAGCTCAGCCGGCTACTCGCGATAGGCGCTCGGCTTGGCCGCCCAGGCCTGATACGCCTCGCGCTGGCGGTCGACGCCGATCTGCTCGGTCAAGCGGTCCCACTCCGCCGCGAGGTCGTCGAGCGCCTGCTTTGGATCCTTGCCGCCAATCGCGGCGACCACCGCGCGACCCATGGTATCCCAATACTTGTAGGTCTCGAGCAGCGCGAGATCGGCGTAGCCGGTTTCGGCGGCCTCCTGGAGCGTCTCGAGATAGTCTTTGGCGGTCGGCCAGAGCGCCTGGAACTCGGGACTTTCGTACTGCGAGATGCGGAACGGGTCGCGCAGGCCGAGCGGCCGCATGACGTTCTTGAGGCTTTCCTGCTTGCTGTGCAGCCACTGCATGTAGAGGTAGGCGGCGTCCTTGTTCTGGCTGTTGGGCGAGAGCGCGAGCAGGATGCCGGCCGCGAGCTCGGAATGCCCGCTCGGCGTGATCGCGTAGCCGATCTTGTCCTTGACCTGGGTCGGCGGCACCCAGGAGAGCGCCTGCTCGTCGGCGTTGATGCCCTGGGCCCAGCGGGCGACCGGCGGCCAGCTGATCGTCATCGCGACCTCGCCCGAGTTGAGCGCGCTCAGGCTCTCGCCGAAGCCCCAGTTCTGCACGCCGGGCGGCTGACACTCGAGCTGCTCGACCATCTCGGTCAGCGCCCGGACGCCGGGCTCGCTGTTGACCGTGGCCTCCATGGTGTCGGGGTCGAAGAACCGGCCGCCGTAGCCGCGAAAGCGCTCCGAGAAGAAGAAGTGCATGTAACCGGTATTGATGAGGCCGGCGCCGTACAGCTCCGGCGCGTACTTGTCGGTCAGGAACTGGCAGATCTCGCCGAACTGCTGCCATGACGTCGGCGGCGCCAGATCGTAGCCGTACTTGGCCTTGAACGCCTCCTGGTTCTCGGGATCCTCGAACAGGTCCTTGCGATAGTAGAGGATGTGGACGTCGCCGTCGACGACGAGGGCGTAGGTCTTGCCGTCGACGGTCATGTAGTCGCGGAAGGCGGGCGCGATGTCGGCGAGCTCGCTCTCGACCCCGTACTTCTCGACGTAGGGGTCGAGCGGCTCGAGCGCGCCTGCCCGCACCATGTCGGCCACCCAGGAGGGGGCGATGGTCAGCACGTCGTACGCGCCGGTGCCGGCCCGGTGCTCGAGCATGGCCTTGGGGAACAGCTCCTCGAACGGAATCTCGGTGACGTTCACCTCGATGCCCGTGAGCTCCTCCCACTCGGGCCCGGTGATGTTGATGCCGAGCATCGCCATCAGCCCCGCCTCCTCGGCGGTGTTGATGGTGGTGCCGGCATACTGCTTGGCCGCCTCCACCGCCTTCGTGGCGGCGTTCTCCTGGGCGGCGCCCGGTGCCACGCCAGCGGCGACGGTCGCCAAGCCGCCCAACGCAGCGATTGCGTACCAGTTGGCCATCGTCAACACCTCCCTGTACTTGGCCAGGTTGTAAATCGGCCTCGTGCGCGCATGCAAGCATCAAGGCCGGCGGCACGCGACCAGGAGAGACCGATCCAGACGGCCTGGCGCGGACCGGTGCCAGCTCCTGGACGCCGTGCTCACCCTTCAATAGCGGGCGACTGTGGTAATGGCTGGCCAGCCGCCCGCGAGCGCTCCACCGAATGTCCGGCCGCCAAGAAGCAGCCTTCAGATACATGCAAGCAAAGCAAGCTCGAGATATGCTCGACGAGGTCCGATCGAGGCGGCCGCGGTTCACGCGGCCGGACCTTCACCGCACGCGAAGCGGTACGAGGCCGCGAGCACCTGCAGGATGGTCTCGACCTCGGCCGCGTCGCGCGGCGCGTACACCATCACCGCAGTCGGGGGGATCAGCCCGCGGCGCGCCATCGGGTGCGGCTCGCCCCAGCCCTTCTCGAGCAGCTCCTCGACCGCGCCCTGCGGCAGCATCATGTGCATGCTGCCATCGTAGGGCGGGTGCAGGTGCGCGAATTCGCGCCCGATCAGGAACGCCTCCGGGCGCGCGCCCGCAACCGCCTCGGCAAGCCACAACGCCTGCGCGCCCGGCACCGAGATGGCCGACGGGCGGCGCTCGACATGCGGGAAGTCGAACGCCTTGCTCAGCAGCAGCTCGTAGATCTCGGGCGTGGGATTCTGGCTCTGCTGCTGATGCGGATTGGTGCTCGTGGTCTTCGGCCTTGCGCCGACCCGGGGCGGCAGATCGATCATCGCTTCCTCGCTCGTTCAGCCGTGCAGCAGCCGCTCTTCGCCACCAACATCGGAGCATGTGGGCCGGGCGTCCAGTGCTGGCCGAGCCGGGCGCTCGTCTGGCCCTTCACGTAGTCGGCACCTCCGAAGCAAGACAGGCGGCGAGCTTCGCGATCTCCCGGGGCTCCGGCGCGCGCTTCCAGGGAATGCTCTGGACCTGCTCCTCGGGCACCGTGGGATCGTCGGTGCCTGCTGGTTGAACGGGGTCAGGACCTGCCCGGGGCGCCAGCCGCCGTGCCGGTCATTCGAAGCACCGACCCGCAGGCGCGCCGCCGGGTCGGATCGGCTGCGAAGGATGCTTCCTCGGCTCGGAACCGAGGCCCGCGACCACGCGTTCAGCTTCAGGAGGGGAACGAGTCGAAGCGGGAGAGTTTCCTGCACGGCCCGGCCCGCAATCGCCATGGCGCTGCCGCACTGGAGGATCACATGAGCTCTACGGGCCTGGAGGTGTTCGACAAGACCCTGCAAACCACGCATATCTGGCTGGACGAGATCATGGCCGAGCTGGGGCCGGATCGTCAGCGGGCGTACCACGCGTTGCGCGCGGTGCTGCACGCCCTGCGGGACCGGCTGCCGCTGAATCTGGCGGCGCATCTGGGTGCGCAGCTGCCACTGCTGGTGCGCGGAGCGTACTACGACAGCTGGCACCCGCAGCCGGCCACCAGTCGGGAGCGTAAGCAAGAGGAGTTCCTCGAGCACGTCGCAGCCGGGCTGCAAGGCACCCGCCCCATCGACGTCAAGGACGCCACCCGGGTGGTCCTCGGCGTGATCACACGGCACGTGACGGCAGGCCAGGTCGAGAAGGTGAGGCAGGCGCTGCCGAAGGACATTCTGGCGCTTTGGCCCGAGGTTTCGGAACCCGAGCGGGCCGCCGATCGGACAGCGGCGGCGGCTTCGGGCCAGTGAGGCAGATCAGGCCCGTGGATGGCGGGGCCAAGCTCGGCCCCGAGGCGGAACCGCGGGAGGCCGCGGCCGCGCCTCACGGGGCCTCTCGCATCGCCACGTAGCCCCAGGGCATGCCGCTGCTGGCGGTGAGCCGGATCCCGCTCGTGTGAGCGCCCCTCCGACGAGCTAGCGCATTTTTCGATCAGCTCGCACCAGCCCGCTCCCCCTCCCAACCGCCCCAAGGGTACCATCGGTGGGTGGTT
>JBOHKK010000040.1:0-24846 GCA_050729115.1 Geminicoccaceae bacterium | reverse complement strand
GTCTTCGCCGCCCGTGCCGCCGAGCTGTCCAAGGGGCGAGCCGCGGCGGCGGCGCGCCTCGCCGCTGCCGTCATGGCGGAGCTGGGGCCGCTCAAGCTGGACAAGGCGCGCCTCGCGGTGCGTCTCGTGCCGCTCCCCGAGCCCGAATGGTCGGCCGAGGGCGCCGAGCGAGTGGCCTACGAGATCGCGACCAATCCCGGTCAGGAGCCGGGCCCCTTGGCGAGGATCGCATCGGGCGGCGAGCTCGCGCGGGTGATGCTGGCGCTCAAGGTGGTGCTCGCCCGGGTCGACTCGACCCCTTGCCTGGTGTTCGACGAGGTCGACACCGGCATCGGCGGCGCCACCGCCGATGCGGTGGGCGAACGCCTCGCCCAGCTCGGCACCGCGGCCCAGGTGCTGGTGGTGACCCATGCCCCGCAGGTCGCCGCCCGGGCGGATCATCACTGGCGGGTCGAGAAGGTGGAGCGCGGCGGGCAGGCGAGGGTGGCGGTGACCCGACTGGCGGACGACGCGCGGCGCGAGGAGATCGCCCGGATGCTCGCCGGCGCCCGGATCACCGAGGCCGCGCGCGCCGCCGCCGACAGCCTGATCCGCGAATCCGTCTGATACCAGGCTCACCAAGTTGGAACCCTTGCTCGCCCGGCATCATCCTTCTTTTGGGGCGCGCGGCCGACCATCCAACCCCGCGCGTTTTGGGGCGCGCGGCCGACCATCCAACACCGCGCGTTTTGGGGGACGCGGCCGACCAGCCAATCCCGCGCGCTTTGGGGAGCGTGGCCGATCATCCAACCCCGCGCGTTTTGGGGCGCGCGGCCGACCAGCCAATCCCGCGCGCATTGGGGGGCGCGGCCGACCAGCCAATCCCGCGCGCGATGCCGATCCCGTAGGTCAGGATTTCGTGGGATCGGTATGACATGGCCGCCGACGTGCCGCCGGAGCGGCTGACCCGGAAGCAGGCCGCGGCCGAGCTGGCCCGCCTCGCGGCCGAGATCGCGCATCACGACCGGCTCTACTATCGCGCGGACGCGCCGGAGATCACCGACGCCGAATACGATGCGCTGCGCCGGCGCAACCAGGCGATCGAGGCGCGTTTTTCGGATCTGGTCCGCGCCGACAGCCCCTCGCATCGGATCGGCGCGCCGCCGGTCGAGGACTTCGGCAAGGTCCGGCATCGGGTGCCGATGCTGTCCCTCGACAACGCCATGGACGCCGCCGAGGTCAGCGAGTTCCTGCGGCGCGTGCGGCGGTTCTTGAATCTGGGCGAGGACGCCGCGCTCGCCCTGGTGGCAGAGCCCAAGATCGACGGCCTGTCGGCGAGCCTGCGCTACGAGGACGGCCTGTTCGTGCAGGGTGCGACCCGCGGCGACGGCGCGGTCGGCGAGGACGTCACGGCGAACCTGCGCACGATCCACGACATCCCGCAGCGCATGGACGGCGCCGATCCGCCGGCAGCGCTGGAGGTGCGCGGCGAGGTCTACATGGAACGGGCGGACTTTCTGGCGTTGAACGCGGCGCGTGAGGCGGCGGGCGAGCCGCTGTTCGCCAATCCGCGCAACTTCGCAGCCGGTTCGCTCCGCCAGCTCGACCCGAGCATCACCGCCAGGCGGCGCCTGCGCTTCTTCGGCTACGGCTGGGGCGAGGCCGTGCCGCCGATCGAGGGCGCCTACGGCGACTTTCTCGCCCGGCTGAGCGACCTGGGCTTTCGCGTCAACCCCCTGATCGAGCGCTGCGCCGACGCGGCCGCGGTCATCGCTTACCACGGGCGGCTCGCCGCGCAGCGCTTCGAGCTCCCCTACGACATCGACGGCGTGGTGGTGAAGGTCGACCGGATCGACTACCAGCGGCGCCTGGGTTTCGTCGGGCGGACGCCGCGCTGGGCGATCGCGTTCAAGTTCGCGGCCGAGCAGGCGGAGACCAGGGTGCTCGGGATCTCGGTGCAGGTGGGGCGAACGGGGGCGCTCACCCCGGTCGCCGCGCTCGAGCCGGTGACCGTCGGCGGCGTGGTCGTCGCGCGCGCGACCCTGCACAACCAGGACTATATCGAGAGCAAGGACATCCGGGTCGGCGACACGGTGGTGGTGCAGCGCGCCGGCGACGTGATCCCGCAGGTGGTCGAGGTGCGTCACGAGCGTCGCCCCGACGGCACCCAACCGTATGCCTTTCCGGATCACTGCCCGGTGTGCGGCAGCCTGGCGCTGCGTCCCCCCGGCGAGGCGGTGCGCCGGTGCACCGGCGGCCTGATCTGTCCGGCCCAGATCACCGAGCGCCTGCGCCACTTCGTCGGCCGCGACGCGTTCGACATCGAGGGCCTTGGGCGTAAGCAGGTGCCGCAGCTGCTCGAGGCCGGGCTGATCCACCAGCCCGGGGACCTGTTCCGCCTCGCCAGTGATCCGGAACGCCTGCAGCAGCTCGAGACGCTGCCGCTTTGGGGCAAGAAAAAGGCGGCGAACCTGCGCCGGGCGATCGAGGCGCGCCGGCGCATCCCGCTCGCACGCTTCATCAGCGCGCTCGGCATCCGCTACATCGGCGAGACCAATGCGCGCCTGCTCGCGCGCCACTACGGCAGCCTCGAGAGCTGGCGCGGCGCGATGGTCGCCGCCGCCGAAGGCGATGCCCATGCGCGCGAGGAGCTGGCGGCGATCGACGGCATCGGACCGGCGGTCGAGGACGCGCTTCTCGAGTTCTTCAAAGAGGCCCACAACCGCGAGGTGCTGGACGACCTCGCCGCCCTGGTCGAGGTGGAGGATGCCGCGACCGAGACGGCCGCCGCCTCGGCGCTCGCCGGCAAGACGGTGGTCTTCACCGGCAGCCTCGACCATATGACGCGCGCCGAGGCCAAGGCGACGGCCGAGGCGCTCGGCGCCAAGGTCGCCGGCTCGGTCTCCGCCCGGACCGACTACGTGGTCGTCGGCGCCGACGCCGGCTCCAAAGCCAGGAAGGCGGCCGAGCTGGGCGTGACCATCCTCAGCGAGGCGGAATGGCAAGATTTGGCGGGACGCGCATGAAAGTCATCCTGTGGCTGGCGCTCGGCTACGCGTTCCTGACGCTCGGCGTGCTCGGGATGTTCCTGCCGATCCTGCAGGGCTTCCTGTTCCTGTTCGTCGGGCTGATCATCCTCGCCCGCCATGCGCCTTGGGCCGAGCGGCTCCTTGGCTATCTGCGCGAGAAGAGCCCGACGCTCGACCGCGCGATCGCCAAGGCCGAGGCCAAGACGCACGAATGGCGCCATAGGGCCGAGGTCAAGTGGCACGAGTGGCGCTACAGGGTAGAGGTCACATGGTACGAGTGGCGCATCAGGGCGGCGTGCCGGGTCAGGCTCTGGTGCGCCAAGATGGCTGACCTGGTCCGGCGCGGCTGACTTGGACCATCTCCGACCTGGAAAGAAACTTGGCCACCCACTCAGCACCGTCATTGCGAGGAGCACAAGCGACGAAGCAATCCAAGAACACCGCTCCTGGATCGCCACGGGCGTTAGCGCCCTCGCGATGACGCTGCGCAGGCGACCGGCGGGCAAGGTAATTTCAGGAACACGAAGTCTTGACCCATCGACCGCTCTTCTTGTCACCCCCGGGCTCGACCCGGGGTCCAGTCTGGATGCCCCGGTCAAGCCGGGGCATGACAGAAAACCGCACCGACCCATCGGTCGCGACTTCATGGGGTCGGTATGATCCAGGAACACGAAGTCTTGACCGATCGACCGAACCCTTGTTCGCCCGGGGTCATTCTTCTTTTGGGGCGCGCGGCCGACCAGCCAACCCCGCGCGCTGGGCGCGCGGCCGGCCCCGGCGCGCTACTGACCGCGAAGGTCAGGGCTTCGCAGGGTCGGGATCAGCCGGTGCGACCGCCGCCGAACGCATCGTAGGCGCGCAGAGCGTCGGCGCCGTAGACCATCGAGGGGCCGCCGCCCATGTGAATCGCGACGCCGATCGCCTCCGCGACCTCCTCCCGGCTGGCGCCCCGGTCGCGCACGGCCTTGGCGTGATAGGCGATGCAGCCGTCGCAATGAGCGCCGATCGCCAGGGCCAGGGCGATCAGCTCCTTGAACTTGGGGTCGAGCGCGCCCTGCTTGTAGGTGGCGGCGCCCTCGACCACGCTTTGCTGGGCGGCGGAGTAGTCCTTCGTCATCTTTGGCTCCTTGGGCTGGTGCACCGACGCATTCGCTTGATTCCCTTGTGATTGCCGCGCTTGACCCGGCGATCCACGCTGGAGCCAGCGCCTGCCTCGTGCATGGATGCCCGGGTCGAGCCCGGGCATGACAACAAATGGCTGCTCCGTTTGGGGCAGTGCACTGGGCTAGCGCTTTTTTCGATCAGCTCGCACCAGCCCGCTCCCCCTCCCAACCACCCCAAGGGTACCATCGGTGGCTGGTTGGCAGGGGGAGCGGGCCGGGGCCGCGGGTCCACCCAAGGGGAGAATGGTCAAGAGAGGCTGGGTGGCCTCGGCTAACCAGGCTGCGGTCGCCTGGTCCACGAGGCCGGTCAGATCGGCCTGCACCCGGGCGTGGTAGTCGTCGAGCCAGGCCCGCTCCTCGTCGTCCAGCAGCTCGGGCACGATCAGGCGCCGGTCGATCGGCGCCCGCGTGATCGTCTCGAACCCCAACAGCTCGCGCTCGCCGCCCGCGGGCGTCGGCCGCGGCTCCACGATCACCAGGTTCTCGATCCGGATGCCGTAGGCGCCGCTCTGGTAGTAGCCGGGCTCGTTCGAGACGATCATCCCGGGCTCGAGCGCCACGGTGCCGGTCTTGGCGATCCGCTGGGGCCCCTCGTGGACGCAGAGATAGCTGCCGATGCCGTGGCCGGTGCCGTGGTCGAAGTCGAGCCCCGCCTGCCACAACGCCCGGCGCGCGAAGCTGTCCAGCTGGGCCCCGGTGGTGCCGGTCGGGAGCACCGCGCGCCCGATCGCGATGTGGCCTTTGAGCACCAGCGTGAAGCGCCGGCACATCTCGGCGGCGGGCGCCCCGATCGCCACGGTGCGGGTGATGTCGGTCGTGGCATCCGGGTACTGGCCGCCCGAGTCGACCAGGTACAGCGAGCCCGCCTCGATCACCCGGTTGCTGTCGTCGGTGATGCGATAATGGGGCAGCGCCGCGTTCGGACCGGCCGCCGAGATGGTCTCGAAGCTCGCTCCGCGATACAGCGGATCGCGCCGGCGCTCGTGCTCGAGCCGGGCGGCCGCCTCGCGCTCGGTGATGGCGCGGGCGCCGACCGCGTGCTCGAGCCAGCACAGAAACCGGCAGACCGCGGCGCCGTCGCGGCGCTGCGCCGCCCGGGCGCCGGCCAGCTCCACCGGGTTCTTGCACGCCTTGGCGAGCACGCAGGGCTCCTCGCCCTCGATCACCTTGGCGCCCGCCGCCTCGAGGGTCTGGATCACGTGCACGCTGGTGAGCTTCGGGTCGATCAGCACCGCGCGCCGGTCCGCGCCGAGCCTATGCAGCGCGCCGGTGAAGCCGTCGATCGGCTGGATCGAGACGCCGTTGCCGAGGTTCTGGCCGGGCGCCAGCTTGCGCAGGTCGACGAACAGCTCCACCGCGCCGTCCCGGTGCAGGCACGCGAAGCCGAGGAACAGGGGGTTGAAGGGCACGTCGCCGCCGCGGGCATTGAGCAGCCAGGCGATCGAGTCGGGCGCGCTGATCACCGCGACCTCGGCGCCCGCCTCGGCGACCTTCTTGCCCATGCGCGCCCGCTTGGCATCCGCGGACTCGCCGGCGTAGCGCTCTTCCAGCTCCCGGATCGGCGCGATCGGCGGCGCCGGGCGGCTCGCCCAGACGGCATCGACCGGATTGTCACCCTGCGCCACCAGCTCCGCGCCCGCCTTGGCGCAGGCGGCACGAAACCGCTCCACCTCGGACTTGACGTGCAGTCTCGGGTCGTAGCCGATGCGCGAACCCGCGCCGAGATGTTGCCCGAGCCACTTTGCCGGCGGCTCCTCGACCACGTGGCGGCGCTCGAACAGCTGCGGATCGAGCTGAGCTTCGGCCTGGACGGTGTAGCGGCCATCGACGAACACCGCGGCGCGCTCGGCCAGCAGAATCAGGATCCCGGCCGAGCCGGTGAACCCGGTCACCCAGGCGAGGCGCTGCGCCGCGCCGGGCACGTACTCGTTGCGATGCTCATCCGTCAGCGGCACGATCAGGCCGTCCAGCCGGCGCGCGCGCAGCTCGCCCCGGAGCCGGCGCACGCGCTCCGCGATCGGTGGCTCGTCGACCGGCGCGCCGGCGATCTCATGCTTCAGGCCCACGAGATGGGCGCGCAGATCACGCGCCTCGGCCGGCGCCACCAGGTCCAGCCAGGCCTCGGGCTCGGGGCCAGCCGGCGCCGCCACGACGCCCCGGATCAGCTCATGGATCTCCTCGACCGATCGGTGCACGCCGGCAGCGGCCAAGAGCCGCGCCAGACCGGCGTCCCGTTCGCGATTGGTTCCCACCGGAATGCCGGGGCGGATCGCTGGCGCTACTTGGGCGGCGCCATGATCATGATCATCTGACGCCCTTCCATTCTCGGGAACTGCTCGATCTTGGCCTGCTCACCCAGCTCGTCGCGCACCCGTTCCAGCAGGTGCATCGCCAGATCCTGGTGCGCCAGCTCACGTCCCCGGAACCTCAGGGTCACCTTGACCTTGTCACCGTCCGACAGGAATTCGTGGATCTTGCGCATCTTGATGTTGTAATCGTTGTCATCGATGTTGGGACGCATCTTGATTTCCTTGACATCGATGACTTTCTGCTTCTTGCGGGCCGCATTGGCCTTCTTTTGCGCCTCGTACTTGAACTTGCCGTAGTCGAGAATCTTGCAGACCGGCGGTTCAGCGTTCGGCGACACTTCCACCAGATCGAGACCGGCCGCTTCGGCACGCTGCAATGCCTCCGCCAGGGGCACGACCCCGGCCATCTCCCCGTGCTCGTCGACCAGACGTACTTCCCGACTGTCGATGTTTTGGTTGATTCGATAGTCTTCTCGAGCCGCTGCCATCCTGGCCGTGGTACCCTCCTCGTGTGGTCAAAACCTGAGTTCTCGAGGCGCTGCGCCCGTCCCGCCGACGGTCGGGCCGATGGCTGACCTTCGGGCAAGATCGGGCGGGCACACCTCGCTGACAAATAACGCCACCGCTTGTTCGAGGGCAAGGGTTTCTTGAGCGTCGCTGCCCAGGCGCCGCACCGCGACCGTACGTTGCTCGACCTCGCGGCGGCCGACCGCCAGGATCAGCGGCACCTTGGCGAGCGAGTGCTCGCGCACCTTGTAGCTGATCTTGTCGCTCCTCAGGTCGAGCTCGTGGCGAATCCCGGCGGCGGCGAGCGCCGCCCCCACCTCGCGCGCATAGTCGTCGCTGTCGTTGGTGATCGTCGCGACCACCGCCTGCACCGGCGCCAGCCAGGGCGGCAGATTGCCGGCGTGCTCCTCGATCAGGATGCCCATGAACCGCTCGACCGAGCCGAGGATCGCGCGGTGCAGCATGACCGGGCGGTGCTTCTGGCCGTCCTCGCCGACGTAGCTGGCGTTCAGCCGCTCGGGCAGGACGAAGTCGACCTGATGGGTGCCGCACTGCCATTCGCGGCCGATCGCATCGCGCAGGACGAAATCGAGCTTCGGACCGTAGAAGGCGCCTTCGCCGCGACTGAGCGTGGTCTCGAGCCCGGCCGCCGCGGTCGCCTCGCGCAGGGCCTGCTCGGCGCGATCCCAGATCTCATCGCTGCCAGCCCGAACCGCCGGCCGATCGGCGAACCTGACGAAGAAGTCGGCAAAGCCGAAGTCCCGATAGATCGTCTTGAGCAGATCGCATACGCCGATCGTCTCCGCAGTGATCTGCTCGGGCGTGCAGAAGATGTGGGCATCGTCCTGCGTGAACGCGCGCACGCGCATCAGGCCGTGCAGGGCGCCCGACGGCTCGTTGCGGTGGCACGAGCCGAACTCCGCCATCCGGAGCGGCAGGTCACGGTAGCTGTGCAGGCGCTGATTGAAGATCTGCACGTGCGCCGGGCAGTTCATCGGCTTGAGCGCGAGCGTCTTGTGCTCCGCCTCGAGCGCGAACATGTGCTCGCCGAACTTCTCCCAGTGACCCGACGCCTCCCAGAGCGCCCGATCGAGGAGCTGCGGGGTCTTGACCTCGACGTAGCCGGCGGCCTCCAGGCGGCGCCGGACGTAGGCCTCGATCTGACGATAGACGGTCCAGCCTTTGGGATGCCAGAACGCCGCGCCCGGAGCCTCCTCCTGGAAATGGAACAGATCCAGCGCCTTGCCGAGCCGCCGGTGGTCGCGCCGCTCCGCCTCCTCGAGCCGGTGCAGATAGGCGTCCAGCTCCTTCCTGCTCGGCCAGGCGGTGCCGTAGATCCGCTGCAGCATGGCGTTGCGGCTGTCGCCGCGCCAGTAGGCGCCGGCGATCTTGAGCAGCTTGAACGCGCCGATCCGACCGGTCGACGGCCCGTGCGGACCGCGGCAGAGATCGAACCACGCGCCCTGGTGATAGAGCGTGATCGGCTCGCCGTCCGGGATGTCGCCCAGGAGCTCGACCTTGTAGCGCTCGCCCGCCGCCTCGAACCGGCGCCGCGCCTCCTCGCGGCCCACCACCTCGCGCCGGAACGACCGGTCGGCCTGGACGATCTCGGCCATGCGCGCCTCGATCCGCGCCAGATCCTCGGGATGGAACGGCTCGTTGCGCGCGAAGTCGTAATAGAAGCCGTCCTCGACCGGCGGACCGATGGTCACCTGGGTGCCGGGAAACAGGTCCTGCACCGCCTCGGCCATGACGTGCGCGCAGTCGTGGCGCAGGATCTGGAGCGCCGCCGCGTCGTCTACCCGGATCAGGCGCACCGCGGCGCCATCGGGCAGCTCGCGCGCCAAGTCCCAGCCTTCGCCGTCGACCGCCACGGCGAACGCGGCCTTGGCCAGGCCAGGACCGATGGCGGCCGCGACGTCGTACCCGGTCGTGCCGCGCGCGAACGCCCGCCGACTGCCGTCCGGCAGCGTGATCGTCACGGCGTGGTCGCCGACCGCTGGCTCGGTCACGGCGCTGGTCATCGCGGCCTCGTCTCGATTGGCGTTGCTGGTCAACGGGGTGGTCGGAACATGTGGCGCTGCACCAACGCTGTCAAGCGACCGGCGGTCTCACGGGGGCCGATCAACCGGCGAGATCGTCGGCATCCGGCGGCAGGCCTTCAAGCAGCTCGCGATAGACCTGCATGGTCGCATCGCCCGTCTGCTCGAGGGAGAAGTTGCGGGTCGCGAAGCGCCGGGCCCGCAGCGCCGGGCCCGCAGCGCCAGGCGCGCACGCGCCTCGTCGGGCATGGCCAAGGCCAGCTCCAGAGCCTGCGCCAGCGTATCGGCGTGGTCCGGCTCGACCAGCCAGCCGGTCGCCGCCGCAATCAAGGTCTCGCCAAGGCCGCCCACGTCCGTCGCCACGACGGGCTTGCCCATGGCTTGAGCCTTCACGGCGACGCGCGACACGGAACCGAACGCGGCGGGCGAAGGCACCACCACCACGTCGGCCAGCATCAGGGCGGCCGGCAGGTCGTCGCAGGGGCCGACCATGCCCACCACGCCGCCCAGTCCCAGCGCACCGATCAGGCTCTCGGTCCCGTCGATCCCGTGCGCTCGCCGCTCAGAGCCCGCCACGATCAGGCAGAGGAAACGGCCGCGTCGGAGCTTGCCGATCGCCTGCAGAAGAAGGCGGTGGCCGGTGCCGCGGACGCCGCGGGTGGGCAGCATGACGATCTTGACCCCTGGCCGCGCCCGCCAGCGCTGGGCCAGGGTCTCGACCCGGTGCCGGTCGACCGAGGCGGGATCGAACCGGCGGGTGTCGATGCCGCGGCAGATCACGCGCAGCCGCTCATCCGGCACGCCATAGCGGCGCCGGACGCCCTCGGCGAGATGGTCGGACAACGGCGATCACCCAATCGCCCCTGGCCAGGGCGGCGTCGTAGTGCCACTTGATCAGGTTGCGGCCGCTCCGGTACAGCCCGTGGATCGTGGTGACGAACGGCACCTTGCAGCGCCGCGCGGCGTAGCAGGCGCTCCAGGCCGGTGCGCGTGCCGTTCGCGACGACGAGCGCGCCCCAGCCCCGTTCGACCAGATGACGCGCCAGATCCACGGTGCCGCGCTCGACCCCGCGTCGCTCGAGCCTCGGCACGATCTGGAGCACGGCCGGGCCGGTGCCGACCACTCTGTGCGGCGCCGCCCGAAGCTGTTCGTCGATGTCGTTCATGGCCGATGACTGGTAGCGCCGCCACGCGCCCTTTGGCCGGCGTTCCTCCGCCTGCTACCATGATTCCAGAGGGCGGCAAAACCGGGAGCGATCCTTGAGCGAGCCGGGTTTCCTGGTGCTGGCGGGCGGGCGCCGCCTGGCCTGTCGGCGCCTCCCCGGCCGCGCCCCGGGCGTGCTGTTCTGCGGCGGCTACACCTCGGACATGACCGGCACCAAGGCCACGGCGCTGGAAGCCTTCTGCCGCGAGGCGGGGCACGCTTGTACGCGGTTCGACTACGCGGGCCACGGCGCCTCGTCCGGCGACTTCATCGACGGCACGATCGGAGCGTGGGCGGCAGACGCGCTCGCGGTCCTCGATCGGGCGACCCAAGGGCCGATGATCGTGGTGGGCTCGAGCATGGGCGGCTGGATCATGCTGCTCCTGGCGCTCGCCCGCCCCGAGCGGGTTCGGGGTCTCGTCGGCGTCGCCGCGGCGCCCGACTTCACCGAGGATCTCCTGCTGGCGCAGGCGACCCCCGCGCAGCGCCGCGCGCTCGCCGAGCAGGGCTACTGGATGCAGCCCTCGGGCTACGGCGAGCCCTATCCGGTGACCCGCCGGCTCATCGAGGAGGCGCGGGCGCACCTCGTGCTGCGCGGCCCGATCCCGATAAGGTGCCCGGTCCATCTGCTGCACGGCCAGCGCGACCCCGACGTGCCCTGGCAGACGGCGCTGCGCCTCGCCGAGCGGCTGGAGTCCGAAGAGGTCACCGTAGAACTGGTCAAGGCCGCCGACCACCGCCTCTCGAGCGAGCCCGACCTCGGGCGCATCACGGCGGCGGTTCAAAGACTCGCCGAATCGGCGGCCGTGGACTGAATTTCCTGCTCGAGGATCGCGCGCAGGCCCTCGCGATAGGTCGGGTGCCGGAGCCGCACCCCGAGCTCACCCTTGATCCGCGCGTTGTCGATCCGGCGGTTGTCGGCATAGAAGCTCTGCGCCATCGGCGACAGCTCGGCCTCCTCGTAGGGCACCTCGGGCGGCGGCTCGACCCCGAGCAGCGCGCAGGCGAAGGCGACCACGTCCTGGGGCGGCGCCGGCTCGTCGTCGGCGACGTTGTAGACGGCGCCGGGGTTGGACCGCGCCATCGACGCCCGCAGCACCTGCACGATGTCGTCGACGTGGACCCGCCCGAACACCTGGCCCGGCTTGACGATGCGGCGCGCCGTGCCGGCCCGCACCGCCTCGAGCGCATTGCGCCCGGGGCCGGGCCCGTAGATCCCCGCGAGGCGGAACACGTGCACCGGCAGACCGCTTGCCTGCCAGTGCCCTTCCGCGGCGACCCGGCGCCGGGTGCGCGGCATGGTGGGGGCCACGGCAGCGGCCTCGTCGACCCAGGCGCCGCCCCGATCGCCGTAGACCCCGGTGGTCCCCAGGTAGCCGACCCACGCCAAGCCGGCGCACCGCCGCAGATCGGCGAGATGGTGCGCGAGCACCGGATCGCCCGCCGCGTCCGGGGCGATCGAGGCGAGCACGTGGGTCGCGCCGGCCAGCGCGGCCGCGGGACCCTCGAGCGGCCGGTCCCGATCGAACCGGTGCATCGCGAAGCCTTCGGCGGCGAGGCGCGCCTGCTTGGCGGGGTCGCGGGTGGTCCCGGCGATCCGCCAGTCCTCGGCCGCAAGAGAGCGCGCCAGAGCCATCGCCGTGTAGCCCAGGCCAAAGCAGAACAGGCGCCGGCTCAAGCCAACGCCTCCCATTCCTCCAGCACCGAGGCGTCGCGCTCGGCTTCCCGGTGCGGCACCAGAGCGGCCAGAGCGTCGCGTCCGAGGAGCCGACCGAGCGCCCAGACCGCCATCGCCCGGACCAGGGGCGAGGCGTCGCCAAGCCGCTCCTCCGCGAGGCCCGCGAGATCCGGCTCGCCGCTGTTGCCGATCGCGATCAGGACGTTGCGCACGAACCGGTCGCGCCCGGTGCGCTTGATCGGCGATCCGGCGAAGAGCCGCCGGAAGCCGGCGTCGTCGAGCCGGACCAGCTCGGCGAGAGCCGGCGCGCGCAGATCCTCGCGCGCCCGCAGCTGCGCCTCACTTGCCGTGCGCGCGAACTTGTTCCAGGGGCACACCGCGAGGCAGTCGTCGCAGCCGTAGATCCGATTGCCGATCGGCTCCCGGAACTCGCGCGGGATGTGCCCCTTGTGCTCGATCGTGAGATAGGAGATGCAGCGCCGGGCATCGAGCCGGTAGGGCGCCGGGAAGGCCGCAGTCGGGCAGACGTCCAGGCAGGCGCGGCAGCTGCCGCAATGATCGCTCTCGGGCGGGTCCGGCTCGATCCGAAGGTCGGTGAAGATCTCCCCGAGGAACAGCCAGGAGCCGAAGCGGCGCGAGACCAGGTTGCTGTGCTTGCCCTGCCAGCCGATGCCGGCGCGCTCGGCGAGCGGCTTCTCGAGCACCGGCGCGGTGTCGACGAACACCTTGACCTCGGCGTCGAACTCGGCGTGCAGCCAGGTCGCCAGCTGCTTGAGGCGCCCCTTGATCAGGTCGTGGTAGTCGCGATGCCGGGCATAGACCGAGATCGCCGCGCGGTCGCGGCGGGCGAGCGCGGCGAGCGGGTCGTCATCCGGACCGTAGTTGACGCCGAAGACGATCACGGTCTCGACCTTCGGCCACAGACCCTTCGGGCTCTGCCGGCGTTCCGGCTCCCGCGCCAGCCATGCCATGTCGCCGTGTCGGCCCGCGGCGATGTAGCGGCGATAGGCGTTCTGCCGGGCGCGCGGCAGATCGGGCGCGGCGAAGCCGACCGCGTCGATCCCAAGCAGGCGGGCCCGCTCGCACAGCGCGGCACGAACGGCATCGGCGCGTCCGGGCGCCGCGAGGTGCGTCATCGGATCGGCCATGGATCATCAAATGCGGCCGACCTGCGCCCCTTTCAAGCACCGGCGAGCGCATCGGAAGCCGTCGGTAGCGCGGGCGAGGTTGGCGTGCCGCTTTGCACCGGCGGGGCCGATCCCGGCGCATCAAACCGGGGCGGCGAAGCGCCGGTCGCCTGCGCCGCGTCATCGCGAGGGCGCCAAAGCGCCCGTGGCGATCCAGGAACGGCCTCTGGATGGCTTCGTCGCTGCGCTCCTCGCAATGACGGCGCCGAGCGTGGCCTCCAAGTTTCTTTCTAGCCGGTCGTGCAGAGCCGAGGCGCCGCTCAAAACAGCTCGGCGAGCGGCCGCGGCCGTTGAATGGCGTAGCCCTGGACGTAATCGACGCGCAGCCTGGGATCGCGCAGCAAGGTGAGGATCTCCTCGCTCTCGACCGCCTCCACGACGAGCTTGCTGTCCATGGCCTGAGAGACGTCATTGATCGCCTTGACCATGGCGAAGTCGAGGGAGCTGCCGACGATCCCCCTGGTAAAGTCACCTCCCACCTTCAGGAAATCGAATGACAGGTGTCGCAGGTTCGCCAGCGACGACCAACCGTTGCCGAAATCATCCAGGGCAAACCGACACCCGAGCTCTCGTAGGGAATCCATGAAATGCCGAGTCGCCATGATATTCGACAATGCCGAAGTCTCGGCAAGCTCCAGACAAATCTTTTCGGGCGGGAGAGGACTGTTCTGGAGCTGACTGATCAGGAATTCGATGAACGATTGATCGTTGAGCGAAGGCGGCGAAATGTTGATGGCGCACCAGTCGATGCTGTCGACCCGTGCCGGGTCGCGCGCGAACAGCGACAGAAAACGCGAGACCACCCACGCATCGATCCTGGAGGACAGATTGAAACGCTCGGCCGCCGGCAGGAAGGCTTCGGGCATGATGTCGATGCCGTCGGCCCCCTGCATCCGCAGCAGAACCTCGAAGCACCTTCCTTCCTCCGAGCCTTCGGTCAATGACACGATTGGTTGATACGAAAGATGGAAGCGCTCGTTTTCCAGGCTGTGATTGATCTTGTCGATCCAATCCATCGGCACGCCGCGGCGCACCGGTTCCCGGTCCGACTTGTCGTAGACGTGGATCTGGTTGCGCCCGGCCTCCTTCGCGGCGTAGCAGGCCGCATCGGCGGCACGGAGCAGGCCGGCAACGTTCTGGCTGGTGTGGTCGATCGGCACCAGCCCGATGCTGATGCCCACCCGAAAGCGGCGATGCTCCCAGGTGAGGGTCAGGCTGTCGACCGCATCGAGCACGGCATACGCCACTCTCTTGGCCTGCTCGACCTGGCACCGCTCCAACAGAACGCCAAACTCGTCGCCGCCGATCCGGGCGAGCGTGTCGCGCTTGCTCACCACCTTCTGCAGCACCCGGCCCACCTGGCGCAGGAACTCGTCGCCGGCCACGTGCCCACAACTGTCGTTGATCACCTTGAACTGATCGAGATCGAGATAGCACAGGGCGTGCTCGACCTTCTCGGCCCGCGCGACCATGAGGGCGTGCTCGAGCCGCTCCTCGAAGGCGCGCCGATTGACCAGGCCGGTCAGATCGTCGTGGTTGGCATGATAGGCGAGCTGCTCCGACCGGCGCCGGGACTCGGTGATGTCCTCGGACACCACCAGCACGCTCGGCTCGTGCCCGTGGCCCACGACCGCGCGTGCGGTCTCGCGCACCCACAGCTCGGTGCCGTCCTTGCGGATCTTGCGGGCCTCCCACCGATGGATTCTGCCGGGCTCGGCGACGCACCGCTCGAGCTGACCGTTGGCGAAGGCGCGATCCTCCGGCGGGTAGAACCGCCAGATCGGCTGCCCGACCAGCTCCGACACCCCGTAGCCGAGCTCGATCGCCCCGATCTGATTGGCGGACAGCACGATGCCCTTGCCGTCGGTGGCGAAGAACATCGTCGGGTTCAGATCGTAGAGGGTCTGATAACGCTGCTCGCTGTGGTGCAGCGCCTCGCGCTCGCTCTCGAGCTCCCGCACGCGCTGGCGCAGCTGCTCCCGATCCTGATAGATCAGCCGGTTGTCGTAGCGGAGGCGATGCGAGAGCGTGGCAAGCAGGTTGAGCGAGACCGCATGCGAGGCGTTGACCAGCGCCCACATCACCCGCTCGCTGAGGACCAGGACGCGGCTCGCCGTCCGCGCCACCACGAAGGCCGAGGTCGGCTGCTTGTCGATCAGCGACAGCTCGCCGACCGTCTCGCCCGGGCCAAGCACGACCAGCGGCGCGTTCTCAGGTGATCGCAGGTGGATGCTGAGCGTGCCGGACAGGAGGAGGAAAAGGCAGTCGTTGGGCTGATCGGCCTGGATCAGGATTTCGCCGGGCTCCAGGCGCCGCACCGCGCAGCCGCGCAGGCGGGACCGCACCGCTTCGAGCTCGACCAAACGGAAGAGATGGAGACCCGCCAGTTCATCATTCGTGGGGAACGACTCTGGCGATACCATCTTCCCTGTCCGTGGTCCCTCGGGTTCACCCGCCACCAAGCGCGCGCAACCATAGATGATTCGTGGTCGGAAGTCGAAGTTACAAATTTGGTTGCTTGCCAGGCGATCCGGTCCAGGCTGGCGGGGGCGGCCAGCAGCCCGGACTTCACAATCCGGCGACGATGGCGGCTGTGCCCCATGGAGTTGAGTTCGCTCGAGGGCGCAACGCCGTTGCGGACGCCACGCCGCGCATCGGCCGGCTTCCTCGAGTGCGGCCTGCGATCGGGCCGGAGCCCGCTTCTGGAGCGCGGCTTCAGGTCCCCCCGGACGATTTGACCCGACACCAACCGCCGTGGCCGCAGGCCCGGTGGCATCGATGTCGCCCCGAGCCGGCCAAGCCACCTCCGACGACCAGCGCGCGCATGGGGTGTCCCACCGCCGTTGGCCGGTCATGCAGGCCCGCGGAGCTGATGTCGAACCGACGGACCGCACAAAGAAAAAGCCCTCCGAGTTCCCCCAGAGGGCGCCTCCAATCGTCGATCTTGGCCGGCTTGCTTTAGCCGACGATCTTGAGGTTCTCGGCCGAGCTCTTGCCGTTCCGGCCTTGGACGAGCTCGTACTGCACCCGCTGCCCCTCGCTCAGGCTGTCGTATCCAGCGCGCTCGACGGCAGAAATGTGGACGAACGCGTCGGCGCCCCCACCATCCGGCTGAATGAACCCATAGCCTTTGGTGGGGTTGAACCACTTCACAGTTCCGGTCTTCAAAGAACGTATCCTTTGTCCGCAGGGAATCCACGCCGGGCAACCGCGCCACGACGCAAGACCGAACGCCACGCTCCCGCGGGCTTGAGGCAATGCCCCGCATGCCCGCGGCAGCCTCGACGACCGACCTTCGCGAAACATAGCGCGACGCGGGGCGAATCACAAGCGGCTCCGGGCGCTCGCACGGCGACTTTTCCAGTTGTAAAGTGGATCGATGCGGTCAGTCGCTGACCGCCGCCAGGCGCCGCCTCGGGGAAGCTCCGGGGTTCACGCGGTGGCGACCGGCGGACGCGTGGCGTCCGCGCGAGCATTCCACGCCGAGCCCCCGTTCGGCTGTGCTAGATTTCGCGGGCGAGGCCTGAAGATGACGCTCCCAACCGAAAAGCGGACCCGGGCGAGCACGCCCGCTCAGCCGCAGTCGGTTCGCCGCCGGCTACCGCGGGGCGCACGCCGAGGCCGCATCCTCGAGGTTGCGGCCGAGTTCTTCGCCGAGCGCGGGCTGGATGCCCCGACCCGCGAGCTCGCCTCCCGCCTCGGCGTCACGCAGGCCCTGCTCTACCGGTACTTCCCCTCCAAGGGCGAGCTGATCCAGCGCGTCTTCGATTGGGTGTTCGGCACGTTGCGGGAGCGGTCGGCGGGGCCCTCGCTCGACGATCGGACGCGGCCTCTGGAAGAGCGCCTCACCGCGATGTACCAGGAGTATCTGGCGCGGGTCAGCTACACGTCGATGCGTCTGTTCGTCCAGGCGGGGCTGCACGGCGGCGATCTCGCCCGGCGCTTCAGCGTGCCGCTCTCCGAGCGTGTCCTTCGGCCGATCATCGAGGAGCTGCGCTACGAGGCCGGCCTGCCCGGCCCCGAGGTGCGCCCATTGATGCGCGGCGAGCGCGAACTCGCCATGACCCTACACGGCGGCATCATGTTCCTCGCCGTCCGCAAGTTCGTCTACGGCATGCCTATGCCGGACGAGCTGTCGGATCTGGTGGCTCTGCAGGTGCGGACGTTTCTCCCGGGGGCGGTCCGCGAGGTCCGGCGCCTCCACGGCGATGCCGCGGAGCCGACGCTCACGATTCGCCAGCTCGACCGGCGCCCGCGCTCCTGAGCCGCCCGCAGGCGCCGCGGCCTCAGCCCTCGGTGTCGAGCACGTACTTGTAGAAGGTGAACGTGAAATCGCGCTCGGCGCGGTTCATGTGACAGCTGAAGCAGCCCTCGAACTTGGCATCCGCCTTGCGCGCGCCGTCGGGCAGGAACCAAGCGTACTCCCACTCCCCGTTGCGCACGTCGGGCGGGTACTCCGCCCCCCAGCCCGGTTGCTTCTCCATGACGAACACGTTGGTCACCTCGTCGGTCGAGATGAAGCGGCCCTGCGCGTCGATCACCGGCCGCTCGTTCGCATCCAGCCGCGCCACGTGATCTTCCATGATCAGCACCGTGCCGTCGGGCAACGGCTCGTCCGGCCGCGCCGCTGCGAGCGCCTCCGGGTTGACGTAGAACCAGCGCACGATGCCGCGGTCCGGTCGGTCGATCGTGATGTAGCGCACGAATCCCGTTCGGTAGCCTTCGGGATATGCCACCTTTTCGGGACCGGCGAACGCCCTGCCCGAAAGCGCCAGAACAAGCACGCCCAAGCCGAGCGCGAGCGCCTGCTTCCCCACGATCAGCCCGGCGCGCCTCATTGCCCGTCTCCCTGAACCGTGACCGTCAGCAGCATGCCCGGGTGGAAGACGCACTCGACCTCAAAGGTCCCGCGCCGCATCAAGGAAAGCGTCTTCTCGGTCCCCGGCTCCTGCTTGCCGAGGTCGACGCCAAAGCCGACCGTGGGGACGAATACCTCGTGGTCCGCGTCGTCGTCGTTCACGAACCGGATGCTGTCGCCGCTCGTCGCATGGATCTCGGCCGGCACGTAAGCCGCGTCTTGCATGGTGACGGTGTGCTCGGCCGTGTCGACCGGCATTGCGAAGGCGCTCGCCGCGACCACGGCTCCTGCTTTGCGCATGGCTCCCCTCCTGAAAGCCGTTGGCGCCAGCACTCTGCGGGCTCGCATCTAAGTTGTCAATCGACAACTTCGATGCGACAGACGGTAAGCCCCCGCCCCGTGCTCGAGAGATGGCGCCGGGGCGGGTGGAATACCAAAGCGTCGGTTCTCTTGGAGCCGGCGTTCTCGAACCATCACCGGCGGACTGCCGTCAGACTATTGGCCAGGCCTTCGGCTTCGGCGCGCCGGTCCGGCAGCTGACGCGCCTATTGCTGCATCCCCTGCTGGCGCCACCTCTCGTACTCTTCGGCCGACATCCGACCGCCGGTCGCCTCGGTCGCGCCGGCGAACCGGCGGTCGCTGAAGCCGACCCACTCGTCGCGGCTGATCTGGCCGTCGCCATTCTCGTCAATCTCGGAGAATGTCGGCGACATGTCTTGCTCGCCCTTGGTCACTGCGAACAGCTGCTCCTCGGTGAGCACCTGCTCGCCGGGCGCGATCTCGTCGAATTCGGCATCCGTGCACAGGCGCGACTCGGTCGCGTCGACGAAACCGTCATCGTTCTCGTCGCAAGCGAACTGGATCTGCTGGGCCACGGCTGGGCCACTCGGATGCATGCCGAGGCCGACCGCCAGGGCCAGCGTCGTCGATGCCGACAACACCTTCATGGCAGCCTTCTCCCGTTCGATGTGCTCGCGCGCAGCCCATCGCTGGGCCGCGCTCGCCGGCATCGGAAGGGAGGCGAGGACGTCAGGTTCCCGGCGGCGCCGTGACGGTGCTCTCCGGTCCCGCGGACCTGCCCACTACGACTCCGGTCTTGCCTCGCCGCGCCGCGGATAGCGGGTTGCGAAATCGTCGGCGATCGCCTCGAAGGTGGTGAAGGTGACGCCCGGATGCCGGATCATGTGATTGTAGAGGCGCTCGTGCATCAAGAGCGCCTGCGGCTTGCCCGAGACGTCCGGATGGATGGTCATGGTGAACACGGCGTAGTCGTACTCGCGGTATACCCAGTCGAACTGATCGCGCCAGATGTCCTCGAGATCCCGCGGGGATACGAAGCCGTGGGAATTGGGCGCGGCCTTGATGAACATCATCGGCGGCAGATCGTCGAGATACCACGACGCCGGGATCTCGATCAGGTCGGTCTCGGTGCCGCGCTCGAGCGGCTTCATCCAGTGGCTCGGGTGCTTGGCGTAGTCGATCTTGGTCCAGCTGTCGCCGACCCGGACGTAGTGGGGATGGAAGTCGTTGTGCATCAGCGAGTGGTCGTACTTGATGCCCCTGGCGAGCAGGAGCTCGTTGGTCTTGGGGCCGAACTCCCACCACGGCGCGACGTAGCCGCGGGGCGAGTCGCCGCAAAGCTCCGTGATGCACTCGATGCACTTGTCGAAGATCGCCGCCTCCTGCTCGGGCGTCATGGCGATCGGGTTCTCATGGGAATAGCCGTGCATGCCGATCTCGTGGCCGGCATCGGCGACCGCCTGCATCTGCTCGGGAAAGGTCTCGATCGAGTGGGCGGGGACGAACCAGGTGGTCGTGATGCCGAAGCGCTCGAACATGCGCAGCAGCCGCAGCGAGCCGACCTCGCCCGCGAACATGCCGCGGGAGATGTCGCACGGGCTGTCCTCGCCGCCGTAGGAGCCGAGCCAGCCACCGACCGCATCGACGTCGACCCCGTAGGCGCACAAGATTTCTTTCGCCATGATGCTCGTCCCCCCGTTGGTTTCGCGTGGTCTCTTCGGTGCCACTTCACAAGATGGTAGCGAAGCGGCAACGGAGCGCAATGGCGCGATCGCGTGATCCGAGAACGGTGATGTGGCGAGGCGCAGCCTGGGGCCGGCCGAGGTGCCCCGGCGGGCATCGGATCAGGGGTGACCGATCGCGCGCCGATAGCAGTAGTCGAACAGCAGCTGCCATTCCTGCTGTTGGATCTCGCGACACAACTCCGCGGCGCCGCTCTGGCCGGCGCCGGCCGCCGCGCACAGATCGACGAAGGCGTCCGGGTCCCACGTCGCCTGCGCGCGCAGGAACGCCCCGTCCTCGGCCGCATCGGGGGCGAGGCCGCGGGCGCGTCGCCTGAGCGCCTCGTGGATCGGATGCGGGCCGACCCGGCGAAACCAGTACTTGGCGTTGGCGAAGTCGCCCTCGCGCCGATGCATGATGCCGTGCCAGTAGCTGCCTTCGCGACCGCGCAGTCCCTGGCTGATCCGGTGCGAGCGGTCCAGGTCGTCGCCATACAGCCAGAGCGCGGCCAGGCAGGCATCGGCCATCTCGCGGCGGCGGATCGCGCCTCGCGCGAACAGCCGCTCGGCGTCCAAGGCCTGCAGCCTGGCGCCCAGCGTCGGATCGGGCCGGCCCTGGTCGAGCGGCGAAAGCCGCTGCTCCCGCAGCAGGTCCGCGATCACCGGGCCGAAGCGGGCGTGGTCGAAGTCGCGCATGGACGTCCTTCCGCCAGGATCGATCTCTGCGACCAACCTAGCGCAGCCTCGATCGGGCAGCCAGCGCGCGATGCGCTCCAGGTGGAAGCTCACGCCGCCAAGGCCGCCTGCCGGACTGGACAAGCCATGGCGGTCGGACCAGAACAGGCGAGCGACCAGTCCCGGGAGGCCTTTATGCGCGCGCTCAAGCTGACCATCGGCGACGTCGAGATCCGCGCCGAGCTGCTCGATACGCCGACCGCCGCAGCGCTGTACGAGGCTGCGCCGTTCGCGGCCGCGGCGTCGACCTGGGGCGACGAGGTGTATTTCCGCACCCCGGTCTCATGTGCCCGCGAGGCGGGTGCGCGGGCGGTGGTGGAGCCGGGTGAGCTGGCCTTCTGGCCGGACGGCGACGCGATCGCGATCGGGTTCGGGCGCACTCCGATCTCGCAGGGCGACGAGTGCCGCCTCGCCAGCCCGTGCAACATCTGGGGCCGGGCGCTGGACGACCTCAAGCAGCTGAAATCGGTGCGCGCCGGCGCGACGATCCGGGTCGAGCGCGCCCACGAGTAGCAGCCGGCGCGCATTGCCGGCAGCACCTCTTGAGCTTCTTGCCGTCGTCGCCTCGATGGTGTCGCCGAATGCGTCGAGCCACACTCGGGCCAGCGGTAGAGTCCGTCGCCGGTTGACGGCGGCGCCGGCGCGCACTCATGATGCCGCTCAGTAGGCCAAGCGAGCGCGCGGCGATCTGCCTGGCGGATACGGCGTACGAGCTATCGACATCGCCGGCGCTCCGGCCCCTGAACAGGGAGGTTGAGTGATGACAGACCGCAAAGCAGATTCCGGCCGCCGTCTGATCGCGCCGGGTGAGGTGTCACGCCGGCGCTTTCTCGAGGCCGCCGGCGCGGCCGGGGGCGCGGCGGCGTTCCTGGTCGCGAAGCCCGGCTTCCTGCGCGCGCAGGACATGGGCGAGCCGCTCAAGATCGGCTCGTTCGGGCCGTTCACCGGGCCCGCCAGCCGCACCGGCGACGAGTTCAAGAACGGCGTCGCCCTGGCGCTCGAGGACGCGCGCGCCGACGGCGACCTGCCGCTGGTCATCGACGGCGAGGCGCGCGAGGTCGAGATCGTGTTCATCGACAGCCAGTCGAGCCCGGAGAAGGCGGTCAAGGCGGTGACCGACGCGATCACCCGCGAGGGCGTGCAGTTCCTCGCCAACGGCTGGCATTCCTCGGTGGCCATGGCGATCGTCGATGCCGAGGCGCCCTACGACATCGTGCACATCGGCCATCTCGGCGAGACCCAGTACCTGTCCGAGAAGATGCTGGGCGACCCCGAGAAGTACCGCGGCTACTTCAAGGGCTGGCCCGCGCCGCCCAAGCTCGCCGGCCTGTATGGCCCGCCGCTCCAGCACTTCATGGAGGCCGGGCTGTGGCAGCCGGCCAACATGAAGGCGGCGATCCTGGTCGAGGATACCGACTTCGGCCGCGGCTGGGGCGATGCCATCATCGAGAGCCTGGGCAACGCCGGCTTCGAGGTCCTGCCCTACGACGTGACCGCGCTCGATGAGACCGACTTCTCGCCGCTGCTCACCAAGTACAAGGCGCAGCAGGTCTCGCTGGTCGGCATGACCTCGACCGGCAACGTGTCCGCCTCCAACTTCGTCAAGCAGTTCCGCCAGCAGAACGTCGAGGCCCTGCTGCTGGCGCACGGCCTGTCCTGGTTCAGCGAGTGGCACGAGCTCACCGGCGACGCCTCGAACTATGCGCTCGCGATCGACTCGCCGCACGTCATCGCCCCCTGGCAGGAGGAGTGGGTGGAGCGCTACCGCGACAAGTTCGGGATCGAGCCGAGCATCGCCGCCTCGGGCATCACCTACGACTACATGCGCATGGCGCTCAAGGTCCTGAACAAGGCCGGCACGCTCGACTTCGACACGCTGGTCGAGACCGTCTACGACACGCCCTACGAGGGCGCCTGGAACAAGTACGTGTTCCCGCGCGAGCCCAACGAGCTGGCCATGGCGCAGAACGAGGCGCAGGTCGGGTCGTTCATGGAGGGCTTCTTCTTCCCGATGGTCCAGCTCATGGACGGCGCGGCCAAGGTGATCTGGCCGCTCGAGCACGCCAAGGCCGAGTTCCAGACGCCGCCCTGGCTCCAGGGCTGACGCGACGGCGGTGTGGGACGTCCGGCCGCGGCCGTCCCGCCCGCCCGCTTCCCGTCCTAGGCGCTGGCCGAGCGGACCCGCGCATTGACTGCGCCGATGCTGTCGATCGAGGGGCTGACCAAGCGCTTTGGCGGTCTGATGGTGCTGGATGGCATCACGCTGCAGGTGGCGCCCGGCGAGATCCACGGCGTGATCGGCCCCAACGGCGCCGGCAAGACCACGCTGTTCAACGTCATCAACGGCATCTACACGGCGAGCGGCGGCCGGGTCGTCTTTCGCGGTCGCGACATCACCAACGCCAGGGTCAGCAGGATCGCCGGCCTCGGGCTCGGGCGCACCTTCCAGGTCGCGCGCGTGTTCAACGAGATGAGCCTGCTCGACAACATGCTGGTGCCGACCATTCCGCGCCGGCTGGCGCACCGGGACGCGCAGGCGCGCGCGCTGGAGCTGCTCGAGCTCGCCGGCCTGCTCGAGCTCCGCCATCAGGTCGCGATCGAGGTCTCCGGCGGCCAGAAGAAGCTGCTCGAGTTCATGCGCACCATGATGTTCGACCCCGACATGGTTCTGCTCGACGAGCCGTTCGGCGGCATCAATCCGGCCCTGGTCGAGCGGCTGACCGAGATCGTGCTCCAGCTCAACCACGAGCGCGGCAAGACGTTCTTGCTGATCAGCCACGAGATGCCGCAGGTGATGCGCCTGTGCGAGACGGTCACCGTGCTCGCCGCCGGCCGGCCGATCGCGCGCGGCCGGCCGGCCGAGGTGCGCCACGACCCGGCGGTGATCGAGGCGTATCTGGGCCACTGAGGCGCGTCGCCGCCCGGCCAATCGCCTCTTGGCTCTCGAAAACGGGTGCTGACCCTGAAGAGGAAAGGATCTCTTCAGCTTGGCCGCCGCATCATCGGGCTCATGTTCGGGACGCTTCGCTTCGTCTTGGCCCTGTTGGTCGCGGTCGGGCATCTCGCCGGGCGGCCGTTTTGGGGCATCGCCGCCGTGCTCACGTTCTTCACGCTGAGCGGCTACCTGATGACCAAGATCACTCAGGAGCGGTACCGCGGCGCACTGCATCGCTACGTGGCCAATCGCGTGCTGCGAATCTATCCGCTGTACCTGGCGGTCTTCGCCGTGACTTGTCTGTTGCTGTGGACGGTGCCCGAGGCCGCAGATTTCGGCGACGCCTTCGGTCTCCCCGGGACGACGCTCCGCTGGATCGCGAACGCGACGCTCATCGGCCTGGCCTTCGGCCCCGACACCGTCGTGATGCCGGCGTGGTCGCTGTGGAGCGAGCTCACCTTCTATGCGCTGATTCCCGTCCTGGCGCGCAACAGGGTGCTGACCGTGCTCTGGTTTATGGGCGCGCTGATCTACACCTTCTACGCGTTCGGCGGCGGCGTCTGGGCGAGATATCATGCGCCGATGGCCGCAGCGCTGCCGTTCTCGATCGGCGCGATGATCTATCACTTCCCCACGGATTCGCGTCGCGGGTCGGCGTCCCTGGCCACGATCGGCACCGGGCTGTTTGCCACCATCATCCTCACAGCGCTCGCTGTCGACTACGGGGTCAGGATGAACCTGCACTTTACCTCGCTTTTGTCGCCGCCACGCTCATGGTCGCGGGCCTCGCCCACGTCCGCGCGCCGAATGAGCGGCTGCGCCAGCTCGATGCCCGCCTCGGCGATCTCGCCTACCCGATCTTCCTCGTCCACTTCACGATCGGGGGCGCGCTCGCCATCGCGCTCGACCTGCCGAGGTCGCCTCAGCTCGTGGTCCTGGCATTGCCCGCGGCGGTGCTGGCGGCAGTCGTGCTGCACGGCTACGTCGAGCGGCCAGTGGACGTCCTCCGACGCGCGATCCGTCAGTCCCCGGCCGAGCCAAGCTGGTCGGGCGCAACCTCGGCCAGGGCGCGATTGCTGCCGTCGGCGGGGTTCACGAACTCGGCCGGCTAGACCATTTTCCCCTTAGGTAGACCCGCGGTCCCGGCCCGCTCCCCCTCCCAACCACCCCAAGGGTACCATCGGTGGGTGGTTGGGAGG
>JBOHKK010000039.1:0-24854 GCA_050729115.1 Geminicoccaceae bacterium | reverse complement strand
TGGTGCGAGCTGATCGAAAAATGCGCTAGGTGTTGGCGGTCTCGATGACGTGACCGATGGCGCTGCGCTCGCAGCGCTTCACACCTGTGGGGAGGGTCTCGAAGCTGCGCGTGATCGAAGCCGGAGGCGTGGCGCCCGCCGACGCCGCCTTGATGTCGAACAGCCGATCGGCGAACCAGGCGACCAGCCGCCGCCGGGGTAGGCCCAGGGCTCAGAACCCGGCGTTCGCCTCGACGTGGTCGATCACCTCGATGCTGCCCTCCCAGATCATGCTGAGCGCGACATAGAGGATGATCAAAAGGCCGACGTAGGCGATCCAGCGGTAGCGCTGCAGCAGGCCGGCGATGAACGTTGCCGCGAGACCCATGAGCGCAATGGAGAGCACCAGCCCGAAGATCAGAACCACCGGATGCTCGCGCGCGGCGCCGGCCACGGCGAGCACGTTGTCGAGCGACATCGAGACGTCGGCGATGACGATCTGCCAGGCGGCCTGGGCGAAGGTCTTGCGCGGCGTGCCCTCGGGAATGCCATCCGATCGGTCGAGGTCCTCATCGGCGAGCGCCTCCTGCGCCGCGTCCGCTTCGGACGCCGTGGTGCGCAGCTCGCGCCACATCTTCCAGCACACCCACAGGAGCAGGATACCGCCCGCGACGAGCAGGCCCACGATCGCAAGCAGCCATGTCGTGATGCTGGCGAAGAAGATGCGCAGCACCGTCGCGGCGATGATGCCGACGAGGATCGCCCGGTTGCGCTGCTCGCGCGGGAGTCCCGCCGCCGCGAGGCCGATGACGATGGCGTTGTCGCCGGCGAGCACGAGGTCAATGAAGATGACCTGGAAGAAGGCGCTCACGGCCTCGGGGGAGAGGAGTTCGTTCATGCGGCACCCCTTTGCACGTGTAGAACGTGGCCGCCGCCGTTGCGCTCCTTGTTCAATGATCGGGACCGAGGAACGGCTGGGCCACACTGTGGTCGTCCAGTCCGACATCACAGCCGAAGGATCAGCTGTCAGAGGGGCCCGGCCTGGCGCCACTTCTCTAGCAGAGATTTGCGCCGTCCTCAACCAGCCACCCCCCGCGCGTTCGGGTGCACGGCCGCCCAGCCAACCCCGCGCGCGATCCCGACCGCGAAGGCCAGCACTTCGCAGGGTCGCTATAGCCTCGGTTTCCCATTTTTGTCGGCGAGCCCGTTGGAAGGCACGCATCTGGCGCGCATCGGCTCGCCTGGTCGCCGGGCTCGAGGCCGGATCTGCGCATCCCGGGCGATGCACCGCCCGGCTCCGCGCGATCACCCGGGCGCGCTCAACCCCTGACGCCACGTTGACCGGAGCCGGGTCGCGTCATACAGCTTGCCGGGATGGGCAGCTTGGCGGGATGGGCAGCTTGACGGATGGGCAGCTTGACGGATGGGCCGGGCGTGGTGCCGCCCGAGCGAACAGGGGGATCATCCAAACGATGAACGGGCATCATCGGAGGCTCGATCGGTGACCGCGGCCCCCCGGCGGCACCGCCTCGAGTGCTGCGCGGCGCCGGCAGGCACGATCACTTCGAGCGGCGCGATCACGCGATGACCCTCGAGGTGCAAGGCGTCGTCTCCGGCTACACGCACGAGGTGCCGGTCCTCAAAGGCGTCGATCTGATCGCGCGCGAGGGGCTGGTCACGGTGATCATCGGCCCGAACGGCGCCGGCAAGTCGACCTTGCTGCGCACCATCTACGGCTATCTGCATCCGAGCGCCGGCGAGATCATCCACTTCGGCAAGTCGATCAAAGGGCAGGAGCCCGACGCCATGCTGCGCGAGGGCATCGCCTATCTGCTCCAGGGCCACAGCGTGTTCCCGAGGATGACGGTCGAGGAGAACCTCGAGCTCGGCGGCTGGATCTTCAAGCGCGACCGCGTGCGCATGCGGGCAGCGTTCGAGGAGGTCTACGCGCGCTTCCCGCGCCTCATGGAGCGGCGCCGGCTGAATGCCGGGGTGCTCTCGGGCGGCGAGCAGCGCATGCTCGAGATCGCACGCCTGACCATGACCGGGCCCAGGACCCTGCTCCTCGACGAGCCCTCGGTCGGCCTGATGCCGAAGCTGGTCGATTCGATCTACGAGGAGATCATGAAGCTCAAGGAGGAGAAGTTCACCATCCTGGTGGTCGACCAGAACGTCAAGAAGTCGATCGAGATCGCCGATTACGTGTACGTGCTGAACCTCGGCGAGAACAGTCATCACGGGCCGCATCACGAATTCGAGGAGCGGCTCGAGGACGTCATCCGCGAGTGGCTGTGATGGAGCTCAGTCTGCTCGCCGATCCGGCGATCCTGTCCGAGCTGGTGTTCCAGGGGCTGGTGCGCGGCGCGATGTACGCGCTGATGGGGATCGGCCTGTCGCTGATCTTCGGGATTCTCGGCGTGGTCAACTTCGCCCACGGCGAGTTCTTCATGCTCGGCACCTACGCGATGTACTACGTGATCGCGGTCCTCGGCCTGCCGTTCCTCGCTGGGGTTGCGGCCGCGACGATCGTGCTGTTCGCGGTCGGGGTGCTGGTCGAGCGCGGCCTGATCGAGCCGCTCCGCAAACGCGCCGGACGCGACTGGGTCCTGGATTCGTTCGTGCTCACCATCGGCCTCATGGTGATCCTGCAGAACCTGGCGCTGCTCGGCTTCGGCAGCCGCCGGCGCGGCATCACCATGATGCTCGAGGGCAAGCTGATCTTCGGCGACGTGGTCATCACCTACGAGCGGCTCGCGATTTTGGCGCTCGCCGTCGTGATCGTCGGCCTGCTCGCCGCCTACATCAAGCTCTCCGACACCGGCAAGGCGATCCGCGCCACCGCCCAGCACCCCGAGGCCGCCCAGACGCTGGGCATCGACATCAACCGGATCTACACGATCGCCTTCGGCATCGGCGCCGCGCTCGCCGGCGCCGCGGGCGCGCTCCTGATCTCGATCTTCCCGGCGTACCCCACGGTGGGCTACCAGCCGGTGCTGAAGAGCTTCGCGGTGGTGATCCTGGGCGGCCTCGGCAACATCCCGGGGGCGATCGCGGGCGGCTTTCTCCTCGGCATCATCGAGGCGTACGCGATCTTCTTCATGTCCGCCGGCTGGCAGAGCGTGATCACGCCGCTGATCATCGTCCTGGTCCTGATCTTCCGGCCGCAGGGCCTGTTCACCGCCCAGGGCGAGCGGCCGTGAGCACCGCGATCGCGGCGGCGGCGGTCATGAGCTCGACGCCGCTGCGCGTCCTCAAGGTCGCGGTCCTGCTCGGTCTTCTGGTCGGCGTGCCGCCGTTCGTCGACAGCCCCTACATCACCATCGTGTTCATCTCGGCGCTGATGTTCGGCCTGTTCGGCGCGATCTACGACCTCATGATCGGCTACGCCGGGCTCACCAACTTCGGCTACGCCGGGTTCATCGCGGCGGGCGCCTACGGCTCCGCGCTTGCCTCGTTCCACTACGGCATCAGCCCCTGGTTCGGCCTCTTCATCGGCGGCGCGTGCGGCGGCCTCATGGGCTTCCTCACCGGGGTGATCACGCTCCGTCTGCGCGGCCTCTATCTCGGCCTCACCACCTGGTTCGTCGCCGAGGCGCTGCGCTTCACCATCGCCAACACCCCGGACTATACCCGCGGCGTGCTCGGCCTCGCGGTCGAGCCGTTCCCCGACCTCTTCGGCATCGACTTCGCGCGCGGCAACCTGCTCACCCACTACTACCTGCTGGTGGTGCTCGGCGCGCTCATCATGCTCGCCATGTGGCTCCTGGTCCGCTCCAAGGTCGGCCTCGCGTTCAAGGCGATCCGCGAGGACCAGCTGGCGACCGAGACCCTCGGCCTCAATGCCACCAAGTACAAGCTGATCAACTTCACCGCGGCCTGCTTTCTCACCGGCGTGCTCGGGTCGTTCTACGCCCACTACCTCGGCATCCTGTCGCCGACGCCCGAGGAGTTCGGGGTGCCGCGCACGGTCGAGATCCTGACCGTATGTTACGTCGGCGGCCGCGGCACGCTTTGGGGCGCGCTGTTCGCGGGCTTTCTCCTGGTGGGCTTCCAGGAGTACTTCCGCGAGCTCGAGGCCTGGCGCCTGGTGATGTACGGCGCGCTGTTGATCCTGGTCATGCTGTTCGCGCCCAAAGGCCTCGCCGGGCTCAAGAAGTACGTGTGGTGAGATCGCTCGTGCCGGGTCGTTCCAGGAGGGGCGCGTGAGGCGCCACGAAATTGCGCTGCCAGGCTGTCATTCCAATCCCCCTTCCTCGACCTCGCGCAGGACGCTCTCCACGGCTTCTTTGAGGGGCAGGAGTTTCCCAGTTGCCGTATCCCACATCACGCGGTCGTCGATGTCGTCGTAGTCGTGACGGATCACGTTGCCGATGCCCACGATGCGGCGCCAGGGGATGGCGGGATATTTCGCGCGCACGTCGTTGGGTACGAAGCGCGCCGCCTCGGAGATGCGTGCGATGTTGCGCTCGATCATCTCCCGCAGACTTCGTCGGCCAAGTAGTCCTCGGCCGTCTTGCCGGCGGTCAGGTGTCCGATCCGGGCGATGCCGTTGAGGATGTGTTCCAGGCGAAGACGAAGGCCGCGGCGACGTTTCATCAATAGATCGGGATGACTTCTGCGAGGATCTCATCGCGCAGCCAGGGCCGCAGCTTTGACGAGAATGCGAAATGGGCCGGCCGGCCGAGAAGTTCCTGCAGGTCCTCCTGAAGGTCGAGGAGCTCGAACAGGCTGAAATGGCTCTCGGGGTCGAGCTCGACCAGCAGGTCGACATCGCTCTTCGGACCGACGTTGCCACGCGCGATTGACCCGAACAGGCTTACACGCGTGATGCCGAGCGCTCGTAACTTGGGAGCCCGTTGGCGTAGCGTCGCAAGGACCCGCTCGCGCTCGGCGGCACCGGTGGTGTCGATCGTCTTCGCTTTGGCAGTCACGGTAGCGCCTATTTTGCCACGGCCTGAACAGTGGGTCGAGCGACGATCCTGGTCATGCGGTTCGCGCCCAAAGGCCTCGCCGGGCTCAAGAAGTACGTGTGGTGAGCGATGCCCTGCCGGGCGGCGGGCGTTGCGCGATCCGCCTCGCTGCCGGGGGTGAAGCCCGACAGCAGATCGCCGAGCGCGAGTGTGTCCCCGCGCGCGCCGATCTCGACGTCGGTGATCGTTGCTGCCGGGACGTCGGAGCGGCGCCAGCTGCCCCCAAGGAGGGCCGAGACGGCACCGCGCGGCCTAAGAGGGACCATGCCGGGCGAACGAGGGGCGGCCTTGGTGAGCCCGGCGTGCGCCGGCGCCTCGTGACGGTGCGGTGATTTTCGGGTTGCCTTCGGCCGGCCGCCTGACCCAACATGGGGCCCAGCAAGGTCGTCCCTGGCGCGCCGGAACGCGCGACGCCAGCGCGAGACCGCCATGTCCGTCCTGTCAGGGAGAATGCCATGGCCGCAGGAACCTCGGTCCGTAATGTCGCTTTGGTCGGTCCCAACGGGACCGGCAAGACCACGCTTCTGGAGAGCCTCTTGTTCGTCACCGGTCGCATCAACCGCAAGGGCAAGGCGGGCGACGGCAACACCGTGGGCGACGCCTCGACCGAGGCGCGCGAGCGCCAGATGAGCGTCGAGATCAATGCCGCCAGCACCGAGCACGACGGCACGACGCTCACCATCGTCGACTGTCCGGGATCGATCGAGTTCGCCCAGGAGGCGCGTGCCGCCCTGCTCGGCGTCGACGCCGCCGTGGTCGTGGTCGAGCCGGTGCTGGAGCGCATGATCACCATCTCGCCGCTCCTCAAGTTCCTCGACCAGCATCAGATCCCGCATCTCGTGTTCATCAACAAGATGGACCGCTCGGAGGCCCGCTATCGCGATCTCCTGCAGAGCCTGCGCGATCTGTCCGACCGGCCGGTGATCCCGCACCAGTACGCGATCGGGCGCGGCGAGGAGCTGGTCGGCTACATCGATCTGGTGACGGCGCAGGCCTACAGCTACAACGCCGGCGCGCCGTCGGACCGGATCGATCTGCCGGAGGCGTACCGCGAGCGCGAGCAGGCGGCGCGCACCGAGATGCTCGAGACGCTCGCCGACTTCGACGACGACCTGATGGAGCTGCTGCTCGAGGAGCAGGAGCCGCCGGCCGAAGACATCCTGCGTCATTTGCAAAAGACGCTCGGCGCCGATCAGGTCGTGCCGGTGTTCATGGGGGTCGCCGAGCGCGACATGGGCGTCCGCCGGCTGCTCGAGGCGCTGCTCGAGGAGACCCCGGACCCAAGCGTGACCGCGGCGCGGATCGGCGTGGATCCGGGCGGTCCGACCCTGGTCCAGGTGCTCAAGACCTATCATCTGCCGCATGCGGGCAAGCTGTCCCTGGTCCGGGTGTGGGCGGGCGAGGTCAAGGACGTCATGACCCTCGGCGGGATGCGGGTCGGCGGGGTCTATCGCATGCTCGGCGCCCAGCACGACAACGTCGGCGTCGCGAGCGCGGGCGAGATCGTCGGCCTGGGCCGGCTGGAGGAGGCGCGGACGGGCCAGACGCTGGGCAACGGCGCCGCCGCGGCGAGCGAGCTGCCGGCCGCCGAGCCGACGTCGCCCATGTACGCGTTCGCGGTGCATGCCGAGAACCGCAACGACGAGGTCAAGCTCTCCGGCGCCATCGCCAAGCTGATCGACGAGGATCCGAGCCTGCGCTTCGAGCAGGACCCGGAGCTTCAGGAGAGCCTCCTTTGGGGCCAGGGCGAGATGCATCTGCGGGTCGCCATGGACCGGCTGCGCTCCAAGTACAACATCGCGGTTCAGGGCCGGCCGCCCCAGACGCCGTACCGCGAGACCATCCGCAAGTCGATCCAGAGCCACGGCCGCCACAAGAAGCAGAGCGGCGGTCACGGCCAGTTCGGCGACGTCAAGCTCGAGATCCGGCCGCGCGCCCGCGGCGAGGGCTTCGAGTTCGTCGACAAGATCGTCGGCGGCGCCGTGCCGCGCCAGTACATTCCGGCGGTGGAAGCGGGCGCGCGGGACTATCTGCGGCGCGGCCCGCTCGGCTTTCCGGTGGTCGACGTCAGCGTCACCCTGTTCGACGGCCAGTTCCACAGCGTCGACAGCTCGGAGATCGCGTTCAGGATGGCGACCGCGCTGGCGTTGAAGGAGGGCTTGGCCAAGTGCGAGCCGGTGCTCCTCGAGCCGATCCTGGCGGTCGAGATCTCGGTGCCTTCGGAGACCACCTCCAAGGCGCTGCAGCTGGTGAGCCAGAAGCGCGGTCAGATCCTGGGCTACGACGCCAAGGAGGGGTGGAGCGGCTGGGATCGGATCTCGGCCCACATCCCGCAGGCGGAGATGCACGATCTGATCGTCAATCTGCGCTCGCTGAGCCAGGGCGTCGCGTTCTTCACCTGGAGCTACGACCACCTCAACCCGATGCCGGACAAGCAGGCGGAGAACGTGGTCGCCCACCGCCAGGGGGCGTCGCAGGCGTCCTGACGCAAGGTCGCCGGGGCGCTCGCGCCTGCTGCGCCGCTACCTGGCGACGACGCCGCAGGCGATCCGGGGGCCGGCGGCGCCGGCCGGGTCGGTCTGGTAGTCGTCCGCGCCCCCGTGCATCACGATCGCCGAGCCGTCGTCGTCGAACAGCGTCGTGTCGCCCTCGCCGAGCATCACCGCATCGGTGAAATATTCGATCGCGAGCATGCCATCGTCGTGGACGTGGACGTTGGCGAAGTCACCGGCGTGGTGGCCCTCGGGGTTGTCCCAGCCGTGCTGCTCGCCGGTGGGATTGTAGTGACCGCCGGCCGATTCGAAATCCGGCGGCTCGCACTGTCCGGTCTCGTGGATGTGGAAGGCGTGGACCCCGGGCGGCACCTCTGCCGCCTGGGCGAAGATGCGCACGCCCTGCGCCACCTCGGAGATGGCGACGTTGCCGATCTCCTTGCCGTCCGGATCCATCAGCACGGCATTGGCGCTTTGCGCCTGGGCTTGCGTCACCGCAAGGCACCCGGCTGCCGCCAACAGCGCCGCGAACGTGTGTCTCACTGGCGTCCTCCCTTCCGTGGTCCCGCATGACAACGTGGAGGCAAGACGATAGTTCCGGATCACTATTACGCCAAGGGCGTGTTCTTTATCGCCGATACGCCTGCTCGCCACATCGAGATCCGACCGGCGTCATACCAGGCTCACGGGGTTCGTCCGCCCGGATCATCCTTCTGGTTGGGGCGCGCGGCCGACCAGCCAACCCCGCGCGTGGGGCGCGCGGCCGACCAGCCAACCCCGCGCGCTGGGGCACGCGGCCGCGGGCAGTGGCGCGCATGGTGGTGACGATCTGGCGCGGCCGTGCCCCTCGCTCGTACGTCGTTTCCGTCATTGATCCAGGCTACGTGTGCGGGGATCCAGGCTACGTCTGCGGGGATCCAGGCTACGTGTGCGGGGATCCAGGCTACGTCTGCGGGGCTCCAGGCTACGGCGCGGGGGCTGTCTTCGCAAACGACGGCCGCGCCGAGAGGCCAGCGTGGAGTCCGGCAAGGCGCGGCCAGTTCTCGAGTCCTGCGAACTCCTCGAGGCGATGCAGGACATAGCCGAGCGCGCAGCCGAGCGCGATCGTGCCGAGATCGATCTCGCGGGAGAGATCGATCACCTCTTGTTCGAATGCATCGAGGCAGCGCCTGACTTTCTCGAGATGCCATGCGATCCAGGAGGCCGATTGCCGATCCGGCGGCCGCAGGCGCTCGTTGCGCACCAGGATCGCCGCGTCGATGACGCCGTCTGCGGCGGCCACGCAGGTCAGGATCTGCCACCGGCGCACTCCGGCGGCCGGCAGGAGGCGGTGATTGCCGAATTCCGCGTCGAGATATTCGCAGATCACTGGCGAATCGTAGATGTGCCCGCCGTCATCGGTGATCAGAACCGGGATCTTGCCGAGCCGATTGTGCCGGATGACCTCGTCCGGTCTTTCTCGCGGCTGCGCCTCGATCAGCCGGACCCGTCCGGCGAGACCGAGCTCGTGGACGACGACCATGACCTTGCGGCCATAGGGCGACAGGCCGTTCGATACGAGATCCATACGACGGCTCCCCTTCGATCCTTGCCCCCTGATCGACCGCGCCGCGCATGGACGTCAAGCCCCGGTAAGGTGATGATACGCTTCTTGCGGGTTTTCGCTCGGGCTTACCTAATGCACCGACGCAAACGGAACGTACCCTTGTTTGTCATGCCCGGGCTCGACCCGGGCATCCATCTACAAGGCAGGCGCTGGCTCCAGCGTGGATTGCCGGGTCAAGCCCGGCAATGACAAGGGCATCAAGCGAATGCGTCAGCGCACTAGCAGGCGCCCATGGTATGACGGGTTGCCGCAATTGGCCACTCGATCCCGGACGCCAACACCTTCACGCGGTCTACAATCGCCGCTGGAGAGATGTGCGATTTCGCTCGCATCACGTAACCCGCCCCGCATCGCGGACCTTTCGGATTTCGGACCTTGAACAAGTGTTTTGCGTCCGGACCTGTGTTCGAACCGATCGTGCAGGAATAGGCTCGAGCGCAGTTGGGCCAGGGACCAAGAACGACGACCAGGATAGAACCTGCGACCCTGCGGATGGGAGACGAAAATCATGCCCCGAGTTCGATCGTCTGGCAGTGCTGTGGGATCGTCTGGCAGTGCTGTGGGATCGTTTGGCAGTGCTGTGGGATCGTTTGGCAGTGCGGTGGGATCGTTTGGCAGTGCTCTGGCCCTGAGCGCCGGAGTCGTTCTGGGGTCTCCGGCGCAGGCGCAGGAAACCGTCGTGATCGCCTCGTTCGGAAGCCTCTGGCAGGAGGTGCTGGAGGAGGCCCTGGCGCCGTGGGCCGAGGAAAACGGGGTCGAGGTCCGCTTCACGGCGGGCAGCTCGACCGACAACGTGACCCGTGCCATCGCCGCGCGCAACAATCCCGACGTCGACGTCGTCATGGGTGAGGAGATGACCTTCACGCTCGGCCTCCAGGAGGGCGTGTTCGAGAAGCTCGACCCGACCATCGTCACCAATCTCGACAAGGTCGTCCCCGAGGCGATCATGGGTGACGGCCATGGCGTCGGCATCATCATGCAGAACATCGGGCTGTTCTATTACACCGAGACCTTCGAGGAGGAGGGCTGGGCGCCGCCCGACTCCTGGATGGACCTGGTCGACCAGAAGTATTGCAATCGGGTCGGCTACATGCATCCGAACGTATCCTTCGGCTACTACGCCCTGATGATGATCGGCGGCGGCACGCCCGAGGACATACCGGAGGGGATCGAGCGGGTGGTCGAATACAAGGACTGCGTGCAGACGGTCGACCCGTCCGGCGCCAAGCACGTGGAGCGGGCCCAGCTGGGCGATTTCGACATCGGGGTCCTGGCCCACCAGCTCGTCATCTCGCTGGCCGACCGCGGCGCGCCGCTCGCGTTCGTCACGCCCAAGGAGGGCGCCATCCTGCAGTTCACGACGCTGGCCGTCGCAAAGGATGCGCCGAACCCGGAGCTCGCGCAAAGGGTCGTGAACGAGCTGCTGTCGGAACGGGTGCAGAGCATTCTGGTCGAGGAGTTCAAGGCGAGCCCGGTCAATCCTGCCGTCGAGGTTCCCGAGGAGCTGATCGCCGCCGGCGCGCCCGACCCGCACAACACGTCCCAATATCTGCCCATCCACGCGCCGAAGCTCATTCCGAACCGCCAGGAATGGACGGAGCAGTTCATGCGCGCGATGGCGCAGTGAGCGCATCGACAGCGCCGGACGGCCGGATCAACGGCTGCCCCGACTCGTCGAGAGGAAGGGCGGTGTGAACCGCGTGTCCGTCAGGCGGGCTGCGGCGCCGGTCCAGTCCGTCGACGCCGGCTATCTCGTGCTCAGCGGAGTCACCAAGAACTACGCCGACAAAGCGGTCGTTCGCGACGTCTCACTGTCGGTGCCGCAGGGCGAGGTGCTGACGATTCTGGGGCCGTCCGGCTGCGGCAAGACCACGACCCTGAAAATCATCGCCGGCTTCCTGCCGCCCGACGCCGGATCGGTGCAAATGGCCGGGCGCGTGGTCGACCGCCTTTCGAGCCACGAACGTGGCGCCGCCATGGTCTTCCAGAACTACGCGCTGTTTCCGCATATGACCGTGCGCCAGAACATCGCTTTCGGCCTCAGAATGCGCAAGCAGCCCCGGGCGGAGATCGCCCGCCACGTCGACGAGATGCTGGCGCGCGTGCGGCTCACGGAGTTTGCGGGTCGCTATCCCAAGGAGCTCTCCGGCGGCCAGCAACAGCGGGTTGCGCTGGCGCGCGCCTTGATCGTCCGGCCCAATGTCCTCCTCCTCGACGAGCCGTTCTCCAGCCTCGACGCCAAGCTGAGGAAGCAGTTGCGGAGCGAGTTTCTGGAGATCCACCGCAACTTCCACATCACCTCCGTGTTCGTCACGCACGATCTGGAGGAGGCGTTCGCCATCTCCGACAAGGTGGCCGTGATGAACGCCGGCGTCGTGGAGCAGGCGGGCGCACCGGCACAGATCTTCTCCCGCCCGAGATCGCGGTTCGTCGCCGACTTCGTCGGCCACAAGAACATCCTGTCGGGAACCGTGAGCGTCGTCGCCGACGGCAAGGCGACGTTCGCGTCGGGGCGGTTGAAGATGACCGTGCCCGTGAGCGCGCCAGGCCCCTTGCTCGTGTCGGTCCCGATCCACCGCCTGAAGATCGCGGCCGGCCCGGTGAGCGCCGACAACGTCTATCCGGCGGTGCTGACGAGCGTGAGCTATCTCGGGCCGATCGTGCAACTCTCCCTGCTGATCGAAGAGATCGCGTTCGAGAGCTACGCGCCGGCTTTGCCGGAGACCGAAGCGCTTCGCCCCGGCGACAAGGTGCAGGCGGGCTGGGACGCGGCGGACGTCATCGTGGTTCCCGACAGGAATCGCTGACGCCATGGCCCGCCGCGCGCTCGACCGGACGCCCTATCTCCTGAGCCTGCCCTTTCTGATCTTTCTGAGTGCGTTCTTCGTCGTTCCGGTCGCCCAGATCATGTTGCTCAGCATCATGCCGGAGGAGGAGGCCGGCGTCTCGTTCGACCTGTTCTCGTCCGTGATCTCCGATCCCTACTATCAGCGCGTGGCCCTCCGCACCCTGCGGATCAGCCTCGCCACGACCGTCGCCAGCCTGATCCTGGCCTTCCCGGTCGCCCTGCACATGCGCCACGTGGGCTCGCGCTGGCAGTCGATCCTGGTGCTGATCATGGTCTCGCCGCTGCTGACCAGCGTGGTCGTCAGGACGCTCGCCTGGGTCGTGCTGCTGTCCCAGCGCGGCATCATCAATCAGGCGTTCGGCGCTGCCGGCCTCGAGCCGGTCCGCCTGATCTATGTCGAAAGCGCGGTCGTGATCGGCCTGACCCACGTCTTCTTCGGCTACATGGTGGTACCGCTGATGACCTCGATTCGCCGGATCGACGAGAACCTCTATTCGGCCGCCGCCAATCTGGGCGCGAGCCGGCTGCGCCAGCACATCGAGATCACGGTTCCGCTCAGCCTGCCCGGCATCCTGACCGGGAGCCTGCTCGTCTTCATCCTCAGCGCCAGCGCCTACGCGACGCCGTCGCTGCTCGGCGGGCTCCGGATCAGCATGCTCGCGATGGAGGTCTTCAACCAGGCGATCACGATGTTCGACTGGGCCGAGGCGGCCGCTCTTTCGACGATCCTGTTCGTCATGATCGGCATCGTCGTATGGCTCGTCACGCGCGCGCTCGAGGGCGGCCGGCGCAGGGTCGTTTTCGAATGAGGCCGGGACTTCTCGAGCGGCTGTTCCTGGGCACCTGGACGCTCCTCGTCTCGATCTTCATCATCGGCCCGCTTCTGGTGATCATCGCGATCTCGCTCACTGCAGACGGCTACATCAGCCTGCCGTACAACGGCATCAGCTGGCGGTGGTACGATGACATGCTGCAGCAGGAGATCTTTTTCGATGCGGCGTTGAACAGCATCCTTCTGGCGGTGGAGGCGACGGCGACGTCGGTCGTGCTCGGCACCGCGGTTGCGGTCGCGATCACCCGCTACCGCTTCCCCGGGCGCGGCCTCATTCTGCTGCTCTCCGGCGCGCCGCTGTTCGTCCCGCTGGTGATGACCGGGCTCGCCGTCCTGGTCTTCTTCTCGACGCTCGGTATCGGCGGACCTGCGCTTCGCCTTTACGTGGCCCACATCTCGCTCACCGTGCCCTACATCGTGCGCATGGTTTCGGTGTCCATGGCCGGCTTCGACTGGAACCAGGAGCTCGCGGCGCGCAACCTCGGTGCCTCGCCGCTGCGCGCCTTTCTCGAGGTGACCCTGCCGCAGATCGTTCCGGGCGTGATCGCGGGCGCGGCCTTCGCCTTCATCATCTCCTTCGACGATGTCGGCATGTCGATCTTCCTGACCGGCGCCGCCTACAAGACCCTGCCGGTCGAGCTGTTCGCCTTTGCCGCGTTCGACCTCACGCCCATGATCGCCGCCGTGTCGGTTACGATGATCGTGTTCTCCGCCCTGTTCGTGCTGATCATCGAGAGCGCGTTCGGCGTGCAGCGCGTCCTGAGCGGCGAGACGCGGCACGACGACAGGGTCGCTCAGCCGACTCCGGCATGAGCCGGCAACCGGTCGCGCCCGCAAGGGCGGTGGAGGTTCCGATTACCGCGACGGCAGGAACGAAGATGAACCAGATCGATCTCAATGACCGCATCGCCATCGTCACTGGCGGATCGGGTGGCATCGGCATGGCCACCGCGGACCGGATGCTGCGGTCGGGCGCGAAGGTCGTGATCTGGGAGCGGAGCCGGGAACTCGTGGATGCCACCCGCCGGGCGCTGCCGGAAATCACGGGCATCATCGTCGACGTGACCGATGAGGCGGGCGTGAAGCGCGCCACGCAGCAAACCGTCGACCGCTTCGGGCGCATCGACATCCTGGTGAACGCGGCCGGCGTGACCAATCCGAGGACGCTGGTCGTCGACTACCCCTACGAGCTGTGGCAGCGGATGATCGACGTCAATCTCAACGGCACCTTCCTGTGCTGCCGCGAGGTGGTGCCGCACATGCAGAAACGGAACTATGGCCGGATCGTCAATCTCGGCTCGGTGTCGGGCAAGGAGGGCAATCCCTTCAGTTCCGGCTATTCCGCCTCCAAGGCCGCGGTGCACTCGCTGACCAAGTCGCTGGCCAAGGAGCTGGCCGCAACCGAGATCCGGGTCAACGCCGTGGCGCCGGCCATCATCGCCACGAGGAACCTGTTCTACGATCAGCCGGAGGCGATGCAAAAGCTCTGGGTGTCGCGGGTGCCGATGGGGCGCCCGGGGCGACCGGAGGAGGTGGCCGCCATGATCGCCTGGCTGGCGTCGGAGGAGTGCTCGTTCTCGACCGGGGCCCTGTTCGATCTGTCCGGCGGGCGCGCAACCTACTGAGAAGCGTCACCAATGATCGGGCCTTGGCCTACTGGCCTCTCTTCCCGATCGCGTCGTAGATCGCGGTCTCGAACCGGGCGAACAGCTGCAGGACCGCGGGGTCGGCAAAGGGCAGGATCTGCGTCAGCAGCACGCCGCCGATGCCACGGGCCGGGTCGATCCAGAAATATGTGTTGCCGAGGCCGGCCCATGCCAGGCTGCCGGTGCTCCGGCCCGTCGGCAAGGGCTCGAGATTGACCTGAAAGCCGAGGCCCCAGCATCGGCTCACGCCAGCCATGAATTCCACCCTGTTGGCGAGCGCCGGAACCGTGGGAACGAGCTCGCCCACGGCGATGGCGCCCGTATGGTTCTGCCCCATCAGCGCCAGCGTGTCCGCCCCGATCAGCTGCGCGCCGTCGACCCGGCCGCCGCCGAGGATCATCTTGATGAACGCGAGATAATCGCCGGCGGTCGAATGGAGCGATCCGCCACCCGGGATGAATTCGCGCCCGGCCGGGATTTCGCGAACGATCGGCGTCAACTGCCCGGCGGCCCCGCGCTGGTGCACCTCTGCCTGCCTGGGCTTTTGGCACTCGCGCAGGTCCCATCCGGTATCGGCCATCCCGAGCGGGCCGAAAAGGCTCTCGTTCATGGATCGATCGAGCGGCTTCCCGCTGGCTCGCTCGACCGCCTGGCCGGCCCATTCGTGGCTGATGCCGTATTGCCATCGCGTGCCCGGCTCGAACAGGAGCGGCAAATCGAGCGTCGCTCGCCTGCGCGTATTGCCCGGCGGAATGCCGGCGTGGCGCATGTAAGCGCCGATGTCGGGGTGCCACGCGTCTTCTGCGAACCCCGAGGTATGGGTCAGGAGGTGGCGCAGCGTGATCGCCCGCGCCGCCGGACGCAGGCGTGGCGCACCATCGGCATCGAACCCCTTAAGGATCTGCGGTCTGTATAACTCGGGCACGATCGCCCCGATCGGCTGATCGAGCGAGAGGGCGCCGCCCTCGACCAGCTGCATGGCCGCCACCGAGGTCAGTGCCTTGGTCATCGAGGCGATCCAGAAGATCGTATCGGGCTGGATCGGCGCATCGCCGGAGAGGCCGAGCCGGCCGAACGCCCCCTGGTAGACCACGTCGTCCGCCGTCACCGCCGCGGCGACGACGCCGGGTGCCACGCCCTGCTCGACGGCATCGCTGACCAACGCGTCGATCCTGGCCGATCGATTCATCACGGAAGCCCTTCATGTCGCGCCTGAAAGGGCGGGCACCTGCTTCGTGCGGCATCGGCCCGGCAGAGGGTAGCCGCTCCGCCGAGGGGGAGAACGGCAGGCGCGGCATTCGTGGCGCGGCGCCTGGCGGCCGCGGCATCGCCACAAAAGGGAAGGGCTCCCTGAGGAGCGCTTCGAATCGTCCTTGCCTGCGGCCATCAGGCCTTCAGCTGATCTCCCAGCGGCAGCGACCGGATGCGCTTGCCGGTGGCATTGAAGATCGCGTTGTAGAGCGCCGGCGCGAACGGCGGCACGCCCGGCTCGCCGACGCCCGAGGCGTGCACCGAGAAGGGATGCTCGACGATGTGGGTGACCACGAGCTCCGGGAAGTTGTCGCACCGCGCGACGTCGTAGTCATGGTAGTTGCTCTGAACGACGCGCCCGTTCTCGAACGTGATGGCGCTGTCCAGCGCGAGCGTCATGCCCATGACCGCGGCCCCCTCGATCTGCGAGCGGATCCGCTCCGGATTAGCCGCGAAGCCGCAGTCGATCGCGGTGTGCACCTCGGGCACCCGGACCGTGCCGTCTTCCGCCACCTTCACGTGGACGACGGAGGCGATGTAGCTCACGAAGCTGCGGTGCACGGCGAGCCCGAGGCCCTCGCCGGCCGGCAGTTGCTTGCCCCAACCGGCCTGCTCCGCGACGAGCTCGACCACGCCCCGCAACCTTCCGGTGTCGATCGGGTAGACGTCGTAGGGCTCGCCGTAGTTCCAGAAGTCCTCCGGGAAGCCGGACGCCTTCGGATCGATGACCCGCGCCGGTCCGATCAGCTCGAGCAGGAAGTCCTTCTGGTCGCGCCCGAGCTCGTGCGCCAGCTCCGCCGCGAACGACTGCACCGCGAACGCCCGCGGCACGTTCGAGACCGACCGGAACCACCCGATCCGGGTGTGCGCCATCGCCTGGCCGTTCTCGCAGCGGATGTTGGCGATGTCGAACGGCATGTCGACGAAGCCCATGCCGTACTCGATCGGGAACTGGTACCCGGTGTCCTCCGCGAAGGTGGAGATGATCGACGGCGCGACGCTCCGGTACAGCCAGCCGGTCACCTTGCCGTCGGCATCGAGCGCCGCCTCGACCCGCTCGACCGAGGTGGTGTGGTAGAAGCAGTGGCGGATGTCGTCCTCGCGCGTCCATTGCACCCGGACCGGCGCGCCGACCTCCTTGGAGAGGATCGCCGCCTCGAGCACGTAGTCGCACTTCGACTTGCGCCCGAAGCCGCCGCCGAGCAGCGTGACGTGGACGGTCACGTCCTCGATCGGCACGCCAAGCGTATCGGCCAGATCCTGGCGCGTGCCCCAGGGGCTCTGGACCGGCGCCCAGACCTCGACCTTGCCGTCGGCGACGTTCGCGAGCGCCACCGGCGGCTCCATGGAGATGTGCGCCATGTGCGGCTGATAGTACTCGGCGCTGATGACCTTGGCGGCGCCCGCCAAGGCGGCGTCCACGTCGCCCTGGTTGCGGATCACCTTGCCGGGTTGCGCGGCCGTGGCCGACATCTCCTGGTGGTACTGCTCGGTGTCGTAGGAGCCGTGCGGGCCGTCGTCCCACTCGATCTGCAGCGCGTCGCGCCCCTGGAGCGCCGCCCAGGTGTTGGCGGCGACCACCGCGACGCCACCCAGCGGCGCGAATTTCGCGGGCGGCATGCTGCCCGGGAGCTCCACGACCTGCTCGACGCCGGGAATCGCCAGCGCCGCCGAGCTGTCCACGGACTTGACCTTGCCGCCGACCACCGGCGGCCGCGCGACCACCGCATACTTCTGCCCCGGCAGGCTGATATCGGCGCCATACATCGCCTTGCCGGTCGTGATGTCGTGCAGGTCGTAGATCTGCACCTCGCCCCTGCCGATGTAGCGGAACTCGCTCTCGTCCTTGAACCTGAGGTCCTCGAACGCCGGGACCGGCTCCTGCATCGCCGCCTCGGCGAGGTCGCCGTAGCCGAGCCGCTGGTCGGTCGCGGCCATGCCTTCTCCGACCTTCTCCAGTAGGACGACTTCGTGGTTCTCTGCCCGGCAGAGCTCCACATCGACGCCCCACTGCTTGGCCGCCGCCTGCTCGAGCATCTGGCGCACCGAGGCGCCGATCTGGCGCATCGGCTGGATGTGGTGCCGCATGCTGCGCGAGCCGTCGGTGTCCTGATTGCCGTACTTCGGCTCGTCGCCCGGCGCCTGGAGGATCTTCACCCGGGCCCAGTCGGCCTCCAGCTCGTCGGCGACCACCATCGGCAGGCTGGTCCTGGCGCCGGTGCCCATCTCGGAGCGATGGGCGACGATGGTCACCGTGCCGTCGGGGGCGATCGACACGAACACGTGCGGATCGGTGACGATGCCGTTCGGCATGTCCAGGCCGCCGGTCGGGTATTGCTCGAACGCGCCGGCGCTGTTGAACGGCACGACCTGCATCGCGACGACCAGGCCGACACCCGATGCGGTACCCTTGAGAAAGGCGCGGCGGCTGACGTTCTGGAGAATGACGCGCGCGCCGACCGCCCTGGCCGTCGGCGCGAGTTGCTGGTTCAGATAATGCAACATCGGATTACGCTCCCGTGGCCGCCTGACGGACCGCCGCGACGATCCGCTCGTAGCATCCGCACCGGCAGATGTTGCCGGCCATCCCCTCGAGGATCTCCGCGTCCGATGGCGTCTGCGTCTGGGCGAGCAGGCCGGCTGCCCGCATGATCTGCCCGGTCTGGCAATAGCCGCACTGCGGCACGTTGATCTCGCGCCAGGCCACCTGGACGGGATGGTTGCCGTCGGGGCTGAGACCCTCGATCGTGACGACCTCCTGGCCCTCGGCGTCGGCCACCGAGGTCATGCACGAGGGGACCGCCTCGCCCGCGAGGTGCACCGTGCAGGCGCCGCACAGCCCGGCACCGCAACCGTATTTGCTACCGGTGAGCCCAAGCTCGTCCCGCAGGTACCAGAGCAAGGGCATGTTGGGGTCGCCGTCGAACTGCTGGTCGACCCCGTTCACGTTCAAACTGACCATGCTTATGTGTCCTCCCTGTGCGTCGGAACCACCCGTTTGGGTGCCATAGCAGCACGATCTTTACTCCCGCGCCGATCCTTTGTGAACTAGAGAGTTGCGCGGCGCACCCCGCTGAATCCGGCCTTTTGAAACAAACGATACAAAGTCGCCCAGAGCCGGACATCGTGCAGCAACAAACCCGTTCTAGGGATGCTTGCTGCCGGCCCAAAGAGCACCGGAACGGCTGATCCCGACAAGGGATTTTCTCGACCGATGGGACGCATGTCGCAGGCAAGGGGATGGGCGATGGCATGTTGGCAGATCAAAGGCCTGCTTTGGCTGGTCTCGGCCCTGATGGCAAGCGCGCTGGCTGCGAGCACTGCGGGAGCCGCATCGGAGCCCTCGGCGGTCCCGGCTTCGTGCTCGAGCGCAACCGCGCCGACGACGGTTACCCAACCGTCGTCGTGCTGGCATAGTGGGTGACATGGAGTCCGTGCAAGGCCGCTGCGCCGAGCGTGCCGCCAGGTGCTCGATGCGCAGCGTCCTGGGGCAAGATCGATTTTGCGTATGGAGGATGGAACAATGTCTGCACGGCAAATCAAAGGCTTCTTGCTGCTGACGTCGGCGCTTGGGGCGATCACGCTGGTCGCGGGCAGCTCCGGGGCGGCGCCCGAGGACGCGAGCGTGTCCGAGCTGTTCGATCCCGGGGTCATCGCTGCCGGCATATGCGGCGGCGGCAGCAAGCATGCGACCGCCTTCAAGCCGCTGCAGGTGGCGCTCGCCGATCCGACCGAGGGCGTTGCGAGGGATCCTGCGGGTCCGCCGCTGTGGGACGGCCTCGGCACGCTGAGCTATCCGATCACCACCGACAGCGACATGGCGCAGCGGTACTTCGATCAGGGCCTGCGCCTGACCTATGCGTTCAACCACGCCGAGGCGTACCGGGCGTTCAAGGAGGCACAGGCGCTCGATCCCGGCTGCGCCATGTGCTTCTGGGGCGAGGCGTTCGTGCTCGGCGCCAACATCAACGCGCCGATGGAAGGCAGCGCCGTGCAGCCGGCGTTCGTCGCCGTGACCAATGCCAAGGCGCGCGCCGCGAAAGCGAGCGCGCGGGAGCGGGCGCTGATCGACGCCCTCGCCACCCGATACGCGAGCGATCCCGAGACCGACCAGGCGGAACTCGCCGGCGCCTACGCGGATGCCATGGCGGAAGTTCACGCCCGCTACCCCGACGATCAGGACATCGCCGTGCTGTTCGCCGACTCGGTGATGAACACCTCGCCCTGGGACTACTGGGAGCTCGATGGCCGCACGCCGAAGGGGCGTCTCGGCGAAGCGGTCGCCGCGATCGAAGGCGTGCTCGCGGACAATCCCGACCATCCCGGGGCGATCCACATGTACATCCACCTGACCGAAGCCTCGGCGGCGCCCGAGAAAGCCGAGCCCTACGCCGACCGCCTCGCCGCCCTGATGCCCGCGGCCGGCCACGTCGTGCACATGCCCGCGCACACCTACTTGCGGGTCGGGCGCTACCTGGACTCGCTCGCGACCAACGTCGCGGCGGTGAAGGCGGATGAAGCGTACCTGGCGCAGGTGCAGGCCGCGGGCGCGTATCCTTACGGCTATTATCCGCACAACATCCACTTCGTGCTGGTCTCGGCCCAGATGGCCGGCGACGCCGAGCACATGCTCTGGGCGGCCGAGCGGCTGGACGGCAAGATCCCCGACGAGGTCGCCGCCGAGGTCGGCTGGATTCAGGTGATCCTGCCGGCGCCCTACTTCGCGCACGCCCAGTTCAGCCCGCCGGACGTGGTGCTCGGCCTCGCGGACCCGGGCGAGGAGTTCCCCTACGTCAAGGCGATGTGGCACTACGCCCGCGGCGTCGCCCACGCCGCGAACGGCGATCTCGAGGCGGCGCGCGCCGAGGCCGCCCAGATCGCCCGGATCAATCAGACCGCCGACTTCGAGATGCTGCTCGCCTGGTTCGTGCCGGCGCCGGACCTGCTGCGCCTCGCGCGCCACGTCCTCGAGGGGCGGATCGCGCAGGCCGAAGGCAATCTCGACCAGGCGATCCAGGAGTTCGAGGTGGCGGTGCAGATCCAGGACGCGCTGCCCTACATGGAGCCGGAGTACTGGTACTATCCGGTGCGCCAGTCGCTCGGCGCCGCGCTCCTGGCGGCCGGCCGGGCCGCCGATGCCGCGGAGGTCTTCCGCAAGAGCCTGATCGATGCGCCGAACAACGGCTGGGCGCTTTACGGCCTGATGCAGGCGTATCGGGCCCAGGGCGATCAGATCGCCGGCGTCGAGACCGAGAAGCTGTTCGAGAAGGCCTGGGCCGGGAGCGCGCCGCCCGACCTCGACCGTCTTTAGCTGCGCCCCCCGCGCCTTGGCCCCGCTCCGGCGGGGCCCTTTTTTTGTTTGGCCGGGGCGTGGCGCTTGCCGGGGCCTCGCGCGCGGGCGCTACCGTTCGCTTGCCTCGCCGGCATGCCATCCTTACATCTCGCACACGTACGGGAGGGTGTTCCTGCCCGCCTTGGGGAGAAGACCCATGCAGACCGAAAATCGCCTGCTCGACGACCTGGCGCGCATGGCGAACGGCGCGCTCAATACCCTGTCCGGGCTGCGCGAGGAGATCGAGACCCGGGTGCGCGAACGGGTCGAGCGGATGCTGGCCGACATGGACATGGTCCCGCGCGAGGAGTTCGACGCGGTCAAGGCGATGGCGCAGAAGGCGCGCGCCGAGCAGGAGGATCTGGCGGCCAAGGTCGGCGAGCTGGAGCAGAGGATCGCCAAGCTGGGTGCCGCCGCGGACCGGCCGAAGCGAGCCACGACTCCTCGCCGCACGGCCCCTCGCCGCACCACCGGGAGCAAGACGGCCGAGTGATGTCTGCGCGAGGGTGGGCCCCACCCTCACCTGCCGCCTTGCAGCCGCTACCTGCTTTTGGCACTGTCGGGAGGTCGGCCCCGCCCGGCCCGCGGTACCGTGCCGCCGGTTGGCGTCAGGTCGACGGAGGTCGGCGCCGAGCGACAAATTGGTGATTCCGGTGTTTCGGAATCACGGTTGAGGAGTGCGCCAATGGTGTCATCGCTATCACCCGAGACCGAAGCCCCCTCGGGTAACCCCCTGGACTTGGTCGAGCAGGTCGCGATCGCCAACGAGTGGGCGTTCCAGCGGCAGACCGAGGACGAGCTGGCGGCGGAGATCAGCGGCCACTGGTGCCAGTATCGGATGTGGTTCTGCTGGCATCCCGACCTCGGCGTCATGCACCTGTCGTGCGCCCTCGAGATGAAAGTGCCGGCGAACAAGCGCGCGCAGATCTACATGTTGCTGGCGCTGGCCAACGAAAAACTTTGGCTCGGCCACTTCGACCTGTGGTCCGAGGAGAACCTGCCGGTGTTCCGCCACGCCCTGCTGCTGCGCGAAGGCGCAGGCGTCAGCGGCGAGCTGCTCGAGGATCTGGTGGACATCGCCGTGACCGAATGCGAGCGCTTCTACCCGGCGTTTCAGTTCGTGATCTGGGGCGGCAAATCGGCGACCGAGGCGTTGACCGCAGCGATGCTCGAGACCGAAGGCGAAGCCTGATGACCGAGCTCGTCGGCCCGCTGGTGCTGGTCGGCTACGGCAAGATGGGAAGCGCGCTGGTGCGCGGCTGGCTTGCGCACGGCCTGGCCGCGGCCGATGTCTTCGTGGTCGAGCCGGATGCCGGAAGCCGCGAGGGCGCGCGGGATCGGCACCGCGTGCTCGCGGTCGCCGAGGCCAAGGGACTGCCGTCGGACCTGCGGCCGCGGGCCGTCGTGTTCGCGATCAAGCCGCAGGCGATGGCGGCGGTGCTGCCCGCGTATCGGGCGCTGGCGCAAAGTGGTGCTGTGGTCCTGTCGATCGCCGCGGGCACCGGGATCGCGCGCTTCCTCGCCGCCTTCGGCGACGGCACGCCGGTGGTACGGGCGATGCCGAACACGCCGGCGGCGATCGGCCAGGGCGTGACGGCGCTGTGCGCCAGCGCCCACGTCAGCGCGGCCCAGAAACAGCTGTGCGAGGCGCTGATGGCGGCGGTCGGCGCCGTGCACTGGATCGACGACGAGGACCAGATGCACGCGATCACGGCGATGTCGGGCGGCGGCCCGGCGTACGTGTTCCTGTTGATCGAAGCGCTCGCCAAGGCCGGTATCGCCTGCGGGCTGCCGGCCGATCTGGCATGGCCGCTCGCGCGCGCCACGGTCGCGGGCAGCGGCGCGCTCGCTGCGCACAGCGAGGAGCCGGTGGAGGTGCTGCGGCAGAACGTCACCAGCCCCGGTGGCACCACCCAGGCGGCGCTCGAGGTGCTGATGGCGAAGGACGGCATCGGCGAGCTGTTCGAGCGCGCGATCGCGGCCGCGACGCGGCGCTCGCACGAGCTGGCGTAGCCCTGGGAGACGCGTTCATGGCCAACAGCGACGAGGCGGGTCCCGATCTCCTGGCGGCGGCCTTCGCGTTGATCGGCGACGAGGGCTGGCGCGGCTTCTCGTTCGCGACGCTGGCGCGCCGGACCGGCGTGTCCCGGGTCGAGATCTACCGGCAATTCAGCAGCCGCGGCGCGCTGCTCGGCGCGCTCACCCGGCGCGTCGACGAGGCGATGCTGGCGGTCGACGAGGCCGAGCTGGCCGGACTGCCGCCGCGCGATCGCGTGTTCGAGCTGCTGATGCGGCGTCTGGAGACGATGGTGCCCTATCGGGCCGGGCTCGCCCGTCTCGCCCGCGACGCCCGCGCCGATCCGTGCGTGGTCCTGCTCACCGCCTGTCGTCTGGAGCGGTCGCTGATCTGGGTGCAGGACACAGCCGGACTGCGCCGCCACGGGCTGCGCGCGCGCCTTGCCCGGCGGGCGCTGGGTGCCGCCTATCTGCAGACGATCCGGGTATGGTTCGACGATGAAGGCGCCGATCTCGGCAAGACCATGGCGGAGCTGGACAAGCAGCTGCGCCGGGTCCAGAGCATCGCCGGCCTGCGCGAGCCGCGCGCCCGGCGCACGGACGAGGGCGAAGCCGCCCAGCCGGCGTGAGCCGGCGGGCGCGGGCAGGAGGAAAGGACCGATGGCCAAGCAGGCGTTCCCGTACGATTTCACCGATTTCGCCAAGATGATGCAGGACTATCAGCTGCCCGGCGTCGACTGGCAGGAGGTGATGGCCTCGCAGCAGAAGAACGTGGAGGCGCTGACCAAGGCCAATCAGGTGCTGTTCGAAGGCGCCCAGGCGGTCGTGCAACGCGAGATGGAGATCCTGCAGAAAGCGATGCAGGAGTTCGCCGAGGCGTCCCGCGATCTGATGCAGGAAGGCGACGCCCAGGCCCAGGCGCAAAAGCGATTGGAGCTCGCCAAGGCGTCGTTCGAGACGGCGCTCCAGAACATGCGCGAGCTGGCCGAGCTCGCGACCCAATCGAACCGCGAGGCGCTCGAGTTGATCAATCGCCGGGCGATGGAGGGCTTCGAGGAGATCCGTCGCGCCCTGACCCAAGAACGTCAGGCCGGCCCGTCCAAGTCGTGATCATCGGTTACGACGACTTCGCCAAGGTCGACATCCGGGTGGGCACGGTGCTGAGCGCCGCGCCGAACCCGGCGGCGCGCCGGCCCGCCTACGTGCTCGAGATCGACTTCGGCCCGGGGATCGGGCGCAAGAAGGCCTCGGCCCAGCTGACCGAGCTGTACACCCCCGAGCAGCTGGTCGGCCGTCAAGTGGCGGCGGTGGTCAACTTCCCGCCCAAGCAGATCGCCCGCACGATTTCCGAGGTCCTGGTCCTCGGCTTTCCCGACGCCGAGGGCCGGGTGGTGCTGATCGACGTCGACCACCCGGTCCCGAACGGCGCCCGGATGTTCTAGGCGCGAGAACGGCTCTTGCCGGTCCGACGAAGCGCTGACCTTCCGGATCGGTCGCGCGCGGGGTCGGCCGCGCCCCAAAGAGCGCGGGGTTGGCTGGTCGGCCGCGCGCCCCAAAAGAAGCATGATGCCGGGCGAACCAAGGCTCAAACTTGGTGGGCCCCGTATCCAGGCGTGGTGACCCGCCCGGCCGTCGAGAGGCGGCGCGCACCGGCTAGTGCACTGACGCATTCGCTTGATTCCCTTGTCATTGCCGGGCTTGACCCGGCAATCCACTCTGGAGCCAGCGGCTGGCTTACGGGTGGATGCCCGGATCACGTCCGGGCATGACAAACAAAGGTACGTTCCGTTGGCGTCGGTGCACTAGACCATTTTCCTTTTGGGTGGACCCGCGGCCCCGGCCCGCTCCCCCTCCCAACCACCCAGCGATGGTACCCTTGGGG
>JBOHKK010000038.1:0-25105 GCA_050729115.1 Geminicoccaceae bacterium | reverse complement strand
GCCTGGCGGTGCGGACCCCTGTGACCCTGAAGGATCCCGCCGAGCGGGAGGCGCTCGCCGACCTCCGGCCGGACCTGGTGGTGGTCGCGGCCTATGGCCTGATCCTGCCCAAAGCGATACTCGAGGTGCCGCGCCTGGGCTGCATCAACCTGCATGCATCGCTGCTGCCGCGCTGGCGCGGCGCGGCGCCGATCCAGCGGGCGTTGCTGGCGGGCGATCCGGAGACCGGCGTGACCATCTTCCAGATGGAGCCGGCGCTCGATACCGGCCCGATCCTCGCCGTGGAGCGGGTCACGATCGCTGCCGACGCCACCGCGACCGGCCTGCACGACACGCTCGCCGAGCTGGCCGCGCGCATGGTCGGACCCGTGGTCGACGACCTGGCTGCCGGGCGCGCCGCGCCGCAACCGCAATCGGAGGCGGGCGTGACCTACGCGGCCAAGCTCGACAAGGCCGAAGGACGCCTCGACTGGACGCGGCCGGCCGCGCAGCTGGAGCGCCAGCTGCGCGCGCTCAACCCGTGGCCCGGATGTTGGACCGAGATCGGCGGCCAGCGCGTGCGGGTCCTTGGCGGCGAGGTGGTCGCCGGCGCCGGTGTGCCCGGCGAGGTGCTCGATGATCGGCTGACCGTCGCCTGCGGCGAGGGCGCGCTCAGGCTGACCAGCATTCAGCGCGCCGGCGGCAGACCCATGTCGGCGGTGGCGTTCCTGCGCGGCTTTCGAGTGCCGCCCGGCGCCCGGCTCGGCTCGCCATGCCCCGCTACAAGCTGACCCTGGAATACGACGGCGGGCCGTTTCGCGGCTGGCAGCGACAGAGCGAAGGCGCATCGGTGCAGGATGCCCTCGAAGCCGCGGTGCGCGGATTCTGCGGCGAGGCGGTCCGGGTGGTCGCCGCCGGGCGGACCGACGCCGGGGTGCACGCCATGGGGCAGGTCGCGCATCTCGACCTCGCGCGCGCGGTCACCTCGGAGACGCTGCGCAACGCCCTCAATCATCATCTGCGGCCGCTGCCGGTCGTGGTCCTCGAGGCGGCGCGCGTCGCCGACGATTTCCATGCCCGATTCTCGGCGACGGCGCGCCACTATCTGTATCGGATCGTCAACCGGCGCGCGCCGCTCACCATCGAGGCGCAGCGGGCCTGGCACGTGCCGGCGCCGCTGGATGCCGAAGTCATGCACGAGGCGGCGCAGCGCCTGATCGGCCGGCACGATTTCACGAGTTTCCGCAGCGCGCTCTGCCAGGCCAGGTCGCCCATCAAGACCCTGGACCGGCTGACGGTCCGGCGCATCGGCGAGCGCGTCGAGATCGCGGCGCGCGCCCGCTCGTTCCTGCATCACCAGGTGCGCAACATGGTGGGCACGCTCAAGCTCGTCGGCGAAGCTCGCAAGTCGGTCGCGAGCATCGAGGCGGTGCTGGCCGCGCGCGATCGCGCCGCGGCCGGCCCGACCGCCCCCGCCTGCGGGCTGTATCTGGTCCGGGTCGACTACTGATACCAGGCTCACAAAATCTTGACCCATCGTTCGGTCTTCCTGTCACCCATGGGCTTGACCCGGGGGTGTCCGGTTGAGCGTAAGCGATAGAATGAGAACCGATGGCGCGCTACCTTTCGTTGTCATGCGCGGTCTCGACCCGCGCATCCGCAGATCGATCGAGCGAAGTCACCGCCCCCTGGGGTGGATTGCCGGGTCAAGCCCGGCAATGACAATTTAAGGTTGCTGCAATGCTCGTCACGCTCACCTAACGATAGGCGACCCTCGTCAACCGGACAGCCGTGGGCTTGACCCGGGGTCCAGACTGGATGCCCGGGTCAAACCCCATACTGTCCGGTTAACCTCATGCTAACCAATTTCGATGACCATGGCGTGGACATGGGATGCTGGGAATCCGTGTGCGCGGCCCCAAATCTGGCCGGCGGCTCGGATTCCCACCATAGCCCGCGGCATGAGCTCACCTTCGCAGAAACTGGTTAACAAAGGGTTGATGTCCGAGCTGTCTCGCCTCGTCCCCTTCCCCGCCAACCAGAGGCCCCGCCTTGCATTGCAGACGCCACGCGTCCCCCATCAACCGGACAGCATTGGGTCAAGCCCGGGCATGACAGAAAAACCGCACCGACCTATGGGTCGCGACTTCATGCGGTCGGCAAGAGCGCTCAGAACACCCGGTCGGCGCCCATGTTGATCATCGAGGTGACGATCAGATCGATCAGAAGCAGCATCAGCGCGATGCCGCCGGTGGTCTCGAGCGCGGTCCGGATCACGAACCACTGGTAGACCAGGATGGCGCCTGTGGTCAGCGTCATCACCAGGGTGCCGAGGACCTCCGGCAGGAACGGCGCAAGCAGCACCACGGCGAGGAACAGGGCGGTCTGCAGGACCGCCGTCCAGTTGAGCGCGACGATCAGGGCGACATAGTTGCGCGCGAGCCCCAAGAGGCGGGTCAGGACGATCGCGATCAGCGGAAACGCGCACCAGGCGAGGACGTAGCCGATGCTCTCGGTGAGGACGAGCAGGCCGAGATCGATGGCTTGCTCCCCGGTCGCCACCTGAAGGCCGACCAGGATGGCGTAGGCGGGCGCCACCAGCGCCGCGGCAAAGAACGAGCGCCAGAAGCCGTCAAAGCTCAGGTTGAAGTGCGTCATGCCGGCTGTATCGAACCAGGCGAGTCGGTAGGCGCCGTACAGCGCGCTCAGGACCTCCTCACGCTCGGGCATCACGCCGCCCTGACGTAGTTCTCGATCAGCGCCTGGTATACGCGGGTCAACGCTTCGAGATCGGCGATCGCCACCCGCTCGTCCACCTGGTGGATCGTCGCGCCCACGAGGCCGAACTCGACCACCGGGCAGACCTCCTTGACGAAGCGGGCATCCGAGGTGCCGCCGGTGGTCGACAGCTCGGGCACCACGCCGAGTTCCCGCTCGATCAGGGACTCCAGGAGGTCGGTGAAGGCGCCCGGCGTGGCGAGGAACACCTCGGCGCCTTCGCTGGTCTCCAGCCGATAGTCGGCGGCCACCGTGTCGAGGCGGGCGCGTAGCCCCGCCTCGAGCGTCCGCGCCGTGTGCCGGTCGTTGAAGCGGACGTTGAAGGTCGCCCGCGCCGCGGCGGGAATGACGTTGTGCGCGGGGTTGCCGACGTCGACCGAGGTGATCACCAGCTGGGACGGCTGGAAGTGCTCGCTGCCGCCGTCCAGAGGCTCGCTGCTCAGGCTCTGGAGCATGGCGAGCAGCTTCGGGATCGGATTGTCGGCGCGCTCCGGGTAGGCGGCGTGGCCCTGCACGCCGGGCACGGTCAGATGGCCGGTCAGCGAGCCCCGGCGCCCGACCTTGATCATCTCCCCCAGCTGCGTCGGGTTGGTCGGCTCGCCGACCAGGCAGGCATCCAGCGTCTCGCCCCGCTCCTTGAGCCAACCCAGCACCTTGCGCGTGCCGTTGATCGCCGGACCCTCCTCGTCACCGGTGATCACCAGGCTGATCGAGCCGGCCGGCCGATGCCGCTCGAGAAAACGCGCCGTGGCGGCGATGAAGCAGGCGATCGCCCCCTTCATGTCGACCGCGCCCCGGCCGTAGAGCTCGCCGCCCTGCACCTCGCCGGCAAAGGGCGGCAGGCGCCAGGCGCCGAGATCGCCCGGCGGCACCACGTCGGTGTGTCCGGCGAACGCCAGATTCGGCGCGCCTGCGCCGAGGCGGGCGTACAGGTTGTCGACCGGTGCCGTGCCGGGCTCCTCGAACCTGAGCCGATGACACGCGAACCCCAGGTGGGTCAGGGCCGCAGCGACGACGTCGAGGGCGCCGTTGTCCTCCGGCGTGACGCTCGGACAGCGGATCAGCGCTTGCGCAAGCGCGACCGGATCGGTCGGGAGAGTCATGCCCGCAGCAGCTCGTTGATGGAGGTTTTGGCCCGGGTCCTGGCGTCGACCCGCTTGACGATCACCGCGCAGGCCAGATTCGGTCCGGGGCGCCCGTCCGGCAAGGCCGGGCCCGGCAGGCTGCCGGGCACCACCACGGACCAGGCCGGCACCCGTCCCTGGTGGATCGCGCCGCTGCTCCGGTCGACGATCTTGGTCGAGGCCCCGATGAACACGCCCATCGCGAGGACCGCGCCTTCCTCGACGATCACCCCCTCGGCCACCTCCGAGCGTGCGCCTATGAAGCAACCGTCCTCGATGATCACCGGTTCGGCCTGGAGCGGCTCGAGCACGCCGCCGATGCCGGCGCCGCCCGAGATGTGGACGTTCCGGCCGATCTGCGCGCAGCTGCCGACGGTCGCCCAGGTGTCGATCATGGTGCCGCTGTCGACGTAGGCGCCGAGATTGACGAAACACGGCATCAGCACGACGTCCTCTGCGATATACGCCGAGTGCCGGACGATGCAGCCCGGAACCGCGCGAAAGCCTGCCGCCGTGAAGCGCGCGGCATCCCACCCCGCGAACTTGGACGCGACCTTGTCCCACCACCGGGCGCCGCCCGGACCGCCCTCGATCGGGCCGAGCGGATTGAGGCGAAACGACAGCAGCACCGCCTTCTTGAGCCACTGGTGCACGCGCCAGCTGCCCGCGATCCGCTCCGCGACCCGAAACCGGCCGGCGTCCAGGCCTTCCAGAGCCGCCTCGACCGCGTCCCGCACCGGCCCGGCAGCGTCCGCGCCGATCCCGGCGCGCTGCTCGAAGGCGTCGTCGATCACCCGCTCGAGGGCGGTCTGGTCCATGCCTGCTACCCTTCCCGATGCGCGCGGCCGCTGATACCGGGCTCACCAGGTTCGCCCCTTTGTCCCGGCATCATCCCTCCGTCGGGCGCGCGGTCGACCAACCAACCTCGCGCGCGATACCGGTCCCGAAGGCCAGGAGTTCGTGGGATCGGTATAAGCTATCGGAGCGGCCCGGCCTGTCAACGTCGGCGAGGCGTTGTTCTCCGTCACGCCGGGGCTTAGATAGGCGTCATGACCGCCGTGCGCGCCGCTTCCGATCCGGCCGGCCTGCCCGCCGGCTTCCTCGAGGAGCTCGACCGCCGGGTCGGCCGCCGCGGCTGGAGCATCGAGCCCGGCCAGCTCGCCCTGCACGCCGCCGAGCAGTGGGGCACATGGCGTGGCTGCACGCCGGCGCTGCTGCGCCCGGCGACCACCGCGCAGGTCGCAGCCGTGCTCCAGCTCTGCCATGCCAACGACGTGGCGGTCGTGCCGCAGGGCGGCAACACCGGACTCGTCGGGGCCGGCGTCCCGGATGGCTCGGGGCGCCTCGTGGTGCTCTCGCTCGCCCGCCTCAACCGGATCCGTGAGATCGATCCGCTGAACGACACGCTCACGGCGGAAGCCGGCTGCGTGCTCGAGGCCGTGCAGGAGGCCGCGCTCGAGGCGGACCGCCTGTTCCCGCTCTCGCTCGGCGCCCAGGGCTCCTGCCAGATCGGCGGCAATCTCTCGAGCAATGCCGGCGGCGTGAACGTGCTGCGCTACGGCATGGCGCGCGCGCTGGTCCTGGGCCTCGAGGTGGTGCTCGCCGACGGCCGGGTCTGGGACGGTCTGCGCGCTCTGCGCAAGGACAACACCGGCTACGACCTGAAGCAGCTGTTCATCGGCGCCGAAGGCACCTTGGGGGTGATCACGGCGGCGGTGCTGCGCCTGCTGCCGGTGCCGCGCGAGCGGCAGACCGCGTGGCTCGCCGTCGCTTCGCCCCGCGCCGCGGTCGAGCTGCTCGCCCTGTTTCGCGGCCGCCTGGGCGAGACCGTGAGCTCGTTCGAGCTGCTGGCCGGCGACTGCGTCGACCTGGTGCTGCGCTACCTTCCGGGCGCCCGCGCGCCGCTCGCCCGCCGGGCGCCGTGGTACGTCCTCGCGGAGGTTGCCTGGTCGCTCGCCGAGGGGCTGGGCGCGCAGCTGGAGCAGGTGCTGGAGGAGGCGCTGCGCCGGGGCCTGATCCAGGACGGCGTGGTGGCCGCGAGCGAGGCCCAGCGCAAGGCGCTCTGGGCGCTGCGCGAGAATCCCACCGAAGCGATGGCGCACGAAGGCCTGGTCCTGCGTCACGACATCGCGGTGCCGGTCTCGCGCGTGCCCGATCTGATCGAGCGCGCCGGCCGAGAGCTCGCGCGCGCCGTGCCCGGCGTGCGGATCATGCCGTTCGGCCACGTCGGCGACGGCAACATCCACTACAATCTGCTCCAGCCCGCGGCCGTGACCGCCGAGGCCTTCCACGCCCGGCAGGGCGAGATCCAGCGCCTGGTGTTCGACGTGGTCGAGGGCCTCGGCGGCAGCATCAGCGCCGAGCACGGCATCGGCCGCCTGAAGCGGGGCGAGCTGATGCGGCGCAAGTCGGCGATCGAGCTGAGCCTGATGCGCGAGATCAAGGCGACCCTGGATCCGAAGGGCATTCTCAACCCCGGCGCGGTGATCTGAGGCCGGGGACGACGAGGTGAGACTGCGATGACCCCCTACGAGCCGCCCCTGGACGAGATCCGCTTCACGCTCGACCGCATCGCCGGGCTGGAGGCGATCGCGCGTCTGCCCGGATGCGCCGCCGCCACCCCCGATCTGGTCGATCAGGTGCTGGAGGAGGCGGGCCGGTTCGCGGCGAACGAGCTGGCGCCGCTGAACGCGGCCGGCGATCGGGAGCGCGCGCGTCTCGATGGCGGCATGGTGCGCACGCCCAAGGGCTTCAAGGAGGCCTACCGCAAGTTCGTCGAGGGCGGCTGGCACGGCCTGCAGTTTCCGGAGGAATGGGGCGGCCACGGCCTGCCGTGGAGCGTGGCCGTCCCGGCGTGGGAGATGTGGCACAGCGCCAACTTCGCCTTCTGCCTGTGCCCGATCCTGACCCAGGCCGGGGTCGAGCTGCTCCTTAGGTTCGGCACCGCCGAGCAGCGGGCGCGCTATCTGCCCAAGCTGGTCAGCGGCGCGTGGGCCGGCACCATGTGCCTGACCGAGCCGCACGCCGGCTCCGACGTCGGCGCGCTCAAGACCCGGGCGGTGCGCGAGGGCGACCATTACCGGATTCGCGGCACCAAGATCTTCATCACGTTCGGCGAGCACGACTACACCCCGAACATCGTGCACATGGTGCTGGCGCGCACGCCCGACGCGGCGCCCGGCAGCAAAGGCATCTCGCTGTTCCTGATCCCGAAGTTCCTCCTCGAGGCCGACGGCACGCTCGGGCCGCGCAACGACGTGCGCTGCGTCTCCCTGGAGGACAAGCTCGGGATCCACGCCAGCCCGACCTGCGTCATGTCGTTCGGAGACGAGGGCGGCGCGATCGGCTACCTGGTCGGCGAGGAGCAGGGCGGCATGCGCGCGATGTTCACCATGATGAACAACGCCCGCCTCCAGGTCGGCCTCGAAGGCCTGGCGATCGCCGAGCGCGCCTATCAGGCGGCCCGCGCCTACGCCAGGGAGCGGGTCCAGGGGCGGCGCGGCAACGGCGGCGCCGAGCGCCCGGCGCGGATCATCGAGCATCCCGACGTGCGGCGCATGCTGATGACCATGAAGAGCAGGATCGAGGCGATGCGGGCCCTGGCCTACACCGCCGCCGCCGCGCTCGATCGCGCCAACCGCGAGCCCGATGCCGCGGCGCGCGCCGAAGCCGAGATGCGCCTTCAGCTGCTGATACCGCTGGTCAAGGCCTGGTGCACCGATCTCGGCTTCGAGATCGCATCCAGCGCGCTCCAGGTGCACGGCGGCACGGGGTACATCGAGGAGAGCGGCATCGCCCAGTTGGTGCGCGACGCGCGGATCGCGCTGATTTACGAGGGCACCAACGGCATTCAGGCGCTGGACCTGGTGGGGCGCAAGCTGAGCATGGCGGGTGGCCGGGCACCGGCCGCGCTGTTCGCCGAGCTGCGCGGCGATCTGACGGCGCTCGAAGCCGCCGGTGAGGCGCGGCTGCACCGCTCCCTGAAAGGCGCGCTCGAGGCCCTCGAGCAGGCGACATCGTGGCTGCAGGCCGATCACGACAACGATCCGGACGCCGCGGCCGCCGGCGCCACGCCGTACCTGAGCCTGTTCGCGACCACGCTCGGCGGCTTCTTGCTCGCCCGCTCGGCGCTGGCGGCGCGCGGCACCGGGCTTGCCGAGAGCAAGCGCGCGAGCGCCGAGTTCTACATCGGCCAGCTGCTGCCGCCGGCGACGGCGCTGCTGCCCGCGATCACTGCCGGCTCGGCGTCCCTGATGAGCCCCGAGCTGCTGGGCTGATCCCTGCTCCCCGCGGAGCGGTGCCGCGCGGTCGGCCGGCCGCACGCCCCAGCCGAATCGGTGTCGGAACTCGTCACGCACCCGCGCGGCCGATGGCGGTCCGGTTGGCGAGCGCCGCGTATCGTCAGGTGCGCGTGACGAGCACTGCAGCAACCTTCAATTGTCATTGCCGGGCTTGACCCGGCAATCCACGGCCTCCACTCGGCGACGAATTCGCTCGATCGAGCCGGTGGATGCCTGGGTCATCCTCGGGTTCCCGGCTGGGGACGCTACCCGAACGGTCCCTCGAGGACCGGGCATGACGGCTCGAGGTGTCGCCCATCATCTGTTTCTCGACCGCATCCGCGCGATCGGACGGCATTCCGCGCCGCCCGGGATCGCCGGATGGGATCGATCGGCCAGGAACTGGCGGACGGCTCAGGCGAGCAGATCCTCGGCGGTCACGATCTCGTCGCCCACCTGGATGCCCGCGAAGGCCTGCTCGTTGCCGACGAAGTCCTCGAACGAGAAGACCGGGGCGCCGTCGGCCACAACCACCAGGTCGTTGCCGCCGGTCACCCTGCCGTTCAGCTGCGCCCCGGCGAAGCCGTCGAGCTCCACCAGGTTGGCGCCTTCGGTGTCGCGGATGACGTCGAAGCCGGCATCGTCCGACCGCAGCAGATAGCGATCGTCGCCGCCGCCGCCCTCCAGGAGGTCGCTTCCGGCCCGGCCCTCGAGCACGTCGTGGCCGTCGCCGCCGACGAGGTGGTCGTCACCGGCCCCGCCGTTCAGCCAGTCCGAAGCGCTCGTCCCGACCAGATGGTCGGCGCCGGCGGTGCCGTGCAGGCTCGGTCCGCTCAGGTAGCCCCCGAGCAGATCGTCCGCCTGGGAAGACGCTGCGGGATTGCTGGACACCTCGAGGGGCGCTGGTGCGGGCGTTGCGCCCGCCATGAGCTCGTCGATGGTCAGCAGACCCTCGCCGGTATCGATCCCCACGAACGCGTCTTCGTGGCCCACGTAGTCGTCGATGATCGCGACCGCCCGGTTGTCGGCGAGGACGTGGAGTTGGCTCCCGACGACCGCGGTCTGGATCAGGTGCCCGGCGCCGTCCTCGATGGTCAGCCAGTTCTGGCCCTCGTGGTCGAACACCGTGTCGACCGCGCTGTCGTTCAGCCCGATGGCGAAGTTGTCGTTGCCAACGCCACCGTAGAGCAGATCGCTGCCGGCGCCGCCGTCGAGAATGTCGTCGCCGGCGCCGCCGTACAGCTCGTCGTCCGCCCCGCCGCCCTTCAGGAGATCGTCACCCGAGCCGCCCTCGAGCCGGTCGCTGCCCGCGCCACCGTGGAGCAGGTCGGCGCCGGCGTTGCCGAGCAGGGTATCGTCGCCGCTGTCGCCGTAGAGCTTGTTGTCGCCGTCATTGCCCCGGATGACGTTGTCGTGGGAGTCCCCGACCACGTCGTGACTCACCGTGCCCTCGGGCGTGAGGTTCTGGATGTCGCCCGCGACCTGTTGATTGTGCCCGGCGACACCGCGCGGCAGGCTCTGGCCGAGGTTCTCGCTGAACATGAAGGTGGCACGCTCTTCGCCCAACTCCTGGAGGAGATGCGCCGCGAAGGCATCTTGGACCACCAGGGTGTCGTTGCCGGGCATCGCTATGCCCGAGCCGCCCCCGAAGGCGACATCGTGGATGTCCTGGACCATCAGGGTGTCGTCGCCGGCCCCGCCGATCAGCCGGTCGGGGTCGGAACCCCCATCTAGGAAGTCGTCGCCCGCGCCGCCGTCCAGGCCGTCCCGGCCCGCGTCGCCGAACAGGCTATCCGCGCCGGTGCCGCCGTCGAGACGGTCATCGCCGGTGCCGCCGTGGAGGCGGTCGTCGCCGCTGGCGCCGAGCAGCCGGTCGTCGCCGGGGCCGCCACGCAGGGCGTCGTTCCCGGCGCCGCCGTCCAGGAGATCATCCCCTTCGTAGCCATGGATGGTGTCGTCGCCGGCGTCGCCGAACAGCCGGTCGTCATACGGCGTGCCGTGAATGATGTCGTCGCCGTCGGTCCCGACGATCGTGCCCCCGATGCGCCCGTCGGACTCGCCTGTGCCCGCGTCGGAACCACTGCCCACGCCCAGGCCATCCTCGAGTGCCGCGCCGGCGCCGAGCGTGATGCTGATCGCACCGACCACCGCCGCTTTGGCGCCGAGCGAGGCGGACGCGGCGGCGCTCGGCGGCGCCAGGCTCCCGCTCCCGGTGCCCGAGGGGCCGCTCGGGGGCCCCTCCGCCGCTTCCACGGAGATCGGGTCAAAAATCTCGCCGCTGGTCGACGTCCCGGCGCCAGAGACGGCGCCTCCCTCCCCCGCAGCATCGTGCCGCCCGGCCATGACGGTCCGCTCGGCCGGGCCGCCCGTCTCGTCGCCATGGGGTATTGCGCTGCCGACGCCCGCTCCGGAACCGGCAGCCGCCTCGCCGAATGCCGCGTGGCCCTCGGTGAGCAGAACCCCGATCAAGGCCGCCGTGAGCGGGGCGCCGATCGCCAGACCGTCGAGATTGCTGCGCGGCTGCCGGCCCGGCGCGCTCTGAACGTGATCGGCGGCCCGCCGCTGCGTCCGGTCGCGCGGTTGCTTGCGGTCGTCCGGATCGGGTAACGCCGGCCTTGGCAGCCGCGTGCGCGAAGCGACCATGTGAGACCACCCCATCGGACCGCGCCTCGAGTGGCGACGGCTTACTTGAAGTTCAGGCTTAGGTTTCTCGGCCCGCGAGAAACCATAGGTTGATGGGACGTTATCGCTCCTGGTTGATTTCTTCAAGCGAAATTTCACCTGAAACTACTCACGCAAGACGATGTAATTGATCGAGCAGGCGCCCCTTGGCCTGTAAGATGTGTGAATATCCACTGCGATTCCATATCCTTATCGCAAGTCAATCAGAATACGCATCAGATGCGGTCGGGCCTGCGGTCGCGCCGATCTGATCTCGCGCCCGCGCGCCCGGGCGGCGGGCCGAAGTGCCACCGTCGAGGGACGCCGCGGCGGGCGCCGGGCGGCGTTCGTGCTAAGGTTCGCCTCTGGGCGGCACGTCGCGCGCTGCCGAGAGGTGGGGCATGACTGAGCAGGTCTCGAGGGCGCACCGTTGGCGCCCGCGGCTCGTCCTCGGGCTGGTTATTGGCATCCTGGGGCAATGCTGCGCGCCTCAGGTGCCCGGCGCCGGCGCCGGCTCCGGCGTCGCCCAGACGCAGGCTCCATCGCTCCCGCCCGGAGCGATCGAGGTTGGCGAGGATCTCTACCAGGTGCCGATCGGCGAGGACGAGAATGGCTGCACGATGTATCGTCTGCATTCGCGGCGCATGCTGGTCGCGCAGGCGATCTCCTACCGGGATGCCCGCGGTGGCTTCACGACCGACCGGCGCGAGGCGGACTGCATCACCGCCAGGCGCGATCAGGAGGAACCCGATCTGTGGTCACGCGGCGTGGGAGAGTGAGATGCCACCTCCGGATCCAACGCGCGTCCCTCCGGCGCCAGGTCGATCGATCGCGCCGGTCCGCTCCTGCCCGCGGCGCCCCGGCCCCGGGCGAACCCTGGTGGCTCCGCTTGCCCCGATAACGCCATCGTGATGGTCGGAACGGCATATTTCTCCGGGAATGCTCGTCATAGCGGTGGTTGAGGCGTCGCGCCCGGGCGCCTTACGTTCCGGTGCACGCCTCAGCGAGGGACTGGAGCATCGACAGGGGGGACCAGGATGCAACGATTCGCGACGGTATTGTTGGCGTCGGCCATGTTTCTGCCAGCGCTTGGCGAGGAGGGATCGGCGCAGCAGGTGAGGGCCGAGAGACTTCTCGGCGGCAACGAGAACCCGCCGGTCATCTCGGATGGGTCCGGCCGCTTCAGGGCGCGGCTCCTGAGCGATCGCATCCCGTTCCGACTGAGTTACGATTTCGAGTCCGCGGGGAGCGAGGTCCTGCAGGCTCACCTGCACATCGCCAATCCCGGCAACAACGGCGGCATCGTGGTCTGGTTGTGCTCGAACATCGGCAGTACGCCGGAGGGCGCGACCCAGCGAGACTGCCCGCTCTCGTCGGGAGAGGTGACCGGCGACATCGTCGCCGAGGATGTGCAGACGGTGACGGTGACCGAGGGCGAACCACCCGAGGAGGTCACGATCATCGAAGCCGGCGATCTCGATGGGCTGAAGCGCCTGATCGAGCAGAGCTCGCTCTACGCCAACGTGCACACGGTCGACCACGAAGGCGGTGAGATCCGGGGTCAGCTGGAACCGCGGCGGCGGTAACGGCTTCGCAGACTTCGGCCCGCGGCAGCCCCTTCGGCTCCCCGGGCGCGCATCGCCTTGGGGCGGCGCGCCGGCCCAGGGGCTCGCGCTCTCGGCCGGGACCGGCTAGTCATAGGCGAGGAGCCTGCCATCGCCAGGATGGGCCGGCCAACGTCTGATGCGGGGGACCGATCATTGCGCATCGCGATCATGGGCAGCGGCGGGGTCGGCGGCTACCTCGGTGGCCGCCTCGCCGCGGCCGGCCAGGACGTCACGTTCATCGCCCGCGGCGCCCATCTCCAGGCGATTGTGGAGCATGGGCTCAGGATCAAAAGCGCGCGCGGCGACGTCACCGTTCGACCGGCACAGGCAACCGACGACCCGGGCAGCCTCGGCCCGGTCGATCTCGTGATCTTCGCGGTCAAGCTCTACGATACGGAGGCTGCGGCGCAGGCGACCGGACCCTTGGTCGCGCCGCCGACCGGCGTGGTCACCTTTCAGAACGGGGTCGATGCCCCCGAGATCCTGGCGCGCGTGCTCGGCCCCGACCACGTGATCGGCGGCGTCGCCAAGATCGCCTCGGTGGTGGCCGAGCCCGGCGTCATCCACCACACCGGGACCATGGCGGCGTTCGTCTTCGGCGAGCTGGACGGCACGAGGTCGCAGCGGGTCGCGGCGCTCGAGGGCGCTCTCGGGGCCGCCGCCCTGGACCACGCGGTCAGCGCCGACATCTGGCGCGACATCTGGGACAAGATGGCGTTCCTTGCGAGCTTCGCCGGGGTGACCTCGCTGGTGCGGCTGCCGATCGGCCCGATCCGGGAGGATCCCAAGACGCGCGCCATGCTGCGCGCCGCCCTCGAGGAAGCGTTCGCGGTGGCCCGCGCCAAGGGCATCGCGCTTCAGGGCGACTTCGTCGCGGCCACGCTTGCTCACTGCGACCGCCTGCCGTTCGAGATGAAGTCCTCGATGCTCCAGGACCTGGAGCGCGGCCGGCGGCTCGAGCTGCCCTGGCTGTCCGGCACGATCGCGCGCCTCGGCCGTGAGCTCGGCGTCGCCACGCCCACCCACACCTTCATCACCGACGCGCTGCGGCTGCACGCCGGCGGTCGCGGCTGACCGGAAGATCTCCGCACCCGATCCGGTGGGGCGACCCGGCTGGCCGGAGGCGTTCCTGGGGGCGGCCGATCGCGAGATCATCGTCTCCCACGGCTGAGCCCGTGGTCAAAAGCACCCTGGGATACGACCTCATGGAGCGCTCGTCCGACCGCTCTTTACGCGCGCCCCCTGTCGCCATTAGCGTGTGGCTCCTTGGCCCGAACAAGGCGCTGGATAGCGTCGTCGGGCCGTGGCACGGAGGGAACATGCTCAAGGTCAGACAGGTGGCAGTCTGGTTCGCGATCGTCGGCATCGCCCTGGCGGCACAGGGTTGCTGGGACAACGACGAGGACCGGCTGACGCTCCTTGGCGATGGCGGGTGCCGTACCGCCGATGGTAGCGAGGGCAACCATACTGTCATCAGCCAGGAATCGCAGGAAGCGTGCAAGGCACGGTGCTTTGTCGGGGACGAGCCGTGTACGGCGGTCGAATTCAACGCCAACAATGGCAACTGTGAAGTCCATTCCCGGCCGATCACCAAAATTGAGGCACTCGAAGGCGTGACGTGCCATGTCCTGAGGTGATCGCCAAGCCGCGCGGCCAGCCGGAGCGGAGCGCGGGGCCGCGGCAGAGGGATCTCCTGCAGGAATCGGGCTTGGCGTGCCGCCGCTCGGAGATCGAGGACGGCCGCTTGCGACCCGGCGGGTCGTGGCGCAACGCCTCCGCGTGATCGCGCTCTTTACTCTGGCAGGCCATCGCCGTAACCTATTGGTTTCTCGGCCCAAGCAAGCGCGCGATGGTGGCACCGGGACGCGGAGCGGAGCGACATGCCCAAAGCGACACAGATCGGGGTCTGGCTTGCGGTCGTCGGCTTGGCCCTGGCAGTCCAGAGCTGCCGGAAGGACGAGCAGAACCGGCCGTTCCTTTACGACAAGGGGACGTATCAGGGTCAGCAGGACGAGGAGCTGACCGAGGAGCAGGTCGACACCCTGCGCCAGCGCTCGGCCGGCCAAAGGTTCTAGATCGGGGAAGCGGTTCGATGGTCGCAACGATGCGCATTCTCGGCCAGGTCGCGCTGGTCATGCTGCTCATCATCGGCGTGAGCGAAGATCCGGGCCAAGGGGGCCGCCCGGCGCTCGCGCAGGAGCAGGGTCAGGTCCCCGGCGGCTCGCTCGGCGACGCCAGCGATGCCGATTTCTGGCGGGCGATCCGCCGCGGCGAGCAGTTCACGACCTCGCTGCCGGACAACCAGGGCGGCCTGCTGATCCAGTCGGAGGGCGACAATTGGCGGGCGGTCCGCAACGGGCCGCTTTCGACCTACGGCGCCTGGGCGCTGCTTGGCAGCATCGCTCTTTTGGCCCTGTTCTTCCTGATCCGCGGCCGCATCCGCATCGAGCACGGCTGGTCCGGACGCACGATCACCCGCTTCAACTTCGTCGACCGCTTCGCCCACTGGCTGAGCGCGACCTGCTTCGTGGTGCTCGCGCTGACCGGCCTCAACCTGCTCTACGGGCGCTACGTGCTGAGACCGCTGATCGGGCCCGAGCTGTTTTCCATGCTCATGCTCGGCGGCAAGTACGCCCACAACTTCCTGGCCTTCGGCTTCATGCTCGGCCTCGTGCTGATGATCGTGCTGTGGATCTGGCACAACTTCCCGAACCGCTACGACTTCGTCTGGCTCGCCAAGGGCGGCGGCATGTTCACCAAGGGCACGCATCCGCCCGCCAAGAAGTTCAACGCCGGACAGAAGCTGGTGTTCTGGCTGGTGGTGCTGGGCGGCATTTCGGTCAGCCTCTCGGGCCTGATGCTCATGTTCCCGCTCGCGTACGAGGCGTTCGGCCCCACCTTTGGCTGGATCAACTGGGCGTTCGGGACCGAGTATCCGACCACGCTGGCGCCGATCCAGGAGATGCAGCTGGCGCAGCTCTGGCACGCCATCATGGGTCTGTTCCTGACCGTGGTGATCATCGCCCACATCTACATCGGCACGATCGGCATGGAGGGCGCGTTCGACGCCATGGGCAGCGGGGAAGTCGACGAGAACTGGGCGCGAGAGCATCACAGCGTCTGGGTGCGGGACCTGGAGCGCAAGGGTGCGCGTGCCGGCGGCGACGACTGAGGCCGCGGCCATGAGCCGCGTTAAGATCGGCGCCCGGCTTGGCATCGGCGGGCTGATGCTCGGCGCGCTGGCGGCGCAGACGATCGCGCCTGCCGACGCCCAGGCGCCGACCGGCGAGCAGGAGCTGATCGACCGGATCAGGCGGATCCAGGGCGAGCTCGGGCCCGGCGCGCCGCCGCCCCAGGACCCCGCTGCGCGCGAACGAGCGCTGATCGAGCAGATCGAAGCGATCGGGCGCGACGCGCGCTCGGAGGCCGGGGCGGGCGCGCGCCCCGCGCTCGGGGAAGACCAGGTGCGAACCCTGATGCGCGACAATCTCGGCGTCGAGGTCCTGAACGTCGCCGTGGTCGAGAGCGAAGGCCGGTCCGCCTACGCCGTGACCGTGATGCACCCGCCCGGGAACGACAACAGCGCGTTCCTGGTTGAAACCCTGCTGGTGGACGGCGCGACGGGAGGGTTGCTGGGACGGGTGCCGCAGAGGCCGCGGGTCGCGTCGGACCTCGCGGAGCGCTTAGGGCAAGTCGATCTCGATGGCAGCGGCCTCGAGATTCGCCGCCGGTCCCACCGCTGACCAAAAACGGGCGGTGAGCGTGATGGCGATATGGAACGCGGGGAAATGGCTGGTCGTGGTGGCGGCGGGGATGGCCTGGGTCGGCGCACCGGCGGCGGCGCGGACCGCGCTCGATGAGCACGGCGGCCCGGTCAAAGGCGTCGCCGTGGCGGCCGACGGCGAGCATGCGCTGACCGCCGGCTTCGACTACAGCATCATCCTGTGGGACCTGCCGCAGGAGGCGGCGATCGCGCACCTCTACGGCCACGACGCCGCGGTCAACGCCGTCGTCTTTGTGCCGGGCGAACGTGCCCTCTCGGCCAGCGACGACGGCACCATCGGCCTGTGGGACCTCGCGCAGCACAAGCTGATCGCCCGCCTGAACGGCCACCAGGGGAAGGTCACGGCGATCACCGTCTCGGCCGATGGTAAGCGCGCCGCCTCCGCCGGTTGGGATCGCACGGTTCGGATCTGGGACCTGGAGCGGCGCCAGCTGCTGCACGCGCTGGCTGCGGTCGACAACGTGAATGCGGTGCAGTTCGCGCCGGACGGGGCGCGGCTGTTCGCCGGCACCTCGGATGGCAGCCTCCAGGCCTGGCGGGTATCTGACGGCACGCTTCTTACGGTGCTGAGCGCGCACGATTTCGGGGTCACCGCGCTCGATCTGGCGCCGGACGGGCGGACCGCGGTGACCGCATCGATCGACGAGACGGTGCAGCTGTGGGATCTGGAGCGCGGCGAACCGCTCGGCACCTTGTACGGCCACGAGGGGCCGGTCCTTGCCGTGGCGCTGTCGCCGGATGGCGAGTTGGTGGCATCGGGCGGCGTCGACGGTACCGTGCGGGTCTGGCGCCGCGGTGACGGCGACCGGCTGCGGGTGTACGCCCGCCATGCCGGTGCGGTGTGGTCGGTCGCGTTCAACCCCGACGGCGAGACCCTGCTGTCGGGCGGCGCCGATGGCCTCGTCCTGACCTACGATCTGAGCGCAGCGGCGGAGACGGCGTCGGCCCGGGTCGCCGCGGCGATGCCGGATGCCGGCAGTCGCGGCGCCGAGCTGTTCCGCAAGTGCGTCGCCTGTCACACGATCACCCCCGACGGCGGCCATCGGGCCGGTCCCACCCTCTATCGCCTGTTCGGCCGGGTCGCCGGCAGCCGTCCCGACTATCCTTATTCGACGGCGCTCGAGGAGAGCGATCTGGTCTGGACCGAGGAGAGCGTGGCGCGCCTGTTCGAGGTCGGTCCGGATGTCATGGTGCCCGGCTCCAAGATGCCGCTCCAGCGGATGCCGGATGCCAGGGACCGGGCGGACCTGATCGCCTATCTCAAGGAGGTCACCGCGCCCGACGCGGGCAAATGAGATCCACAATCACACGGATGGAAAGGACCGGAAGGATGAAGGCGTTCCTGGCGGCGGTGGTGGCGGCGATCGTGATCGCGATCGGGTCCGCCTTCGCCCTGGACTGGTTGGATCGCAGCTCGGCCGACGTCTATCAGACGAACCAGGGCAACGTTCGCCTCTGAGGACCTCGCAGGGCGGGCGTGGCGCCCGGGAGCGAGATCACGCTATCCTCGCCGCGACGTTGAGCGCGCGCAGACGCGCCGGTGCGGGCGAGGCCTCGGTTACGATGCGGAGGCGATGATGCGCGGCTTGATGATGGATCGGCCGCTTCTGGTGTCCTCGATCCTGGACCACGCGGCGGCGCGCTACGGTGAGACCGAGATGGTCTCCCGCACCGCGGATGCGCCGGAGCACCGCACGACCTACGCCGCGCTGCGCCGGCGCGCGCGGCAGCTCGCGGGCGCCCTGGAGACCAAGCTCGGGGTCCGCCTTGGCGACTGCATCGCCACGCTCGCCTGGAACGATCATCGCCATTTCGAGCTGTACTACGGCATCGCCGGAATCGGCGCGGTCTGCCACACCATCAACCCGCGCCTGTTCCCCGAGCAGATCGCCTACATCATCGAGCACGCCCGGGATCGCTTCCTGTTCACCGATCCCATGTTCCTGCCCCTGGTCGAGCAGCTCGCGCCCCGGCTGGAGACCCTCGAGGGCATCGTGGTGCTCTGCGACGGAGCGCACCTGCCGGCAAGCGGGCTCGCGGGGCTGATCGACTACGAGAGCCTGATCGCCGACCAGCACTCCGAGCTCACCTGGCCCGCGTTCGACGAGACCACGGCCTGCGGCCTCTGCTACACCTCGGGCACCACGGGTCATCCCAAGGGAGCGCTGTATCACCATCGCTCGACGGTGCTGCATGCGCTCACCATCGTGATGCCCGACGTGATGGGCCTCTCGGCACGCGATACGGTGCTGCCCGCGGTGCCCATGTTTCATGTCAACGCGTGGGGCCTGCCATACGCCTGCCCGCTGGTCGGCGCCCGGATGGTCATGCCCGGACCACGCCCGGACGGCGCCAGCCTGTACCAGCAGCTCGAGCGCGAGCGGGTGACCTTCGCCGCGGGGGTCCCGACCGTCTGGTTCGGCGTGCGCGACCACCTGCGCGAATCCAAGGGTGGCCTGCCGCATCTCGAGCGGGTGGTGATCGGCGGCGCGGCGGCGCCGCCGTCGTTGATCGAGGCCTTCGAGAACCAGCACGGGGTCGAGGTGCTGCACGGCTGGGGCATGACCGAGATGAGCCCGGTCGGCGCGGTGTGCTGCCCGCCCCCGGCCGCCGCTCTGCCCGTCCACGAGCGGCAGCGCCTGAAGCAGAAGCAGGGGCAGGCGATCTGGGGGGTCGAGTTCAAGATCGTGGACGATCATGGGCGGCGTCTGGCGCACGACGGCACGACCGCAGGCCTGCTCTACGTGCGCGGACCCTGGATCGCATCGGGCTACTTTCGCGACGAGGCCGCCTCCAAGGCCGCCCTCGACGCCGAAGGCTGGTTCTCGACCGGCGACGTCGCGACCATCGACCCGCAGGGCTACATGCAGATCACCGACCGGGCCAAGGACCTGGTCCGATCGGGCGGCGAGTGGATCAGCTCGATCGACCTGGAGAACGCCGCGGTCGGCCACCCCGACCTGGCCGAGGCCGCCGTGATCGCCGTGGCGCACCCGAGGTGGGGGGAGCGCCCGCTCCTGATCGCGGTGCGCCGCCCGGGCGCCGAGGTCGGCAAGGCTGTGATCCTCGACTATCTGGCCGGCAAGGTGGCGAGGTGGTGGCTGCCGGACGACGTGGTCTTCGTCGAGGAGCTGCCGCACACGGCGACCGGCAAGCTCATGAAGACCGCCTTGCGCGAGCGCTTCAAGGACCACGTCCCGCCGACCGCCTGAACGAGGTCAGCAAAACGAGCAAACGGGGCCAGACCCCGTTTTCGCTGACCGCTCGGTATTGCGCGCGGGGTTGGCTGGAGCAAACGGGGCCAGACCCCGTTTTCGCAGACCCCATTTCGCTGACCGCTCGGTATTGCGCGCGGGGTTGGCTGGTCGGCCGCGCCCCCTGAGGCAAGGACCATGCCGAGTCAAGGAATTTGTGTGCCCGGTACGAGTTGCCACCGACGGCGCCGATCCCGGCGCATGAAACCGCATAAACGGGGATAAACGGGGTCAGACCCCGTTTCGTGACGCCCTTCGCGGTGAGGCCGGTGGCAAGCGAGGTCAGCGCGGCGGCTTGGACTTGCCGCGCTCGGACGATGCCGGCCCCAACCCGCCCAGGAGCTGCTTCCAGAGCCGCTCCTGCATCTGGCCCAGGCCGCCCGGGAACCAGAGCTTCAGCAAGGCTTCCGGATCGCGCGCCTCGAGGTATTCGGTCAATCTTTCCTCTGCCTTGGCAAGCAGCGCGTTCTGCATCGGCTCCAGGTCGGGCAGACCGAAGAACGTGCGCACTTCCTGGGGCGTGCAATCGATGTCGATCGTGATCTTCATGAGCACCTTTCTCAGGGCGTTTTCGGGCCGGATCTCTCGCTCACGATCGTGCCGCTCGGATCGACCACCTGCACACGCAGCGGCTCGGCGCCGCCGGCCACGGCGCGCCACCGGTGGAAGAGGGCGTTCGTGTAGCTCTGCTGGCCGGCCTCGGGCATCAGGTCCCACGCGTCGGTCACCATGACCCGGACGGTACCGCCGTCCGCCGGCTCGGCGCCGGTGAACAGCTCCACGCCGGCCACGGCCACGGCGCGGGCGTTGAGCTCGGTGACGTTGCTGCGGAACAGCGCGAGGGCGTCGGTCCCGGACGGCACCGACCCGGCGCCGGCGCTGCCGGGGGCCTCGGCCGGCGCCGGCGGCGCCGGCTCGGTCACGGCCAACAGCGACTGATGGATCCAGCCGTCGGCCGCCTCGTCCGGGACCTGCACCTGGACCCAGTCGCCGGTGCGCGTCAGCTCGACGACCCGCTGATCACGAGTCGCGTGGAACAGCACGGGATTGTCGGTGCCCGGGCCGGCCCGGACGTTGACGACATCGCCGGTGACGACCAGAGCATCGCCCGGCGCCGCGACCGCCGCCGTGGCGAGGAGCGCCATGGAGGCGCCCAAAACCCTGGCAGACCACATCCCGACCTCCCGCAGTGGCCGGGCAGTTTGCAAGGAGATGACCTTCGGGGCAACGCCTTCGGCACGTATTTCGCGCCAAGGGTAGGTGCAGCGCCACCTGGTGCCTGCGTGTTCCAACGGCGCGCCTTGGCGCTCGGAGGTCAAGCGCTACGACGACGACATCCGCTGGACCGGCCAGTTGCCGCAGCAGCCCAAGACGCCTGAATGCGAAGAGCCGGCCCGGAGGCCGGCTCTCCAGCCGTTGATGGTAAGATCAGCGCTCAGTACAGCGCCACCGGATTGCCCGGCGAGCCGGTCGCGCCCACGATCTTGAGCGGCGCCCACACGAACAGAAACTCAGAGACGCCGTCGGCAAGCAGCGGCTCGAAGTCCAGGTTCTCGATGTTCCAGATGCCGTGCCGGGTCTGCAACTGTTGGTGGCAGGGCACCGCCTCGCCCTCGACCTCGCCGACCGGCTGGGCATCGTTGGCCGAAGTGTCGCCGCCGGTCAGGATGATCTTGCGCTCGGCGAAGTACTCGCAGGCGCTGATCCCGAAGCCCGGCTCGCCCGCGATGAACTCCTTGGCGCGCGCTTCCTTCTCCTCCGCGGAAAGCGTCGGCCATTCGCTGTTCTTCCAAAGGTCGCCATGGCCGGTATAGAGGAACACGCAGTCGCCCTCGCCGATCTCCTCGATCCCGGCAGCCTCGACCATCGCCTTGACGTCGTCGGCGGTGACGATGCCCGGGCTGTCGGTGGCGGTCGGGATCGGCAGCGGGTTCACGCCCCGGTGCTTGGTCGCATCGAGCAGCACGCCGCGGCACACGAAGCCCTTCTCGGCGACGTGCTCCACGCCGAGGTCACCCATGCCGATGACCATGTTGCCCGGGCCGCGCTCATAGGCCTCCTCGCGGTTACGGCCATTGTAGAAGAGGTCGCCCTGCGAGGTGCGGACGCCGATATGGCCGGGCCCATCGAACTGCGTGCCGACCTGGCCGATTTCGGTGGTGACCAGCTCGTCGTGGAACACCAGACCGTTGCTGCCGAACGGACCGCCGGTCGGGGTGCCCGGGATGTTGAGCCGGAAGCCGCGCGCGCCAAAGAACGGGATGTCGTGCGCGTAGAGCTTGCCGAGCGTCGCGGTCTTGCCCTGCTTCACCAGCTGCACCGCCTCGAGGACCATCTCGGGCGTGGTCCGGTTCGGCGCGCCGACCTTGTCGTCCGGGCCCCATTCGGTCGGCCACCAGTTCTCTTCGAGCGGCTTGTCGTTGAACTCCTGCGCGATCGCGCCGAGCGCGAGCCCGACGCACAGAACACCAGCGGCCCCGGCCAGCGCCGCAGCCCTTGCCATGGTCATCGAAGGTCCTCCCTGATCTTGAACGCGGCGGTCAATTCCAGCCCGCGTCCTGCTCTCATAGCGCAGCCCTCGCGCCACAGAAAGCGGGATCGCATGGTTGCGGACGGCGCGCCTTGCGCATCCGATTCTCGGCTACGAGCGATGGTCCGCGCACCTTGACCGCTGCTGGGTGATTTCGGTCGCCGCCTGTGCGGTTGCCGCCTCGCTCAGAAGCAGGCGGCACGACAATTAGAGCCGCCGCCACGGTTCGGACGCGCGCATCATCGCGCCTTCACTTTGGCGACAGCGAGCGGCGGCCCCGATCGGGACACCCGCCGCTCGACTCAGAGCCCCTAGCCGAGGCGTCGGGCCGTTGCACCCGCCAACTCGCGGATCGTCGCTTCCTCGGCCGCCGTGAACCCCGGATCATAATAGGCGGGACTGCTGACCTCGCCGGCCATGGCCGCGACCACCTCCTCCGGGAACGCCAGCTCGGCATGAGCGGCGATCTCGGCGAGTTTGGTTTGCGGATCCTGGCAGACGTCCTCGTAGCGGACGACGAGCGTCGCTCGGGCAATCGCCGGATCGGCCGCGATGCTGTCGAGCACGAAGCCATAGAGGCTGGACCACAGCCGGGCGTAGCCCTCGAGGTCCCGGCCAGACGACCAGAGCGCATCGATCCGGGCCGCTTCCTCGTCGTCGCCGGCGTTGACCACCCGCCGGTCGAGACCGAACTCGAAATGGCCCACCCGCCGCATGTGCCGCAGGATGCGCGGGTCCGCCCGCTCGGCGGCCGAGAACAGCCGGTGCTGCTTCAATAGCGATGCGACGTGCCAGCGCGGCTCGCGGACCGGCACGATGAAGCGGGCATCGGGGAACAGCTTCAGCAGATAGCCGAGCCGCGTGGTGTTGTAGTTGCCCTTGGCGAGGTAGCGCCGGCCGCCGCGGATCATCAGCATTTTTTTCAGGTGGTCGCGGTAGAAGCTCTCGAATGCCGGAGCCGAGGTCGAAGCGTCCAGAACCTGATTGCGGGTCGGATCGTGGATGTTCTCGAAGAACGCCATCCACAACACTTCCTCCATGGCCTCGGGGCTGGCCGGCGTCACCTTGATCCGGTCCTTGTGCGCGCGCTCCTCCGGCTCGGTCCTGTTGGCCTGCTTTCGACCGAAGGCGCGATCCCAGTAGACCGGGGCGAAGAGCAGCGGGAAGTCGCGGTATTGATGGGTGGCGACCTCGGGGTGGCGCGCCAGCATCTCGAGCAGGATGGTGCTGCCGGATCGGGCGACGCCTGCAATGTAGACCGGCCGATCGATCGCGATGCGCTCGAGCGCGTCCCGGTGCGCGCTGGTCTCGATCTCGCCGAGCCTGCGCCAGAATCCCCGGGTGCGCTCGACGAAGCCGCCGAGCTTGTCGAGCCAGCCGGGCATCGCCATGCCGGCGGCGGCTTGCTTGTCGCTCATCCCGGCTTCACCGCCCTTGCGGCACTCGTCGCCCGGGCGCTCGGCCGCGGCTCGAGGATGTTCCGACGCAGCCAGCCGAACATGATGATCCTCGTCAGATGCCCGGCCGGAGCGGCGCGGCAATCCTATGACAACGGGGCGGGTGCGACATCCAGCGAACGGTGGACGCGGCAGCTCGCTTCCCACCTTGCGGCGAGATTTTTCGAGGCCCCAAGCTTTCTACCTTGGTGGTGCCAGGTCATAGCGCAGGTCCGGCTCCCGGAAAAGCAAGATCGTGACGCGGTCGAGCGCACTGAGCGCACGCAGTTGCGCTGGCAGGTGGCACGCATTTGCGCTGGCAGGTGGCAGGAGGAGCGGTACAATGCGGCGCCAATCCATAAGCGCAGGGAGGTCTACGAAGATGACACGCATGTTGCTCGCCACCGCCGGCGCTCTGGTCCTCAGCAGTGGGGCCGCGTGGGCCGAATGCAGCCCCGAAACCTGGCAGGACTGTGCCGGCAAGCCCTGGGTCGAAGGCGACAAGATGGAGACCCCGATCGGCACGCAGTGGTGGCCGAACGAGCTTTGGGGCGAAGGCGACGAGGCTGGCTCGACCAACTGGTACACCAAGCCCGAGGTGGTGCTGCGGGCGCTCGCCGAGGCCGACCAGGGCAAGACCTACCAGCTGGGGCACCCCTACACGACGGAGATGCCGCTGTTCGGCACGCGTCAGTTCGTGATGCGCATTCCGGGGACGCCGAGTGGCGGGCCGTTCGGCGAGAACAGAATCGTCTGGCACGATGATTTCGTGGCGACCGAGATCAGCCAGGTGGGCACGCAGTTCGACGGTCTGGGCCATATCGGCGTGCTGGTCGGCGACGAGGGAGAGCGCAACACGATGCGTTTCTACAACGGCTTCGTGGAGTCGGAGTTCGCGACGGCCACGGGCCTGAAGAATCTAGGCACCGAGAAGCTGCATCCGATCGTGGCCCGCGGCATTCTGCTCGACTTTGCCGGCGCCCGCGGCGTCGAGACGATGGACCAGGGTCAATGCGCCAGCATGGACGACGTCAGTGCCGCCCTCGAGAACCAGGGCATGGCGGACTTCGAGTTCATGGCAGGCGACGCCATCCTGTTCCGCTACGGCTGGGAGACCCACTGGGACGATCCGGCCACCTTCAACGCCGGCCAGCCCGGGATCTGCATGGACGTGGCACGCTGGGTGGCCGAGGAGGTCCAGGCCGGCGTCACCGGCGGCGACACCTGGGCGGCCACGGATCCCGTCCCCTACCCCGATGAGCCGGGTTGCGCGTTCTGCGTCCATCAGTACCTGCAGACGCGTCACGGCATCGTCAACCAGGAGAACCTGGCGCTGAAGCAGCTCGCCGACGACGGCGTCTACGTGTTCGCCTACGTCTACAGCCCGGTGCCGATCGCGGGCGCCACGGGCTCGATCGGCTCACCCATCGCGATCGACTGAGCGACCGCACGACGGCCGGCGGGGGCCGCGTCCGTTGGGCGCGGCCCTAACAAGAAACTGGACACCGTCATTGCGAGGAGCGGAGCGACGAAGCAATCCAGGCGCCGCTGCTGGATCGCCACGGGCGCTGGCGCGCCTTCGCGATGGCGACCGGTGGTTCGACGCCCGGTTTCATGCGACGGGGTCGGCCCCGTCGGTGGCAACTCATACCCGCCCTGCGAAATCCTGACC
>JBOHKK010000037.1:0-25144 GCA_050729115.1 Geminicoccaceae bacterium | reverse complement strand
GCCGAGGCCCCGTCGGACCGCCGCCGCCCGGTGATAGCGCTCGTAGCCGGCGAACAGCTCGTCGCCGCCGTCGCCGGCCAGGCACACCGCCACCCGGCGGCGCGCGAACCGGGCGACCAGCACGCTCGGGATCTGCGAGGAATCGGCGAACGGCTCGTCGTAGACCTCGGGGAGGCGCTCGATCGCGCCCATGGCCTCCCCGGCGCCGACGTGCAGCTCGTGATGCGTGGTGCCCAGGTGCGCGGCCACGGCTCTGGCGTGGGGCGCCTCGTCGTAGGCGGGATCGTCGTAGCCGATCGTGAAGGTGTCGATGCGCCGGCTGCTCTGCGCCCGCATCAGCGCGACCATGGTCGCGGAGTCGATCCCGCCCGAGAGCAGCGCGCCGATGGGCACGTCGGCGATCATGTGCTGGCGGATCGTCCCGCTCAGCACCGTGGCGAGGCCGGCCTGCGCCTCGGGTTCGTCCGGCGCCGCCGCGCGCGCCGGCGCACCCGCGGCGACCACGTCGAGGAGCCGCCAGAACGGCCGCTCCTCGAGCCGGCCGTGACGGTCGAGGCTGAGCACGTGCCCCGGCCGGAGCTTGCGCACGCCCTCCAGGATCGCATGCGGCGCCGGCACGTAGTTCCAGCGGGCGTAGGCGGCAAGCGCCTGGCGATCGATCCGCGGCGCCCGGTCCGGGCGCGCGGCCAAGGGCGCGAGCTCCGAGGCGAAGGCCAGCGCGCCGCCCTCGAGCGACCAGTAGAGCGGCTTGATGCCGAGACGATCGCGCACCAGGACGAGCCGGCGCGCGATGCGGTCGTACAGCGCGAAGGCGAACATGCCGGCTGTGCGCGCGAGCGCCCGCTCGAGCCCCCAGGCCTCGATCGCCGCGAGCAGCACCTCGGTGTCGCCGGTGCCGCGAAAGCGCACGCCGCCGCCCTCGAGGTCGCGCCGCAGCTCGCGGAAGTTGTAGATCTCGCCGTTGTAGCTGAGCACCAAGCGGCCGCTCGCCGAGACCATCGGCTGGCGTGCGGTCGCGGCCAGATCGATGATCGCGAGCCGGCGGTGGCCGAGCGCGACGCCGGCCGCGGGGTCCGCCCAGACGCCCTCGCCGTCGGGGCCGCGATGGGCGAGCGCCGCGGTCATCGCGGCTACGATCGCGCGCAGATCCGCGCCGCCGCCTAAGCGGATCAGGCCGGCAATGCCGCACATCGCTGCGCTTCGTCCGCAAGCGGCGGCGCCGGAGCGCCGTCGTAGGCGGCGGCGTAGGCCGCGACCGAGGCATCGATAGCGTACGGGCTGCGTTCGAGCCGGGCCGCAGCCTCGGGGTCGCGCCCTCGACGCAGCGCCGCGCCGATCGCCGCCGCCCACTCCTCGACCGGCGCATCCAGGGCGAGGCGGCGCACGCGATCGGGCAGGGCCGCCGCCTCCGGCGGCACCGCGTCCGAGATCACGCACGGCAGCCCGGCCGCCTGCGCCTCGAGCAGGGCGAGCCCCAGCCCCTCGTACCGCGAGGGGAAGACGAACGCGTCCATGGCGGCCAGCATCAGCTCGGGCACGTCGGCGCGACCGCCGGCGAACACGATGCTCGGCGCGATGCCGGCGCGGGCGGCCGCGGCGATCACCTGCGCGCGCAGCGGGCCGTCGCCGACCAGGAGAGCGAACGCGCCCGGCTCCAGGGCGAGCCAGCGCTCGAGGATGCCAAGCAGCAGCGCATGGTTCTTTTGCGGATGGAAGCGGCCGACATGGCCGACCACCAGGGCATCCGCCGGGATGCCGAGTTCCGCGCGCAGCCGTGCCCCATCGGGGGGCCGCCGGAACGGCGCGAGGTCGATCCCGTAGGGCTGCACCCGCCAGCGCGCCTCCGCGCGCCAGCGCTCGCCGAACAGGAACCGCGCGGCGCCGGCGCTGGGCGCGAAGCCCTGCGTCGCGAAGCGGGCGACCCCGGCCTGCATGAGGCGCCGGTAGCCGCGGCGCGGGGCGCTCGCCGGCTCGCCGCTGCGATCGTTGTGGCTGTGCGCGATCCGCACCGGCACCCCCGCCGCGGCCGCGACCGCCAGCACGATCCCGGTGTAATGCTCGACATGGCTGTGCACCGCGTCGTACGGGCCATGACGCGCCAGGACCCGGCGCAGCCGGCGCGCGAACCCCACCGGATCACGATGGCGCGGGCAGAAGAGGATCCGGCCGCCGAGCTCCCGGATCTCGTCGTCGTACGCGCCCGGCTCCGCGGTGCGCACCACGAAATCGAAAACGTAGCGCGCCCGGTCGATCCGCCGCATCACCTGCATCATCGCGCTCTCGATCCCGCCCCGCCCGGCGCGATGGATCACGTGGAGAACTTTCCTCATCGCATCACGCCGCGAGCGAGCCTTGGTCGGGCGGCGCCTCGGCGCGCCTTCGGTCCCGCAGGTGGTCGATGATGCGCGAGGCATCGGGCGTGCGCTCCTTCACCGGGCCGATCACCTTGGCGGGCACACCGGCGGCGAGGACATGATCCTCGATGTCTTTGACCACTGCCGAGTTCCCGCCAATCATCACTCCCGCGCCAATCCGGACCCCTGCCTTGACGACCGCATGGGCCGCAAGCCACGAGCCGCGTCCGATACGGATCGGGTGGACGATGACTTGGTCGTGCCGCACCATCCCGCGCGCGAAGACGCACTGCATGGTGCTGAGGACCACGAAGGGCCCGAGCACGACGCCATCCTCCAGGACGAGGCCGCCGGCGCAATTGAGGAAGCAATCACGCGCAATGTAGACATCATCCCCGATCTGCAGCTCGCTCGTGCCGATCAGGCTTACGCCCTTCCCCAGGCAAAACCGCTTGCCGCATTTGCCGACGAACGGTCGCGCCAACGCTCCGCGCAGTCGGGTCGTGTACCGGTTCCCAGGCAACCATGCGGTGCAAAGCTGCACGAGCCAAAGCGGCACGCTCCAACGCAGATGGTAGAGGATCTCGCGCATCGGCGATCGATCACCGAGCGTGCGCAACGAGATCGGGGTATCGGGCATCATCGCCCCTGGACTCCTCACGCTCATCGGCGATCGGTGCCGACGAGCCGGGGTTCGGCCGCGCGCGTGCAACCGGCGCTTCGGCCCCGGATCGGATGCCACGGATCGCGACGCTCTGGGCGACCGATTCCCGGCTGGCCGGAGCCACCTCCTCCTGGCTCAGGACGTGCAGCCCTGAGAAGCCGGCGCGCTCGAACCACCCGCGCACCTCATCGGTCTCGTGGATGTGGGCGAATGCCGGCGTGAAGCGATCGCGCGCCGCGTGCAGCGCACGCCTGAGGTCGTAGCGCTGGCGAAGGCCGCCGCGCGCTCTGTGCCAACGGTTCAAGGCCCAGTAGCCAAGCGCGATCGGATAGAGAACGATATTGGCCAGCGCGGCAGGCAGGCGCGCCAGAAGCGGGCGCACCACCTGCTCGATCGGAAACACCGCGCGGCGCAGCGGCGAGCCGCGAGCCCGCCCGGGGCCGTACACCCAGACGTAGGTCCGCCCTCCGGGGCTGGCGAGAGCGGCAACCCCGGAAAACGCTCGCTCGGTGTCATGCGTGTGATGCAGCACACCGTGGCTGTAGACGATGTCGAAGCTCGACCTTCGGAACGGCAGGGCCCAAATCGATGCCTGGATGAAATGCGTGAGCGGGTTGGTTCGGCAGCGTTGGGCGGCGCGCATGGCCGCGAGCGACAGATCGACGCCGATCGCGTCCAGGCCCAGCTCCGTCGCCGCGAGCGACGTCACCAGCCCCAGCCCGCAGCCGATCTCGACGAAGCTGCGCTCCGCTCCCGTCAGCTCCGCGGCGCCGATCTCCTCGAGGAAGAACGCCCGCCGCTCCTCGATCGACCAGGTCCACAACACCTCGCTGTCGTCGTAGTCGCGCCATTCGGTGGAGAAGGACTCGAGGACGAACCGCTCGCCGGGTGCCGGGTCATCGGCAGCGGCCCGGAAATCTTCACCGAGCTTTCGAATGACATCGCCATAATTGCGCAACATTTCACTGTGAGCGTCAGTCTGGTAGGGCAGGAGAACCGGCAGACCATGGCTGATCGGGAACCACAGGCGCGCCTTGCGATCACAAAGCAGGCCGGTCTCGATCCAGCGGTCGGCGCCCTGCGGATCGATCCCGAGGGCTTCCAGCTTCCGGCGCCAAACCGGGTCCAAGTCGATCGCGCGCTCCTCGAGCGGCACCAGCTCGAACGGTTCGGCAGATTTATGGCAGACAAGGTGGTCGATCAGTCGCGCCCACATGGAGGGTCTCCCTTCGGCTCAGATCGGTGACTTCGAAACCGCCGGCACGACATCGAGGCGTTCTGGCGAGCACGCCGCAGCTCGCGGCATCCGGGTGGCGTGCGCGCGGAGGGTGGACAACAGGGCTTTGCGCGAGGCCGACAACCTGTCCGGCGCGAAGCCCGCGGCGATCTGCGCGCACAATCGGGCCGCTCGGCAGTAGCGGTCCTGCCGGAGAAGGCCATCGATGAGATGCGCGATCTCTGCCGGCCGCTTCGGATCGAACAGGAGGTCGTCTGGCAGCAGCTCGCGGATGCCGGGCACGGCGCTGCCGATCACCGGCAGGCCGCGCGCCATGGCCTCGATCGCCGCGCGCGGCATACCCTCGCTCCACGACGGCATGACGAACAGGTCCGCGGCATCGAGCTCGGCTTCGATCCTGGCGCGCCCGGTCAGCATGCCGGTGAGTCGAATGCGGTCATCGAGCCCAAGCTTTTCGATCTGCCGTTCGATGGCGGGCCGAAGCGGACCATCGCCAACCAGCATCAGGGACAGTCCCGGCCGTTGTTTCAAAGCGAGAGCGACGGCGTCCAGCAGCGTCTTGTGGTTCTTGTACGCCATGAATTCCGCGACCAGCACCAGCCGCAATCGATCCGGCGAAGCCGGCGCGGTGCGCGGCGGGCGGAAGGCGGAGGCCGCCAGGCGGATGCTCGAGATCGAGGCGGTGGTCGCGTCCGCCGCGGCCGGGTAGCGTCGTTGCAGATGGACGCGGCTGACGTAGGAGCCCAGGCAGCTCCAGCGGACGATCTGCCGGGTGCGCCAGTACTGGATCAGGCCGCCGATCCGGTGCGCGGCGGAGCCGACGCCGACCGCGAGCGGGTCGCCGATCAGCTCGAACATCAGCGGCTTGCCCAGGCGCCGGGCGAGGCGCGCCGCGTGCCAGCCGGCGACCGAAGGCAGACGCACGCACACCGCGTCCGCCCCTGCGACGGCATCGACCAGCGGCCAGCAGAAGCGCCACCAGGGCGCCAGGACCCAGGCCGCGCCCTGAACGTTTGCCAAGTCGACGAAGGCGACGCCTGCGCCGTCCGCCCGGTGCATGCCGTCGACTGCCGTCCCGTGGTCGATCCGGGCGGCGACCCGAACCTGGTCGAATACCGCGGCGTAGTCGTCGTAGAACTGGCGGTCGTAGCAGAGCTTGTCGAAGACCTCGTCGCCCCGGCGATAGAAGGGCCCCTCGGTCACAATCAGCAAGCGGCTCATGACGGCGTTCCGACGCGGTCGGCAAACCGTGCGGGCACGCCATTTGGTATGGCGCCAGCGCCCGGGCTCGGCGCGATCATCGCGTGCCGTGCGTGCTGGTCGCCAGCGGGCTGCTGGCGCCAAGCACCGGCTGTGCTCACGCGCCAGCGCCAGGCGTCCCGGACGATGGTGTCGAGGCGCGAGCGCTTGGGCTCGAACCCCAGGACCCGCTGCGCACGTCGCGGATTGGCTACCAGCTCGGGGGGATCGCCCAATCGTCGGCACCCGGCACGGCGCGGCACGGGCTTGTTGGTGACCCGTTCGATCGTATCCAGGACTTCGGCCACCGAATGGCCCTCGCCCGTGCCAAGGTTGAGCTCGAGGCTGGCGCCGCCGGCCAGGAGGTGGCGGACGGCGCTGACGTGGGCGTCGGCGAGGTCCGAGACGTGGACGTAGTCGCGAACGGCAGTGCCGTCCGGGGTAGGATAGTCGCTGCCGAACACGGTGATGGGCGGCCCCACACCGAGCGCGGCGTCGAGGGCCAGCGGAATGATGTGGGTTTCCACCGCCCGCGCCTCGCCGATCTCGCCATCCGGATCGGCGCCCGCGGCATTGAAGTATCGCAGGCAGGCCCATTTGAGATTGTAGGCATGCGCAAAGTCCAGGATCATCCGCTCGGCGGCGAGCTTGGAGGCGCCGTAGGCATTGGCCGGTGATTTACTGGATTCTTCATCGATGGGCGTCGAGCTCGGCACGCCGTACACCGCGGATGTGCTCGAAAACACGATGACGTCGACGTTCGCGACCTGCATGGCCTGCAGGAGCGCCAGCGATCCGGCGGTGTTGATCTGCCAGTAAAGGTCAGGCGATCGCATCGATTCGCCCACGAGCGCCTTGGCCGCGAAGTGGATGACCGCCGCGGGTCGACAGGCTGTCATCACCCGCGCAAGGCGGGCAACGTCGAGGATGTCCCCGACCTCCAGAGCGCCCCAGCGGACGGCCCAGCGATTGCCCGAGGACAGATTGTCGTAGCTTATGGGGTCGAAGCCGGCGGCGTAGAGCGCCTTGCACGTATGGCTGCCGACGTAGCCGGCCCCGCCCGTAACCAGGACCCTCGCCCGCGGCTCCGCTGAAGGTATCGGTCTGATCATCCCGCTGCCTCAGTACACGTCGTCGAGACCCCGACGCGGAGCTTCATAGACCTCCGCGGTGCGTTCCGCCTTCGCCTCGGCCATGGCTCGCGTTTCGCCCAACGCCGCGGCGTAGCGGTCCAGAAGCCCGGCCCAGATGCGTTCCGGCGCGAACTCTGCGAGCGCCCGGCGGCGCGCTGCCGCGCCGTGGCGGGCGCAAAGCTCGGGATCATCCAGATAGCGTGCCATCGCGCCCACCAATGCCGGCGCGGAGCGGGTTGGCACCAGTGTGCCGGTCACGCCATCGACCACCGCGTCGACGCAGCCGGTGACCCGACTGGCAACCGAGGGGATCGCCATCGCGGCGGCCTCGAGCAGGACATTGCCGAAGCCCTCGCGATACGTCGGCAGGACGTTGATGCACGCGGCGGCGAAAACCAGCTCGCACTCGCCCACGAAGCCCGGCATGCACACCTGCGGGTCGCGTCGCAAGGAATCGAGCAGCGCCGTCGGCGCCGGGTCGCGCTCGTCGAGGTCGCCGGCGAGGATCAACCACAGGCCCGGATAACGCCGGCGCAGCTCCTGCCAAGCCTGGTGCAGCTCAGCCACGCCCTTGTCCAGGGCCAAGCGCCCTACGAAGCACAGTGCCCTGGCATCTGCCGGCAGGCCGATCTGGCGACGGAAAGCATTCAGCCGTTCGGCGTCGATTCGTTCCGGGTCGAACCGTCCCCGGGCATCGACGCCGTTGCCGCTGCCGGCGCCGTGCACCGTGATCGGGACATGGCGCAGGCCCACGTGGCGCTGATAGCTGTGCCGCAGCGAGTCGCTGATCGCGACCGTCTCGGTGCATAGCCGAGAGATCACAAGTTCGCTCGCGTAGAGCAGCCAACGCATCGGTCCCCGCTGGGTCTCGAGCGGCAGGGTGCGCAGATGGTAAATGCGCTGCGGGACACGCAGGATGAACGCCGCGAGGATCCCGAGGAGAGCCGCCTTCGGGCCGTGGCAGTGGACGATGCTCGGTCGCTCCTCGGCGATGATTCGAAGCAGGCCGAGCAGAGCTTTGAGATCGTGCCACGGGCGCAAGGCACGGACCATCGCGACCGGACGTGCGCGCACTCCTTCGGTCTGACACAACCGCTCGAGATCCGGGCCGCGGGGGGCGGCAAGCACCACCTCGAAGCCCCGCGCGCGCATGAAGGCGAGTTCCCCGGCGAAATACGAGCGCAGGCTGGGGCCGTCGATCGCCACGTGCAGGAGTTTGGGGGGTCTCGGCGCCGGACGAGGTGGGCTGGCCTTGTCGCGGGACCCACTCAGCAGGGTGATCGGGGAGCATCTTGCCAGCCGCATCGCCCTGCCACCTCAGTGCGCGTTTCTGTAGGCAAAGCCGGTAAGCACGGTGAGCGCGATGATCTCGAGATCGAGCAGGAGCGACCAGTTCTCGATGTAATAGAGGTCGTGCAACACTCGCCCTGCCATTTTTTCTTCGGTGTCGACGGCACCGCGCCAACCGTTCACCTGCGCGAGGCCGGTGATCCCTGGCTTGACCCGGCGTCGGGTCGCATAGCGCCGGATCCGCTCCATGAACTCGACATCGACGGCGATGGCATGGGGCCGCGGGCCGACCAGGGACATCTCGCCGCGCAGCACGTTGATCAGCTGCGGCAGCTCGTCGAGGCTGGTGCGGCGCAGCCAACGCCCCACCCGGGTCACCCTTGGATCTCCGGGTATGCCGACCAGCGCCAGCACGACTTCGCCGCCAGGATCGTGGCGCATGGTGCGGAATTTGAGCATCTCGAACACGTCGTGGTTGAAGCCCTGGCGCTGCTGGCGAAACAGGATCGGACCGGGCGAATCCAGCCTGATCGCGAGCGCGATCGCGGCCATCGGCAGCGCGAACAGGACGAGCGCCGTGGCGCCGAGGACGACGTCGATGGTGCGCTTGCCGAGGCGCCCCCAGTCGCGGATCGGCTGGCGGTGCAGCGTCGCGACCGGGACGCCGGCGAGGCGCTCGCCGATCACCATGGCCTGCGCGTAGCCCACCCGATCGGGGCAGAGCTTGAGATCGACCGGCAGATGGCCGAGGCGATCCACCAGCGCCGAGATGCGCCGTTCGGCGTGCCAGGGGAGCGCGATGAACACCTCGTCGACCCGCTGGCGCCGGACCAGATCGACGAGGTCCTCGAGCGTCCGGCCCGGCCTGGCCGCGGGCGCGCCCCGCCCGGCGTGAAACACGCCGAGGAGGCGAAGGTCGGGGTCCTGCTGGGCGAGCAGGAGATCGAGGAAGCGGGCGCAGGTGCGGTCGTCGCCACTCACGATCGCCACGCGCCGGGCGCACAGCTCCCCGATCGGGCGCGATTCCCGGAGCCATCGGCAGACGCCGCCCTGGAGCGCGGCGAGACCCCCGCAGCCCAGGACGAACCAGAGCCAGATCGTCCCTTGCCCATGCGAGGGCGGCCTCCCGGTCGACCACGCCACGAGCGCCAGGGCGACCAGCGCGCAGGCGAACGCCGCGATCGTCTTGCGCAACGAGGCGCCGAACTTCCGCAGGCCGTGAAGGCTGATGCCGGAGGCCCCGATGCAGATCAGGACGAACCCGGCCGCCACGAACCCGAGAGCCATCGGGTCGAAGGCCGGCGCGAGATCGTGATCGAGACCACGGTCCGCCAGAAGCGCGGCGGCGATGGCGCCGAGCAGGGCGAGCGCGCACCCGTAGGCGCCAATGATCAGGTCGGTCACCATGCGGGCCGAGAGGCCGGCGCCGAGCAGCCGGCCCCATCCCCGGCCCCATCCAACGACAGGATGCAGGGTCGTGGCGTCTGCCGGGAGCGGCGCGGTCTTGCGGTGGGTCAACGAGAGCAACGCGGCTACCTCCAGTGAGGACGGCTCCGAGGCATTCGTGTTCCCCTACCTTTTGATGATTTTTGCAAGGCAAATTCTACTTACAGTTTCGGACGGGCGGAAGGCAAGCCGGAAATGCGCCCCGCCTGCGAGGCGCGCCGTGGCGGTGTCGAACTCGCGGGACCGAACCTTCCGTGGCCCGGATCGTCGTCCTCAGGGCATGAGCGCCGCGCTACCATCCGCCCGCCGGAGCGCGGCGAGGCCGGTGCCGGCGCGGGCGGCAGCAAGGACGGGAGGGGCGATCTGTGGCGCGCCGGTCGGGGCGCGTCGGCGGCGGATCGGTGCGGCTGTCCGATCGTCGATCGAGGCGAAGCCTGGTCCCCGCCTGGCAGCGGGCTCTTCCCACGTCCGCTTCCTTGCGCGCGTGGCGGCACTCTTATACCGATCCCACAAAGTCCTGACCTACGGGATCGGTATCGCGCGCGGGGGTGGCTGGTCGGTCGCGCGCCCCAAAAAGAAGGATGATGCCGGGCGAACCAAGGTTCAAACTTTGTGAGCCTGGTATTACCCTGACGCGGCCGACGAGGCTGCGGGCGCGGGGCCGCGATCGCGCAAGCCGCGACGGCGCAGGAGCGGGGTCAGACGGGCAGGGAAGCTGCGGGGCGGTCAGCCACGGCCCACAGCACCCCGCGAGCGCGATCCTGATAGATGTCCTCGGCGAGCGACATCAGAAGCAGGCCGGTCGCCGTGGTGACCAGCACGACCAGCGACGCCAGCACCGCGGCCTTGAGCCGCACCGCGCTTCGCTCGTCGTCCCACAGAAGCGGGAAAGTCGATCGGACGCTTTTCATGGCAGGCATCGCAACAATCTAGCGAAAAACATAATAAAATGTCAAGCAATTTTTTGGCGTTACTTGGCGCCAGGGTTGCTCAACCTTTCAGTTTTACAGGGCCGGACCCTCCAAAAAGGGCCGGCTGGATGGCTTCGTCGCTGCGCTCCTCGCAATGACGGTGCCGAGTGGCCGCTCCGGGATCGCCATGGGCGCTTTTGCGCCCGCGCGATGACGCTGCGCAGGCGCGTGGCGTGGCGTCCAAGTTTCCTTCTCGTTTTCCACCGGCTCTGCCGACCCGCAGCGCATGAAACTGATGCTAGGATGACAGCGCCCTCGGCAGCATGATCAGTCGTTCGTTTCTTGTTAGGCGGGCGCGGCTTCGGTGGTGCGGGCGTCCTGATCGGCGCAGCCCTCGTCGCCGAGCGCCGTGCGGATCGCGTCGTCGACGGTCTCCAGCCAGACCAGCTCCAGCGCCTCGCGCGCGCTCTCCGGGATATCCTCGAAGTCCTTCCGATTGCGCGCCGGCAGCAGCACGCGCTCGAGCCCCGCACGGTGCGCCGCAAGCACCTTCTCCTTGATCCCGCCGACTGGCAGCACCAGGCCGCGGAGCGAGATCTCGCCGGTCATCGCGGTGTCGCCGCGCACGGTCTGATCGGTCAGCAGCGACACCAGCGCGGTGAACATCGCGACCCCCGCGGACGGGCCGTCCTTGGGGATCGCGCCCGCCGGCACGTGGACGTGGATGTCGCTCTTCTCGAACAGCGCCTCGTCGAGCCCGAGCCGGCGCGCGCGCGACTTGATCAGGCTGAGCGCCGCCTGCGCGCTCTCCTTCATGACGTCGCCCAGCTGGCCGGTCAGGATCAGCTTGCCGGTGCCGGCGACGCGGGTCGCCTCGACGAACAGGATGTCGCCGCCGACCGGGGTCCAGGCGAGGCCGGTCGCCACGCCCGGGACGCAGGTGCGGATCGCGACCTCGTTCTCGAACCTGGGCGCGCCGAGGATCGGGCGCAGATCGTCGGGCTCGATGCGCGCCTGCTGCGCGCTGCCTTCGGCAATGCGCACCGCGACGTTGCGCAGCACCGCCCCGATCTGCCGCTCCAGATTGCGAACCCCGGCCTCGCGCGTGTAGTCGCGCACGATCGCACGCAGCGTCGCCTCGGTGATCTCGGCCTGCTCGGGCTTCAGGCCGTTGGCCTCGAGCTGGCGTCTGACCAGGTAGCGCCGGGCGATCTCGACCTTCTCGTCCTCGATGTAGCTCGGCAGCTCGATCACCTCCATGCGATCGCGCAGCGGCCCCGGAATCGAGTCCAGCACGTTCGCGGTGCCGATGAACATCACCTGGCTGAGGTCGAACGGCACCGCCAGGTAGTTGTCGCGGAAGGTGTTGTTCTGCTCGGGATCCAGGACCTCGAGCAGCGCCGAGGACGGATCGCCGTGGAACCCGGCGCCGAGCTTGTCCATCTCGTCGAGCATGAACACCGGGTTGCGGGTCCCCGCCTTGCGGATGCCCTGGATGACGTTGCCGGGCAGCGCGCCGATGTAGGTCCGCCGGTGGCCGCGGATCTCGGCCTCGTCATGGATGCCGCCGAGGCTCGCGCGCACGAACTTGCGCCCGGTCGCCCGCGCGATGCTCTGGCCGAGCGAGGTCTTGCCGACCCCGGGCGGGCCGACGAAGCAGAGGATCGGGCTCTTGCCTTCGGGATTGAGCTTGCGGACCGCGAGGTACTCGAGGATGCGGCGCTTGATCTTGTCGAGGCCAAAGTGATCCTCATCGAGAATCCGCCGGGCCTGGGCGATGTCGATGGCGTCGTCGCTGAGCTTGGACCAGGGCAGCTCGATCAGCCAGTCCAGGTAGGTGCGCACCATCGAGTGCTCGGCGGCGGCCTCGGGCATGCGCTCGAGGCGCTTGAGCTCCTTCTTCGCCTGCTGCTCGGCCTCCTCGGGCATGCCGGCCTCGGCGATCGCCTTGTCCAGCTCCTCGATCTCGGCGGCGGTGCCTTCGGTCTCGCCGAGCTCCTTCTGGATCGCCCTCAGCTGCTCGCGCAGGATGTATTCGCGCTGGCGGCCCTCGACCGCGTCCTTGGTCTGCTGGCCGATGTCGCGCGAGATCTTGAGCACCTCGATCCGGTGGCCGAGAAGCTCCAGCACGCGGTCCAGCCGGCGCCGGATGTCGACGGTCTCGAGAATCTCCTGCTTCTCCTCGACCTTGAGGTCCATGAAGCTCGAGACCAGGTCGGCGCCGATCGAGGGCGAGGTCGCCGACTGCACGGCGTTGATCAGCTCCGGCGGCACCTGCGGCAGCAGCTGCAGCGCCTCCAGCGCCCGCTCCTTGAGGTGGAACAGGCGGGCCTCGATCTCGGGGGTCTCTGCCTCCGGCTCCTCGATCCGCTCGATCCGCGCCGCGAGGAACGGATGGCCGGGCACGAACTCGCGCACGCGAAAGCGCTGCTGCCCCTGGCAGACGATGTGATGGTTGCCGTCCGGGGCGGTGACGTAGCGGAGGATCCCGGCGAGGCAGCCGACCTCGTGGAGCTGCTCGGGCGCGGGGTCATCGGCCTCGGCGATGCGCTGCAGCAGGACGCCGATCGGCCGTTCGCCGCGCGCCGCCTCCTGCGCCGCGGCGATCGATTTCGGCCGGCCCAGCGAGAGCGGCATGACGATGCCGGGGAACAGGACGACGTTGCGCACCGGGACGATGCAGACGAGGTCCTCCGGCAGGCTCGATGCGGTGGCGCGCGCGGACTCCTCCGGGGCCAGGGCCGACTTGGCGGCCACCGGCTCGGTGGCGACGTCCGCGCGATGGGACTGATCCTGCATGGTCATTCAGCCAATCTGCTCACAGCCTGCGCAGGCCGAGGGTCAAGCAGCCGTCGATCAGGTCGCGCTGGACCACGTCGAACCGGCCGGGCGGCAGCTCGATCCGGCGCTCGAAACGGCCGTAAGGGATCTCGAGCCGGTGAATCCGCGTCTCCTGCTTGCGGCCCGGCATCGGGCGCTCGCCGGTGACGACGAGGACGCCGTCCTCGACCAGCACCTCGAGGTGCTCCTTCGCGACTCCAGGTAGCGCGACGCAGATCCAGAGCTCGCCTTCGGTCTCCAGCAAGTCGACCGGCGGTTCCCAGATCGGTCGCCGACCGTCGGGCCGCTGCGGCACGAAGAACTGCCGGTGCAGGCGCTCGGCCCGATCGAGCAGCTCACAGGCTTCGGCCCACATCCAGGCGCCGGGGTCACGTGATCGCATCGGAAACCTTCTTACTTGGCGAGGCGTTCCAAGAAAAACGAGTTGCTTGGGCGGGCGTTCCCACCGTCGCCAGCAGCGGCACCAAAGCGCTGCCGCGCCGGGGCCCTCCCTCGGGCTTTCCTTATGTCGTTAACGATTTCGCTGATTCAACTCACCGCCGCACGCGCTGCCAATCGGACCGAGAGTAAAAGGGGCTACCAAAGCACGTCGACTTCGTACGCTCTCATGCGCGCGTCCCGCGTGATCAACGCCAGCCCTTCCGTGCGGCTTTGCGCTATGAGCAAGCGATCGAACGGATCGCGATGGTGCAGGGGCAGATCGCGCACCGCGACGGCATGCTCGAGCCCGATAGGCAGGACCTGAAAGCTCGAGACCGCCAACTGGCTGGCCAGGAAGCCGCCGAGATCCGTCGGTAGGCGCAGTTGGCCAAGGCCCGCTTTGATCGCGATCTCCCAGATGCTAGCGCATTTTTCGATCGGCTCGCACCAGCCCGCTCCCCTCCCAACCACCCCAAGGGTACCATCGGTGGGTGGTTGGGAGGGGGAGCGGGCCGGGACCGCGGTCTACCTAAGGGGAAAATGGTCTAGCGATCCTGACCCAGATTTGGTTGTCGCCATCTTCAAGCCAGCTCCGAACCCGATCCGACAGTCGCGACTGTTCGGCAATCGCCCGGAGGAAGACATGGGTGTCCAGGAGCAATCTCACGCCTTGCCTTCGAACAGATCGAGGAGATCGTCGGGGAGATCTTCGTAGAAGGAGTCGTGGATCACGATCCGTCCCTTGGCGGTGCCCAGCCGGCGCCGCTTGTGCGGACGCACCTCCGGAACGAGCCGAGCGACCGGCTCGCCCGCTTTGGCGATGACGATCTCCTCGCCCAGGCGAACCCGCTCGATCAGCTTAGAGAAATGCGTTTTCGCCTCGTGGATGTTGACGGTCGCGGTCATGGCCGGTCGCTCCTGAAGGTCGCTATAGACTAAGGTGTGGACTAGATGCTGCGCAAGGGCCTCTCCTCGGAATCCCCTCAAAGCGGCCAGACCAGCAGGATCATGGGGATGCCCACCAGCACGATGAGCACCTCGAGCGGCAGGCCCATGCGCCAGTAGTCGCCGAACCGGTAGCCGCCCGGGCCCAGGATCAGGGTGTTGTTCTTGTGCCCGATCGGGGTGAGGAAGGCGCAGGATGCCGCGACCGCGACCGCCATCAGGAACGGATCGGGGTTGACGTCCAGCCGCGCCGCGATGTCGAGCGCGATCGGCGCCGCGATCACGGCGGTCGCGGTGTTGTTCAGGACGTCCGATATCGTCATGGTGACGACCATCAGGATGCCGAGGACGACGACCGGCGAAGCCCCCTGGGCCAGGCTCACGATGCCGCCCCCGATCAGCGCGGTGCCGCCGCTCGCCTCCAGCGCCTGGCCGATCGGGATCAGCGAGCCCAGCAGCACGATCACCGGCCACTCCACCGATTCGTACACCTGACGCAGCGGCAGAATGTTCAGCAGGACGTACAGGGCGGCCACGGCCGCGAGCGCCACCGACAGGTCCAGCAGCCCGAAGGTCGCGAGCGCGATGGCGACGCCGAAGATCCCGACCGCCAGGCCCGTCTTGTCCCACTGAACGACCTGAAGGCCGCGCTCGGCGAGCGGCAGGCAGCCGAGCCAGTTGGCGACTTCCGGCAACCGCTCGTTCGGCCCGAGCAGAAGGAGGATGTCGCCCGCCTGGATCTCGAGCTTGCGCACCCGCTCGCGAAACCGCGTGCCCTGGCGCGAGATGCCGAGAAGACTGACGCCGTGGCGGTAGAGCAGCTGGAGGGATTGCGCGGAGCGGCGCTCGATGCGCGCGCCCTGGGGCACCACCACCTCCATCAGGCCCAGGTCCTCACCGTCCAGCACGCCGCGGCCCCGGTCCTGGCCGGCGTACTCCAGTCCCAGAGCGCCCACCATCTTGTCGATGCCGGCCGGGCTCGCCTCGAGCACCAGCACGTCGCCCTCCCTGATCTCCGTGCCTCGGGCCAGACCTGGCAGGCGCTGACCCCTGCGTACCAGGCCGAGCACCGCGACCTCGGTCTCGTCGGTGATCTCGTCCAGATCGCGCATCCTCTTGCCGATCGCGTCCGAGCCTTCGGGCACCGTGACCTCGGCGATGAAGCCGGCGAGGTCGCGCAGCTCGGTGGCGGTGTCGTGGCGGCCGCGCGCGGCGGGGATCAGCCGCCAGCCGACCGACGCGATGAAGATCACGCCGACGATCGCGCACGCCGCCCCCACCGGCGTGAAGTCGAACATCCGAAACGGCGCCCCGAGCGCCTCCTCCCGAAACGCCGCAATGACGATGTTGGGCGGCGTCCCGATCAGGGTCACCAGGCCGCCCAGGAGCGTGGCGAACGACAGCGGCATCAGGGTGAGCGCCGGGCTGCGCTCGGCCTTGGTCGCCGCCTCGAGGTCGACCGGCATGAGCAGCGCCAGCGCCGCGACGTTGTTCATGACGCTGGACAGCCCCGCGGCCACTCCCGCCATGAGAGCGACGTGCCGCGAGACGCTGCGCGACGCGTCGCTGACGTGGCGCGTGATCAGGGCGATCACGCCCGAGCTCGAGAGCCCGCCACTGACGATCAGGACCAGCGCGACGATCGCGGTCGCCGGATGGCCGAAGCCGGCGAACGCCTGGTCCGCGGGCACCACGCCGAGGATCAGTGCCGCCACCAGCGCGACGAACGCCACCAGGTCGTAACGCCACCGCCCCCAGATCAGCAGCGCGAACACCGCGATCAGCAAGGCGAACAGGATGATCTGCACGGTCGTCATGCGCCCCTCGGTCGGTTTCTCCAGCGCAACCTAGGCGGCGGCCACCCGGCCTGCCAGGGCTTCGCATCGCAGGCGCGTTGAAACCCGCTACCGCGGGTGAAGCCCAGCGCCCGAAGTCGTTCTCTTTGTCCGCGCCCTTTCCGATGACGGACCTACGGCGCCGGCGACCTCGATTTGCGGCCCTTCCGACCAGCGCCGCGCCTTTGCTTTTCGGTTGTGAGGGGCCTGGAGCGTGCTAGGCTCCAGGTAGCAGGTACCCGCTGGTACCTTACGTGAACCCGAGCAAACGTGGGGGGATGACATGCGTCCAGATCGACAGGCGGCAATCAGGTCGCTCGCGGGCCTGGGCACGGTTCTGGCACTCGGGGTGAGCGGCGCCGCGTTCGCGGCGGGCGAATTGCGCATCGCCAACTCCGGCGAGCCCGATACGCTCGATCCGCACCACGCCTCGGGCACCTGGGAGAACCGGATCATCGGCGACATGTTCATGGGCCTGACCACCGAGGCGGCCGACGGCAGCGTCATTCCGGGCGCCGCCGAGAGCTGGCAGGTCAGCGACGACGGCACCGTCTACACCTTCACGCTGCGCGATCACACCTGGTCGGACGGCACGCCGGTGACCGCGGACGACTTCGTGTTCGCCATGCGGCGGATCCTCGACCCGGCGGAGGCGGCGGAATATGCCTCGCTCCTGTACACCATCAAGAACGCCAGACCGCTCAACGAAGGCGCGACCCTGGGCATGGACCAGCTGGGCGTGCGCGCGCAGGGTCCCAAGACCCTCGAGGTCACGCTCGAGAGCCCGACCCCGTACTTCATCGAGCAGCTGACCCACTACACCGCCTTTCCGGTGCCCAAGCACAAGGTCGAGGAGCTCGGCGACGACTGGGTCAAGCCCGAGAACATCGTCGGCAACGGCGCCTACAAGGTGGTCGAGTGGCTGCCCAACACCCAGATCAGATCGGTCAAGAACGAAGCCTTCTACGACGCCGACAACGTCGCGATCGACGCCGTCTACTTCTACCCGGCGGAAGAGCGCAACGCCGCGACCAAGCGCTTTCGCGCCGGCGAGATCGACATCCAGTACGACTTCGCATCCGAGCAGATCGACTGGCTGCAGGAGAACCTGCCGGAGGCCACCCGCATCGCGCCGTGGCTCGGCATCTACTACTACGCGATCAACACCCGCGAGCCGCCGTTCGACGTCCCGGCGGTGCGCCAGGCGCTGGCGATGGCGATCGATCGCGAGGCGATCACCGAAAAGGTGCTGCGCACCGGCGAGATCCCCGCCTACAGCTTCGTGCCGCCCGGCACCGGGAACTACGGCGAGCCCGCAGATGTGAGCTGGCGGGACCTGCCGTCCGAGGAGCGGCTCGCCCAGGCCAAGGAGCTGCTGGCCGCGGCCGGCTTCGGTCCCGACAATCCGCTCAGGCTGCAGCTTCGCTACAACACCTCCGAGAACCATAAGAAGGTGGCCATCGCGGTCGCCGCCATGTGGAAGGCGCTCGGGGTCGAGACCGAGCTGTTCAACAGCGAGGTCAAGGTCCACTACAACGACATCCAGGAGGGCAACTTCCAGGTCGCGCGCGCCGGCTGGATCGCCGACTACAACGACGCCCAGAACTTTCTTTATCTGATGGACAGCTCGACCGGCGTCCTGAACTACGCCGGCTACGCCAGCGCGGAGTTCGACCGGCTGATGGCCGAGGCGTCGGCGACCGCCGCCCTCGAGGCGCGCGCCGATCTGCTCCGCCAGGCCGAGGCGGTCGCGATGGCGGACATGCCCAACATCCCGATCAACTACTACGTGTCGAAGAACCTGGTGGCGCCGCACGTCAAGGGCTGGGTCGACAACACCAAGGACGTCCACCGCACGAGGTGGCTCAGCGTCGAGCGCTGAGCGGGAGCGGGCGGCGGTCCAAGCGCCTGCCGCCCTGATCGCTCCGGGACGAGGCCGTGGGCGCCTACGTCACCCGCCGCATCCTGACCGGCATCCCGACGCTCCTGGTGATCATCACCGTCGCGTTCTTCATGATGCGGATCGCGCCGGGCGGGCCGTTCGATCGCGAGCGCGCGCTGCCGGCGGAGATCGAGAAGAACGTGCTCGCGGCCTACGACCTCGATCAGCCGCTCGTTCTGCAATACGGCGACTATCTGCTCGGGGTCCTGCACGGCGATTTCGGACCGTCGTTCAAGTACCGCGATTTCACCGTCGCCGAGCTGCTCTGGACCGGCTTTCCGGCGAGCCTGAAGGTCGGCGGCCTCGCGATCGTGCTGGCGGTGCTGCTCGGGATCGCGCTCGGCACGCTCGCGGCGCTGCGCCAGAACACTGTCTTCGACTATGCGGTCATGGCCACGGCGATGACCGGCATCACCATCCCGAACTTCGTCATGGCGCCGCTTTTGACCCTGATCTTCGGGGTCTGGCTCAGCTGGCTGCCGGTCGCGGGGTGGAACGGCGGCGCGCCGCGGAACCTGATCCTCCCGGTGATCGCGCTGGCGCTTCCCCAGATCGCCTACATCGCGCGCCTGACGCGCGGCAGCATGATCGAGGTGCTGCACACCAACTACGTGCGCACCGCCCGGGCCAAGGGCCTGCGCGAGCGCATCGTGGTGGTCCGCCATGCGCTCAAGGGCGCGCTGCTTCCGGTCGTCTCCTATCTCGGCCCGGCGACCGCCCAGGTGGTGACCGGCTCGGTGGTGATCGAGACCATCTTCGGCATCCCCGGGATCGGCCGCTACTTCATCCAGGGCGCCTTGAACCGCGACTACACCCTGGTCATGGGCACGGTGATCGTGTTCGCGGTGCTGATCATCCTGCTCAATCTGATCGTCGATCTGCTTTACGGCCTGCTCGATCCCAAGGTGAAGCAGCGATGAGCCCGCGCGGTCCCGCGCCCGGGGATGCCTGGTCGGCCGCGCGCCGCAAGAAAGCGCGCGGGGTTGGTTGGTCGGCCGCGCGCCCCGAGAAAGCGCGCGGGGTTGGTTGGTCGGCCGCGCGCCCCGAGAAAAGAGAAGGATGCCGGGCGAACCAAGATCCGAGCTTTGGGAGCCCGGGATCATGAGCATCGCCGCGCAACACGGGGTGCTCGCCGACCTCCCCGAGGTCCAGGGCCGCTCGCTCTGGCAGGACGCGCGACGCCGGCTGTTCCGCCACAAGGCCGCCGTGGTCGCGATGGTCGTGCTCGGGATCATCGCGGGCCTCGCGCTGTTCGCCCCCTGGCTCAGCCCGCACGCCTACGACGAGATCTACTGGGAGCGCATCCTGGTACCGCCGGACTTCGCCAACGCCCACTGGTTCGGCACCGACGGCAACGGCCGCGACCTGTTCGTGCGCACCCTCTATGGCGCCCGCGTCTCGCTCATGGTCGGCATCCTCGCGACCGCGGTCAGCCTGGTGATCGGCGTCACCTGGGGGGCGATCGCCGGCTATTTCGGCGGCCGCATCGACAATCTCATGATGCGCTTCGTCGACGTCATGTACTCCTTGCCGTTCATGTTCTTCGTGATCCTCCTGATGGTGGTGTTCGGCCGCCACATCTTTTTGATCTTCATCGCGATCGGTGCGGTCGAGTGGCTGACCATGGCGCGGATCGTGCGCGGCCAGACGCTGTCGGTGAAAGGCAAGGAGTTCATCGAGGCGGCGCGCGCGGCCGGCGTCAGGAACCGCCGGATCATCACCCGCCACGTCATCCCGAACGTGCTGGGCCCCGTGATCGTCTACGTCACGCTCACCGTGCCCCAGGTGATCCTGATCGAGTCGTTCCTCTCCTTCCTCGGCCTCGGCGTCCAGGAACCGCTCACCTCTTGGGGCGTCCTGATCGCCGAGGGTGCCGCCCAGATGGAAAGCGCGCCCTGGCTCCTGATCTTCCCCGCGACCTTCCTCGCCATCACGCTGTTCTGCTTCAACTTCATCGGCGACGGCCTGCGCGACGCCCTCGACCCGAAGGATCGGTAGGCCTGAGGCTTTCTTTCGCGCCTGATCAGCCGATCCGCCTCTTCCTCCCCTTCGGCTCTGGCTTCACCTGAAGTCGGAACACTACGCTTGAAATAGCGGGTGATCTGTGATATCGCGATATCGAAAGAGGCGTTGATGGCTCAGCTCGTGGTCCGCAATCTGGAGGATGAAGTGAAGGCGCGCTTGCAGCTCCGGGCGCGGCGACATGGGCGCAGCACCGAGGAGGAGGTGCGCGAGATCCTCCGCAACGCGGTCAAGGATGAGAGCGCGCCGAGGAAATCGCTCGGAAGCCGCTTGCGGGAGCGCTTCGCCGGTATCGGGCTCGAGAAGGAGCTGCCCGAGTTGCGCGGCGAGGTCGCGCAGCCGGCGACGTTCGAGGAATGATCATCCTCGACACCAATGTGATCTCCGCCGTGATGCGGCAGGACGCCGATCCGGTCGTGGTCGGATGGCTCGACAGCCAGCCTGTGGAGTCCATCTGGACTACCGCGGTGACCGTGTTTGAGGTGCACTTCGGCCTGGAGTTGCTTGCGCAGGGGCGCCGACGCCGACAGCTCGAGGACGAATTCGTCCGCGCGCTCAATGAGGACTTCGAGGGGCGCATTCTGCCATTCGAGCAGAACGCGGCGCGCGCGGCGGCGCTGATCGCCGCCCGCAGCCGCCAAGGTGGTCGCCCGATCGAGATCCGCGATGCGCAGATCGCGGGGATCGTCACTGCCCGGCGCGCGACACTGGCGACCCGCAACACCCGGCACTTCGCGGACCTGGGGATCACGCTCGTCGACCCGTGGGCCGCGGGCTGAAATCATCAACCCTGTTCAAAATCTACAGCGCCGAGCCTGGGAGCCGCTGGGCCTTCGAGAGACGCTGCCCCGATGGAAAGCACGCCCTGGGTGGAAAAGGTGTCAGGAACCTTTTCGGGTGGAAAAGGTGTCAGGAACCTTTTCGATGGGATGGAAAAGGTGTCAGGTGGAAAAGGTGTCAGGAACCTTTTCGATGGGATGGAAAAGGTGTCAGGAACCTTTTCGATGGGTGGAAAAGGTGTCAGGATTCTTTTCGACGGGGTGGAAAAGGTGTCAGGAACCTTTTCGATGGGGTGGAAAAGGTGTCAGGATTCTTTTCGACGGAAAAGGAAAAGGTGTCAAAAAGAAAAGGTGTCAAAGAAAAGGTGTCAAAGAAAAGGTGTCAGGACCCTTTTCGATGGAAAAGCGGCGGATCACGTCGTGCGCCGGCGGTCAAAAAAAAGGTGTCAGGAACCTTTTCGATGGAAAAGCGGCGGATCACGTCGTGCGCCGGCGGGGGCGAGCTGGTCCGGCGTGAGCGCGGCGAGCGCGCGGGTGCTGCCGTCGGCCGGGTTCACGAACTCGACCAGATAGGCGTCGGCCGTCTCGAAGACGTGCACGACGGTGCCGCTCTCGCCCCGTGCGAGACCGTGCTCCGGCACGTCCTGGCACGGTTGGACGCGCTCGTGGCTCCGGTACCGGCGGGGCGGCTCCCGCCTGTCGTCTGCCGAGGACGTACGCCGTGGTGAGCCGTGGGACATCCTTGCCCTTCTCATAGATCCAGCCGGTTCTGACGGTGGCGGTGCCTCCGGGGCCCACGATCACCATGTCGACCCGCCAGAGGAATCCATGCGCCGTCTCGCCGAGATACTCGGCTTCACGTAGCATGATACCGGACCGGATCGCGCTGATCAAATCGTCGGCGTTCGCCCGGTGAAACCCCAGAGCGGCTTTGAAGACGCGCGCCTTGTGCCGACCGCCCCGTGATGCGGATCGAGGCAATAGCGGGTGAGCTTGGACCGCTCGATCACCGCAAGGCGCGCGTTCTTCAAGATCGGCATGACCGTGGTAGGAATAGCAATGCAGGGCGGTTCTGACGACGGGTGAAACAACCGCCGGAAAGCGCGTTCGCCCAGGAAGTTCGAGTCGATGAGGAGTGGTCGAGCGTCTGAGCGGCTCCATGAGAACCGATCGGGTGGTATCGAAACGGAGAAAATCTATGGCTCATCTTGTGGTCCGCAATCCGGAAGATGATGTGAAGGTGCGCTTGCAGCTCCGCGCGCGGCGGCATCGGCGCAGCGTCGCGGAGGAGGTGCGTGAGATCCTCCGCAACGCAGTCAAGGACGAGGGCACGTCGAGAAAGCCGCTCGGCAGCCGCCTGCGGGAGCGTTTCGCCGGCATCGGGCTCGAGGACGATCTGCCAGAGCTGCGCGGGGAGATCGTACAGCCGGCGGGCTTCGAGGCGTGAGCATCGGGCGTGCCGTCGGGGTGCCAGTCAGAAGGGGTGATCGCCCGAAAGCCTGGCCCCAAAGGGCGTCGACGGGGTAACGGCGGATCGCGGCGTCACGCGTCACCAGGGTCAGCCGCTCGTGCCGGTCGAACGGGTCGCGGTGCAGCGGGGGCAGGTGCCGAACCTCGAGCGCGTGCGCCACCGTGACCGGCAGAACCGCGAACCCGGCCGCGGCGATCGTGGCCTCGAGCTCGTCGAGTGGCAGCGAGAGCTTACCGAGCCCAGCCTTGATCGTTGCTTCCCAGACCGCCACGGCGCTGACATAGACAACCCTGGCCCGGTCGGTCAGATCGTCATCAGGCGTGCCGGGATACGCTTGTGGTCGATCAGAAACCAGACGAAGGGGTGGGTGTCGAGGAGGAGCTCACGGCCCTTCAGGGCCTTGCTCCTTGAGCTTCCCCTCGAACAGGCCCTGCAGATCGTCCGGCAGCGGTGCGTCGAAGTCGTCGGCGATCCAGTAGGCCTTGCCTTCGAGCAGGCCCGGCACGCGCGGCTTGGCTGCCGCGGCAGGCACGAGGCGCGCCACCGGCCGCCCGTGGCGGGTGATCACGACCTCCTCGCCGGCGTTGACCTGGTCGACCAGGCGGGACAGTTAGGTCTTGGCGGCGTAGATGTTGATCTGCATGCAAGCTCGTCCGCTGAAACAGACTGGACCAGACCCGCCCCACCGGCAAAGGCGAGCCCATGATTGCGTTCCTTGCATCTGTGCGACCCCCTCGACGCGAAGGGCCTGGCTCCGGCCGCCCGATACCCTCGCGGCCGAAGTGAGCCGTAGCCGTAGCCTTTCGTGGGTATCGCCTGCGGCTCACTCAGCCTACCAATCTTGAAGCAGGCACCGAAACGACGTACATTCTGCAGGCAACAAGCTGGTGACGAAATGCCCCAGACCGTTTCGACCAACAGTGAGCGTCTCAACCTGAGGCTGAATCCGGCCGCCAAGCGGCGGATCGAGCAGGCGGCTTCGTTCGAAGGCAAGACCGTCAGCAACTTTATCGTGTCGAGTGCGCTCGCGACCGCCGAACGGACGATCCGTGAGCATGAGACCATGGTGCTCAGCCGGCGCGACGCCGCGGTCTTTCTGGATGCGATCGTGAACCCGCCGAGGCCGAGCGCCAAGCTCCGTAAGGCGATCGAGGAGCATCGCCGCCGGGTCGTCGCACGCTGAACGGGGACGATGAGCCTGATCAGCGAGTCGCTCGGTCGGCAGCATGACCGGGCGGCGTTTTCCTGCGGTGTCGCGGAACTCGATGATTACCTGAAGCGCCGCGCCGGCCAAGACGTCCGGCGCCGGATCGCCCGGGTCTTCGTCGGCACCGAGGACGGCTCCAACGTCGTCCTCGGCTTCTACACCTTGAGCGCGCTGTCGATCGACGTCAGCTCTCTGCCTGAAGACCAGGCACGTAAGCTCCCCCGCCATCCGGTGCCGGCCGCGCTGATCGGCCGTCTTGCGGTCGACCAGTCCGCTCAGGGACGGGGCCTCGGCCGACTGCTCCTCGCGGACGCGATCCAGAGAACGCTCGGCGCCAGCGAGCAGGTTGCGATCCACGCCATGGTGGTCGATGCCAAAGACGAGGCCGCACAGCGGTTCTATCAGGCCCACGGCTTCCTTGCGCTACCCGATCAGCCGATGCGTCTGTTTCTGCCATTGCGCTCGGTCCCCACCTGAGCGAGGAGCCTGAGAGCGTGGATCCGTGTGCCTCGGTCATCCGAATCGGGTCGTTCGCTTCGTGTCCCCGCCCTTGATTGCCGGCGAAGCGCTCCCGCAAGCGGCTTCCGAGCGGGGCGGGGTTGGCCGGTCGGCCGCGCCCCAACACGAAGGATGATGCCGGGCGAACCAAGGTTCGAACCTTTTCGGCCTGATGGAGACCGTCGGCGCTGGCAGACAGCCACGCCTCCCTTGGCTCGGGCGCCTGGGCGGCACGGCAGGTGAGACATCAGTCTGCGAAGGCCGCGACTTGTGCGCCGACCTCCGGGTCGTCGATGCGGATGAAGTCGCCGGTCCGCTCGCAGGCGGCGGCGAGCCAGACGAACAGCCTCGCGGCTTGTGCGGGTTCACGCAGCGCGCCCGCCGCCTCGATTTGCCTCATCCGCGCCGCGATGAGCTGCTGCGCGCCCGGCCTGCCCAGCGCCATCAGCTCGTCAACCAGGGCCGTGCGCACGATCCCGGGATGGACGGCGTTGACCGTGATGCCATGGCTCCTGACCTCCTCGGCGAGGACGCGGCTCAGCTGCACCACCGCCGCCTTGGTGGCGCTGTAGGCCGCGAGACCCGGCTGCGCCCGCACCGCAAGCGCGGACGCAACGTTCAGGATCTTGCCCCGGCGCTGCCGCTTCATCTCGGGAAGCACCGAGCGGCAGGCGAGGAACGTTCCGGTGAGGTTGATGCGTAGCGTCTCGCTCCACGCCTCGAGGTCGAGAGTCTCGGTCTCCCCCGTGGGACCGACGATGGCGGCGGCGTTGATCAGGACGTCGCATCGGCCGAAGGCGCCGAGCGCCGTCTCGACGAGACGCCGCGAGGTCGTAGGGTCGGCGATGTCGCCCGCCACCACCTCGGCCCGGCCGCCAGCGGCGCCGACCGCCGCGGCGGTCGCCCGGAG
>JBOHKK010000036.1:0-25609 GCA_050729115.1 Geminicoccaceae bacterium | reverse complement strand
CTCCCAACCACCCAGCGATGGTACCCTTGGGGTGGTTGGGAGGGGGAGCGGGCTGGTGCGAGCTGATCGAAAAATGCGCTAGGTTTCCTCCGCGTGCGGTCTGGGGCATGATGGCCGATCACGGCAACCAGCCCGGCAGCAGGAGCCATGCCAGCGGGTAAGGAGCAGTCGGAGGTCGATCCGGCGAGGTCGCAGGCCGGCGCTGCGGCGACGACCCGCCCGCACGGCCACGGAACCGGAGCCCGCGCCGCCTTGGCCCTCATGGTCGGGGTCGTGGTGCTCTGGGCGGCGGTGCTTGCGGTGATCCTGCGCGCCGCCGCGCTCGGACCGGAGGACGCGGGCAAGGTGTTCGTGGTGTTTCCGCCGGGCACGGCGCCGGCCGGAGCCTTCGCCGCGATCGTCGGGGCCGGCGGCGAGCCGGTGCGCGCGGCGCTCGGGGACTGGGCCTGGATCGCGCACGCGGATGGCGCCGGATTCGTCGGCCGGCTCGAGCGCAACGGCGCGCTGGCCGCCTTCCGGGGTGCGCCGGTCGGCCTGTCGCTCGCGGGCTGCTTCGCCTGGGCGACGGACCGGCCAGTGCCGCAGGACCCCTTCGCGCGCGCGCTCGCGGCCCGCGCCGCCGCCGATGGCTCCTGAATGCCTGCCGTCTCTGGCAAAGAGGGCGCGCCGTTTCAATCCATGGTAGCTCGATCGACGATCGGGTAAGGTCACCGACTGGGCGGCCTTGTCGGAACCGCACGGCGGCTCAGATCATCGATCGACGGCGACGTTCAGTGTCGGGATGGCGGATCGTGAAGGCACACGCTCGATGAGCTTGCTCAGCCGCGCCGAATGCCAGGCTTTGGACGCGGCCGATCCGCTCGCAACTTGGCGGGAGCGGTTCGCGCTGCCGGAGGGGCTGATCTATCTGGACGGCAACTCGCTCGGGCCGCTGCCGAGGGCGACCGAGGCGATCGTCCAGGACGTGGTGCGCCGGCAGTGGGGCGAGGATCTGATCACCAGCTGGAACAAGCACGGCTGGGTCGACCTGCCGCAGCGGTTGGGAACGAAGATCGCGCGCCTGCTCGGCGCCAGGCCGCATGAGGTGATCGTCGCCGATTCCATCTCGGTCAACCTGTTCAAGCTGATCGCCGGGGCGCTCGGGCTGCGCCCGGGGCGCCGGGTGGTGGTCTCGGAGCGGGGCAACTTCCCGACCGATCTGTACGTGGCGGAGGGTCTTCGCGATCTCCTGGGCGAGCGGCTCGAGCTGCGCCTGGTCGCGACCGAGGAGCTGGAGTCGGCGCTCGACCGCGACACGGCGCTCCTCATGCTCACCCACGTCGACTATCGCACCGGACGCATGCACGACATGGCGCGCCTCACCGCGGCGGCGCAGGCCGCCGGGGCACTGGCACTCTGGGATCTCGCGCACAGCGCCGGCGCCGTCCCGGTGGACCTCGGCGCCGCGGGCGTCGATCTTGCGGTCGGGTGCGGCTACAAGTACCTGAACGGCGGCCCCGGCGCGCCGGCGTTCCTGTTCGTCGCCGAGCGCTGGCAGGAGCGGATCCGGCAACCGGTCACCGGCTGGTTCGGACACGCCCGGCCATTCGCGTTCGAAGGCGCGTATCAGCCGGCTGCCGGCATCACCCGGTTTCTCGCCGGCACGCCCCCGATCCTCAGCATGACGGCGCTGGAGGCCGGGGTCGATCTGTGCCTCGAGGTCGATCAGCAGGCCGCTCGCAGGAAATCCACGGCGCTCACCGACGCGTTCATCGCCCTGGTCGAGCGACGGTGCGCCGACTGGGGTTTTGCCGTGGCGAGCCCGCGGGACGCCCTGGCGCGCGGCTCGCAGGTATCGCTTTGCCATGCCGAGGGCCATCCGATCATGCAGGCGCTGATCGGGCGCGGCGTGATCGGTGATTTCCGCGCGCCCGATCTGATGCGCTTCGGCTTCGCGCCGCTCTACGTCCGTTTCGTCGACGTCTGGGATGCCGTCGAGACGCTGGGCGCGGTCATGGCCGGGCGCATCTGGGATCAGCCCGCATTCCGACAGCGAGCCGCGGTGACATGACCAAGCCTGCCGACGACCTGGAGCCGGGCGTGCGGACCGATCTCGCCGACCAGCTGACCTACGGCCGCTACCTCGCCCTCGACCAGCTGTTCGCGTGCCAGCGTCCGGTGTCCGAGAGCCACGACGAGCTGATGTTCATCGTGATCCATCAGACGACCGAGCTGTGGCTCAAGCTGATGGTCCACGAGCTGCGCGCCGCCCGCGGCCGGCTCATCGCCGACGACCTGCAACCGGCGTTCAAGATGCTCGCGCGGGTATCGCGGATCCAGGCCCAGCTGATCCAGTCCTGGGACGTGCTCTCGACCTTGACGCCGGCCGACTACCTGACGTTTCGCGACCGTCTCGGGCCGGCATCCGGCCTGCAGTCGTACCAGTATCGGCTGCTGGAGCTGGTCCTCGGGCAAAAGCAGCCCGGGATGCTCGCGGTGCACCGCCACACGCCGAAGATCGAGGCGGAGTTGCGGCGCGAGCTCGAGGCGCCGGGCCTCTACGACGAGACGATCCGGCTGCTCGGGCGACGCGGGTTCGCGATCGCCCCCGAGCTGCGCGAGCGCGACTGGACCCGCACGCACCAGGCGGATCCGAGCGTGCTCTCGGCGTGGCAGGCGATCTACCGCGATCCGCGGGCGTACTGGGATCTCTACGAGCTGGCCGAAGAGCTGGTCGATCTGGAGGACTGGTTCCGGCAATGGCGCTTTCGCCACGTCACCACGGTCGAGCGGATCATCGGCCACAAGACCGGCACCGGCGGCACCTCGGGCGTCGCCTATCTCAGGCGCGCGGTCGATCTGTGCTGCTTTCCGGAGCTGTGGCAGGTGCGCACCGAGCTGTAGCGGCGCGCGCCGCTGGCGTCGCGATCATTACCGGAGATCAGAGCGCAGCGAAGCGAATCGAGGCCGCGCTTTGGTGGTTCATGCCGGGCTCACAAAGTTCAAACCTTTGTTCACCGAGCGCGGCGGGTACAGTCGCTGAGCTGGCGGCGCTCAGGCGCTCAGGCACAACCACCATTTCCGGGCCTGGGGCGCTCCGGCAAGCGCCTCCTCCTCGGGTCGTTTCCGAGGCGTAGCAGGTTCCCAACTGCGGCGCGCTCTGGTAATCACTGGTCAACCACTGGTGTCGGCCACGATTCCTCATTCTTTGATTCCCTGGAGGAGCGCGGGTGTATCCATGAGAACTCCGATCGGTGCCGTGAGCCAGCTGCCAGATCCGCTTTCGGTCCTGCACGACATCTTCGGCTTCACCTCCTTCAGAGGCCAGCAGGAGGAAATCGTGAGGTGCGTCGTGGGCGGCGGCGACGCGCTCGTCGTCATGCCCACCGGCAGCGGCAAGTCGCTGTGCTATCAGATCCCGGCCCTGCTCCGCGATGGCACGGGCATCGTCGTCAGTCCGCTCATCGCCTTGATGGAGGATCAGGTGACGGCGCTGCGTCAGCTCGGCATCCGCGCGGAGTTCCTGAACTCCAGCCTGCCGCCCGAGGATCAAAGCCGGGTGCGCCGGCAAACCGCCGCCGGCGAAGTGGACCTGCTCTACGTCGCACCGGAGCGGCTGCTCACCGACGGCTTCCTCGCCTGGCTCGAGCGGCTGCCGATCGCCCTGTTCGCGATCGACGAAGCCCACTGTGTGTCGCAGTGGGGCCACGACTTCCGCCCCGAGTATCTCGCGCTCGCCGTATTGCACGAGCGCTGGCCCAAGGTGCCCCGCATCGCGCTGACCGCGACCGCCGATCCGCCGACCCGGCGCGAGATCGCGGCCAAGCTGGGCTTGTCCGAGGCGCGCATGTTCGTCGGCGGCTTCGATCGCCCCAACATCCGCTACCGGGTCACGCCCAAGAGCAGCGCCCGGGCGCAGCTGATCCACTTCCTGCGCGCCGAGCACGCCGGCCACTCGGGCATCGTCTACTGCCTGTCGCGCAAGCGAACCGAGGAGACCGCTGCGCACTTGGTGCGCGAGGGCTGGAGCGCCCTGCCGTATCACGCGGGTCTGGCCGCAGACGTCCGGCGCGCGACCCAACGCAGGTTCGTCAGCGACGAAGCGCGCATCATCGTGGCCACGGTCGCGTTCGGGATGGGCATCGACAAGCCGGACGTGCGTTTCGTGTACCATCTCGATCCGCCCAAGAGTCTCGAGGCGTACTACCAGGAGACCGGCCGCGCCGGCCGCGACGGCTTGCCGGCAACCGCCATGATGACGTGGGGTCTGAGCGACGTCGCGCAGTTGAGACAGTTCATAGCATCCGGCGAGAGCGACGCCCGACAGCGCGTCGAGCACCACAAGCTGAGCGCGTTGCTCGGCTTTTGCGAGACGGCAAGGTGCCGGCGCCAGGTCCTTCTGCAGTATTTCGGGGAGACGCTGCGAGAGCCTTGCGGCAACTGCGACACCTGTCTCGAACCGGCCCTGACCTGGGACGGCACCGTCGCCACGCAGAAGGCGCTCTCCGCGGTCCGCCGGACCGGCGAGCGCTTCGGCCAGAGCTATCTGATCGACCTCTTGCTCGGCAACGCCAACGAGCGCATGTCCCGGGTCGGCCACGACCGGCTGCCCACCTTCGGCGTCGGAGCGGACCTCGACCGGCGCACATGGCAGTCGGTGTTCCGGCAGCTCGTGGCCGGCGGGTTTCTCGAGGTGGACCTGGGCGGCTACGGCGGCATGCGCCTCGCCGGCGATGCGGCCAAGGTGCTGCGCGGCGAGCGCACGCTGGAGCTGCGTCACGATCCGACGCCGCTGCGCGGACCGCGCCGCGCCAAGGGAGCGACCAACGCGGCGCCCGCCGGCTTGGAACGCGACGCCGATCGCGATCTGTTCGAAGCGCTGCGGGCCAAGCGGCGAGAGCTCGCCAAGGCGAACGGCCTGGCGCCCTTCATGGTGTTCCCCGATCGGACCCTGATCGAGTTGGCGGTGAGGAAGCCCGCCGACAGCCCGGCCCTGGAGACCATCCACGGCATCGGGCAGGCCAAGCGGGAGCGCTGGGGCGAAGATTTCCTCAGGGTAATCCAGGAGGTTCGCCGGGACCGGCACGGCACCGGGGAATGATGTCTCGAGATCATTCAATCATCCCGGCGGCTGATGTCCGAGACGGTGGCGGGAGCGCACGGCGGCAGCGAGGCCACCTGGCGGCGGCCGGGCCGGAGCTCGGCGGCACCTTCGAGGGCGCCGGCGGCGAGAACCAGGAGGCAGCCCAGGGCTTCGCGGAGGCCAAAGGGTTCGCCCGCGAGCAGCGCCGCCGAGATCGCGGCGACGGCCACCTCCAGGAGCAGCAGCAGGGAGACGCGGCCCGGCTCGAGGAAGCGCGCCCCCCAGAGCAGCAGCCAGGTGACCGGCAGCAGCCAGACGAGCGCGGCGAGCGTCACCCAGACAAGGACGACCGCATCGACTGTCGAGGTCTGGTGCGGCACGATGAACAGCAGCGCCAACGAGAGCAGGGCGGCGGTGGCGAACGACACCAGGGTCTGCTCGAGGCCCGAGGTCGCCGCGCCCTTGCGCACCAAGGTCACCGAGAGCGCGAACAGCAGGCCGGCGGCGAGCCCCAGCCAGTCGCCGCCTGAGCGCGGCAGCTGCAGGCCGCCGGTAAAGCCGAGCAGCACCACGGCGCCAGCGAGCCCCAGCCCGACCGAGACGACGCGCAAGGGACCGACCGGCTCGCGCAGCACCGCCAGCGCGAGCAGCGTCGCCCAGACCGGCGCGAGGTAGAACAACAGCGTCACGCGCACGACCTCGCCCTGGATCAGGGCCAGGTTCCAGGAGACCAGCGCGGCGCCGAACAGGCTGCCGGCGCCGAGCAGCAACATGCCTCCGGCGGCGAGCCGGCGCCGCCGTCGCCAGAACCAGGGCAGGAGAACCACGCTCGCGATGCCGTAGAGCGCGGCATTGACCGCAGGCCCGGTGAGCCCGGCCTCGGCGAGCGCGCGCAGCGGCAGCCACCACAGGCCCCAGAGAGCCGCGGACAGCGCCACCGCGCTGGCCGGGCGCCAGCTGGCAGCTGATCGAGCGATCGCCGAGCCCTTGCGTCCTGCCGCGCTCCGGCTCGGCACGGCTACGCCCGGGCGCGGTCTGCCCGCGCGATCAGCGCGTTCGAGGGGCGCTCTGGATCGCGCAGCTTCAAGGCCGTCTCCACGCCCGCGACCGGCAGCTTGCCGGCATCGAGCAGCCCGATCTGGACGAGCACGCTCGCCTGATCCCAGTAGATGTGCTCGCTCTCGATCGCGCCGTCGCGGAACCTGACGATCGCGACCGTGGGGACCTCGATGCGCCGGCCGGTCGGCGCCACGCCCGGCAGATACCAGTCCATGGCGACGGTGTGCGTGCACTTGAAGATCATCTCGTCGACGATCTGGTCATGCCCGATCGTCCGCGAGATCAGCTCGATCGTGGTGTCCGGCGGCATCTGAGGGATGAACCGCGTCGCGTAGAATTGCCTGATCGCGTCGCGCCCGACGCCCCCGGTCATGACCGGGACGTGGTTCAGATGCGGCGTGGCGCTCATGGTCGCGATGGCCGCATCCGCGCTATGGTCCGCGAACTCGGCCCGCAGGTGCCGTTCCCAGACCTCGAGCATGGCCCGTTGCCGGGGCGTAAGCTCCGCGTCGGTCAGTGTCGCCATGTCGCGTCCCTCCCTGGACAGGCAGCTTCGGGGACGAATGAGATCGAGCGAGCATAGCGATCAGCTGGCGCGCTGGCTCGCTCGGGAAACGCCGCTCGAACCCGCCCCGCCGTTCGCGCCCGAGCAGCGGCTTCGGCGGTCGAGAAGCCGACAATCAAAGCTCCGACCGGATCAAGGCGAGGGCGCTGCCTTGGTGCCGACCAGGTTGCCGATCGCGGCGGCAAGATCGTCCTGCGAGTACGGCTTGTGCAGAAGCGGCAGCTTCAGCTCGCTGTCCTTCGGCAGCTCGGCATAGCCCGTGGCCAGGATCACCGGCAGCTCGGGCCACGAGGCGCGGATCTCGGCGGCAAGCTGCGTGCCTCTCATGCCGGGCATGGCTTCGTCCGACAGCACCACATCGACCGCGGTGCCGGCCCGCAGGATGTCCAGCGCCTTCCTGGCCGACGGCGCCTCGAGGACCCGATGGCCCAGGTCCTTCAGCATCTCGGACGTGGCCATGCTGATCAACGCGTCGTCGTCGACCAGGAGCACGGTACAGGGACGCGGGGCCTCCCGGTTCCCATCGGCGGTCACGACCGGCCTCGCGGGCGCGCCGTGGGCGCGTGGCAACCACAGCTCCGCCGTGGTGCCGGCGTCCGGGCGGCTCGACAGATGCAGAGCGCCGCCCGACTGCGCCGCCAGACCATGGACCATCGACAGGCCGAGGCCGGTGCCGTGGCCCGCGCCCTTGGTGGTGAAGAACGGCTCGGTCGCGCGCGCCAGCGTCGCCTCGTCCATGCCGGCTCCGGTGTCCGCGACCGCCAGGCACACGTAGTCGCCCGCGGGCAGCCCGCCGTGGGCCTGGCCGCCGATCGTCTGATGGCGCGCGCACAGCATCAGTCTGCCGCCCTCGGGCATGGCGTCGCGAGCGTTGACCACGAGATTGAGCAGCGCCAGCTCGAGCTGGTTGGCGTCGACGTGCGCCGGCCAAAGGTCGGCCGCGAACGCCATCTCGATCTCGATCTGGGGGCCGATGGAACGACGCAGCATCTCGATGATGCCGCGAATCAGCTCGGCCGCGTCGACCGCCGCCGGCCGCAGGTCCTGTTCCCGGGCAAAGGCCAGCAGACGCTGGGTCAGCGCCGCCCCGCGCTCGGCCCCTTCGATCGCGCCGTCGATCAGGCGCACCGCCGCCGTCTCGGCGGCCAGCCGCTTGCGCAGCAGCTTGAGGTTGGCGAGCACGGCCGAGAGCAGGTTGTTGAAGTCGTGGGCCATGCCGCCGGTGAGCTGGCCCACCGCCTCCATCTTCTGGGCCTGGCGGAACGCCTCCTCGACCTTCATGCGTTCCATGATCTCGGCCGCGACCCGCTCCTCCAGCGTCTCGTTCAGGCGCTGCAGCGCGTGCTCCGCCTGCCACCTGCGGATCGCGATCGCGGCCTGGTTGGCGGTGACCTCGAGCAGGAGCCGCTGCGCCGCGCTCGGAAACGCGGCATCGCGGGAGGCGGCGGCGATCATCGCGTCCTCGCCCGCGGCTACGGGAATGAACACCACCCGGACCGAGCCCGAGCCGAACGGATTGCCGAGCGTGACGACCTCGCCCGGCGGATAGCGGCCCAGCCACGGCGCGAGAGCGCTGCGGATCGCCGACTTGCGATCGCGCGCGGTTGGAGCGCCGGTTCGCGCCACCTCGATCCCCGCCTGATCGCCGCGCCACCGCAGCGCCATGTAAGCGAACTCCAGACCGATCATCCTGACCAGGACCTCGGTGACGCTCTGTGCGACCTGATGGGCGTCGTAAGCCGTCCAGATTGCGGGCAGCATGGAGGCCGCAACCAGATCGCGCAGGCTGCGCCGGAGCTCTTGCGGGTCGTCGCCGATCGCTTCAACTGCGGGCACGGTGGGTCCTTCGCTTTGGATACCAACAGTCGATCGCCGCCTCGATCGCCATCACCCGCGCGGTCACTGCGTGGGCACGTCCCGCGCCCGCAACTCGTCGAGGAATTGATCGGGCGCCACATAGAACGGGTTCTCCTGGAGAATCCCGCCGACGATCACCTGCGGATGCGTGCGCAGGATGTCGATCACCACGGTGGCGCTGAACCGACTGAGATCGTAGGAGCAGACGACCACGTCGTCGAAGCGCGAGGTCACCTCGTTCAAGCGGCTCTCGTACTCGACGATGTCGTCGACGCCCGGGAAATCCTCGAGCGACCATTCCATGTTCGCCCAAAGACGGGTGAAGCCGAACCGCTCCCTGCCGTTGGTGAGCACTTCCTCGACCAGCGCCAGCATGGCGCACTGGTCGAAACGGCCTTCGCGCAGATAGGCGTTCTCCCAAGAACGGACCTCGAGCTGACCGGACTCCTCGGCGGCGGCGACGTCGACGCCCAAGGCGCCGATGCGGTTCAGCCGCTCGTCACGATGGCGATGGTCGACGATCTGAAAGATCTGGTCCCGGTGCTCGAACCCTTCCCTCACGAACGGCAGCAGCAGTCGGTATTCCTCCTCCCGGTCGTGAAGGAACGCGCAGGCATGGCACCGACGCTTGAGCATCGACCCCGCCAAGGTCACCGAACGGTCGTGCACTGCCACTGCGTGCCCTCCCCTCACAGCCGGGCCCAAGCTAGGCATTCCTCGCTTTCGGCTCAAGCCAGGCGTTGTTCGCTCGAGCTCAGGCTAGAGCAATTCCCGATGAGGTGGCCCCGCCGCGGATCGCGACATCTTCCGCTCATCGGGGAAAACTTGCTCTATTTCAAATGATTAGAGCAGCTTTATCCGGACGACGATCGCCATTGGCGATCTCGTCCATTCGGATGCTGCTCTAGCGCATTTTTCGATCAGCTCGCCCCGGCCCGCTCCCCCTCCCAACCACCCCAAGGGTACCATCGGTGGGTGGTTGGGAGGGGAGCGGGACGGGGCCGCGGGTCCACCCAAGGCGAAAATGGTCCAGGCGGGCTCGCTGCCGATCGCAATCGAGGCACCGCCCGAGCGGCAAGAGCCGCAGGCGGATCGCCCAGGTCGTGCCGCTCCACCCCGGACGGCATCAGTTGGCGGCTTGACCGGCCAGATCCACCCAGGGCAGCTTCTCGTCGGCGAACGCATCGCGCGTCGGCGGAAAGTCCCGCGGCCGGTCCATCGTGCCGATCAGCACGTGCACCTCGCCCGGCCAGCGGGCGCCCTCGTAGGTGAGCGGGGTGCCGCACCGCGCGCAGAAGGTGCGAATCACGCCCGGCGAAGAATGGAAGCGCACCGGCTCCCCGGCGAGGTAGGCGAAGCGCTCGGCGGCGAAGCCAGCATAAGTCGTGAGCGGCGCGCCGGTTGCCCGCCGGCAGCTCTCGCAATGGCAATTGGCGATCCACTTCGGCGCCCCCGTCGCGCGATAGCGGACCGCGCCGCACAGGCAGCGGCCGGTGTGCTCGGTTGCGCCCATGCCCGCGATCCGACCGCTCGCGCCTAGAAGCAGTAGGCGCGGAGCGCCTCGAAGGCGATCGCGAAGCCCCACTCGGCCCACAGCGCGAGGCCGAGCAGGACGCCGGCGCCGAGCAGCGCCGGCGGCGCCCAGGCAAGCACCAGCCGGCGCCGCACATTCGGCGTATCCGTCGATGCCGATGGGGTCGTGGGCACCTCGCTGCTCCCGAACATCCTGCTCACGAAGATCGCGCACACACCCGCTCTTGGCAAGCCGGCAAGGCTCGTTGCGCTGCCGACCCCATCCCGGCGGCGTGTGGCGCGCGACGGGAGAGCCCGCTCACCATCTGAGGAAGATCCCGGCGTCGCCCGGTACGCCGCCCGGGAAATCCATGATCTGCGCGCGCACCTTGTAGCCCTGCGGCGCGAGCTCCTTCTCCCAGAACTCGTGGGCGCGCTTGGCGAAGCCGGTGAGCGTGCCGGGCCAGTCCGGGTCGAAGCTGTTGATCGCGCGACCGCCATCGGTGCAGAACTCGCTCGAGAAGCGCAGGACCAGGACCTCGCGCTCACCCCTCTCGGCGGCGGCTTTCACCACCCGGGAGAGGCGATCGAACACCTCCGGGTGGATCTCGCGCGCCATAAACGCCTCGCGCATCTCATGCTGCGCCTCGTCGGCTTTTGCGCTTCTTCTCGAACGCCTCGCGCATCTTCTCCATTTCCATCTGATCGGTGATGCGCCTGAGCTCGTCGGGCTTGATCAGATCACCGGCCATTCCCTTCTCCCATTGCTGCCGTCGGGCCTCCTTTCCCATAGACCGCCTGCGCCAAAGACGCTATGGCCGGCCATGCGCCGATGCCGCGCGTCGCGCGATCAGGCAGCGCTCGATCCCCGCGAGATCGTGGTGGCGCGCGGTGACCTTCAGGCCGTGGCGCCCGAGGATCCCGGCCACCGCATCGCCCTGGCCGCGGCCGATCTCGAGCGCGCACAGGCCATCCCGGGAGAGCAGCCGCGCGCAGTCCGACGCGAGGGCGCGGTAGGCGTCGAGCCCGTCGGCGCCGGCGACGAGCGCGGCCCTGGGCTCGAACTCGCGGATCTCGGGCTGTAAGCGGGGCCACTCGGATTCGGCGACGTAGGGCGGATTGCCGACGATGACGTCGAAGTGCCCCTCCAGGCCCTCGCCCCAGCGCCCGCGTCGGAAGGTGGCGCGCCCCGCGAGACCCAGGCGCGCGGCGTTGCGCGCGGCGAGCGTCAGGGCCGCGGCGCTGGCGTCGATGCCGAGCCCGGTCGCGTTCGGCAGCTCGGACAGGAGCGCCAGCAGCAGGCAGCCCGAGCCGGTGCCGAGATCGAGGAGGCGCAGGGCCGCCCTGCGTTCGTTGATCGCGTCCAGGACAGCCGCGACCACGGTCTCGGTCTCGGGGCGCGGGATCAGGACCGCCGGATCGATCTCGAACGTGAGGCTCCAGAATTCCTTCTCGCCTAGGATGTAGGCGATCGGCTCGCGCGCCACCCGGCGCCGCACCAGCTCCTCCAGGCGCGCCGCCTGCGCGGCATCGAGCGCCGCGGCTGTGCCCGCCATCAGCTCGGCGCGTTCGCGTCCGGTCGCCGTAGCCAGCAACAGCCAGGCCTCCGCGCGCGCATCCTCGATGCCCGCCGCGGCAAGGCGGGCCGCGATCCGGGCCACCATGTCAGCGGGCGTCATCCGGTCGCCTGACCGGCCGAGAGATGAACTGGACATCCGACACCACAGGAACGCGCTCATCGCCGACAGCAAAAAGCCACCGTGCACGAGAGGCACAAGCTGGTAAACCTGCATGCTGCATGGAGGTCTTCAATCCGTGACACGCGCTGTGCCCAAGACGCCGCCCAGCCCCAAGGCCCTGCCCGCACGGCCGCGGATCGGTCTGGCGCTCGGCAGCGGCGGCGCCCGCGGCTGGGCCCACGTCGGCGTGCTCCGGGCGCTGGACGCCGCCGGGGTGCGGCCGGACGTGGTCGCCGGCACCTCGATCGGCGCTTTGATCGCCGGCGTCCATCTCGCCGGTCACCTGCCGATCCTCGAGGCCTGGGCGCGCCGGCTCACCAGGCCGCGGCTGCTCGCCTATCTCGATCCGCGCATGTCCGGCGGCGGTCTGATCGGTGGCCGGCGCATGCTCGCGTTCATGGCCCGCTACTTCGGCGATGTCATGGTCGAGGATCTGCCGGTGCCGTTCATCGCGGTCGCCACCGACCTCCAGACCGGTCACGAGGTCTGGCTGCAGGAAGGCCGGCTCGCCGAGACCCTGCGTACGGCGATCTCCTTGCCCGGCGTGTTCACGCCGGTGCGCCGGGAGCGCGAGTGGCTGGTCGATGGCGCCCTGGTCAACCCGGTCCCGGTCTCGGTCTGCCGGGCGTTCGGCGCCGACCTGGTGATCGCGGTCAACCTGAATGCCGACCAGCTCGGGAGGCTCCGAATCGCGGGCGGCAGGCGGTCGCGCGTGGCCGCGCTCGAGCCCGACCTGGTGGAACAGAGCCGTGCGCTGAAGGGCCGTAGCGGCACCATGTGGCAGCTCGCGCGCCGCGAGCGCAACACCCCGAGCCTGTTCAGCGTGATGGTCGCGGCGCTCAACATCACGCAGGATCGGATCACCCGCGCCCGGCTCGCCGGCGATCCGCCCGACGTCACCATCCGACCCGACCTCGGGCACATCGGTCTGTTGGAGTTCGATCGCGCCGCCGAGGCGATCGCGGCCGGCGAGCGCGCCGCCGCAGGCGCCGTCGCGGAGCTGCAGGCGCTGCTTGCCGGCAGTTGACCTGGCAGTTCGATCCGATGAGCGACCCCTGTCTAAGGCGAGATTCTGTGGAGCCGCTGCGTGCAACGCGCTATGCCAAAGTCGGGAACCCAGCCTGGAGCCGGAGGCCATGAGCACACTCTCGAACGAGCGGATCGCCTATTTCAACGGCACCTACGTGCCCGAGAGCGAGGTGCTCGTGCCGTTTCGCGACCGCAGCTGGGTGTTCGGCGACGGCGCCTTCGACATGACCCGCACCTTCAACGGCCGGGTGTTCAAGATCGAGGAGCACGTCCGGCGCCTCTACCGATCGCTCAAGTACCTGCGCATCGACCCGGGGCTGTCGCCGGCCGAGATGATCGAGGTCAGCGAGGAGGTGAGCGCGCGCAACCGCCACCTGCTCGGGCCGGGCGAGGACCATTGGGTCGGCCAGCGCATCTCGCGCGGCGTGCAGCGGGCCCCTGGCGACAACTGGGACCACTACGGCCCGACCGTGATCGTCGAGTGCATGCCGCTCCCGCTCGAGGCGCGCGCCCGCCTGTTCCGCGACGGCATCGACGTGATCGTGCCCTCGGTGCGCCGGGTGCCGCCCGACTCCCTGTCCCCGCGTGCCAAGACCCACAACTATCTGAACCTGGTCATGGCCGATCTCGAGGCGCACGCGCGCGATCCCGAGGCCTGGGCCGTGCTCCTCGATCACCACGGCAACCTGTGCGAGGGGCTCGGCAGCAACGTCTTCGCGGTCCGGGACGGCGGGCTCCTGACGCCGCACGAGCGCTTCGTGCTGCCGGGCGTGAGCCGGGCCACGGTGATCGAGCTCGCCGCGGGTCTCGGCATCCCGTGGCGCGAGGCCGACATCGACCTGTACGACGCCTCCAACGCCGACGAAATTTTTCTGACGTCCACCAGCCTCTGCATCTGCCCCGTGCGCAGCGTCAACGGCTCGACGATCGGCGACGGCATGGTGCCCGGACCGATCACCAGACGCCTGACCCAGGCCTACATCGAGCTGGTCGACTGCGACTTCGTCGCCCAGTACCTGAAGCACCTCGACTGAGCGCGCCGGTGCATTGTGATCGAGTATCAGGACCGGCCGGCAAAGCGTTCGAATTCCGCGCGCGGCAGACGGATGACCAATGGGACCGGCGGCGCCACCAGACCGCGGAGCCGTCGCCAAGAAATCTTCGCGAAGTAGAATTGGCGTCTGCGCACATCGTTCGAAGATCGAACGTGATAGTGCAACTGCCGCCCGCTGGAAGTAGTGTGCCGGGCCTGCCAAGCTGGCTAGCGAGATTTTCCTGGATCGAGTCGCCGAAGATCACCTTAACGCCGTGGCAAAACAAGACGTGCGCGCCTCGCACGATGACATCAGCGTCACTTCGATTCTCCACCGACACGTCGATCAGACCCGCACTAGAGAAGTCGTCGTATCGGATATACGCGGATGGACGGTCCTTCCAGAATGCGAGAAACGTGCTCAGGCCTGCTCCCCAGATGGCGATAAAGGTGGTCAACGACATTTGCGACACTCCTGGCCGTCTCGTGCTCCCGAAATTTTACAGAAATCAAGCGGAGCGCGGGGTCACTTCCTGTTCGGGCGGTTGCCAATCGAGGCACGCGTGGTCTCAAGATCGTGGTCCATCTGCAGGCCGAGCCAGAATTCCGGCGACATGCCGAAGAAGCGCCCGAGCCGCAGCGCCGTGTCGGCGGTGATCGCGCGCTCGCCCCGAACGATCCCGGTGATGCGGTTGCGCGGCACGCTGATCGCCTTGGCGAGCGCGTCGGCGCTGAGCCCAAGCGGCTCGAGGAACTCCTCCCCGAGGATCACGCCGGGGTGGATCGGGCTGATCGCCTCCGCGTCCGGGTCGATGATCTCGGTGTCGTCGCCGGCGGCATCGCGGGGGATGCTCATGGTTCCTCTCCCAGGGGCGACCTCGCCGCGTGACCTCGGTGGTCGGTGCGGAGCGGGCCGCCAACCGCGCGCGGCGTCAGTCGTAGAGCACCTCGGCGCGTACCTTGCCGCGAAAGATCCAGTACACGGACACGGTGTAGATGATGATGATCGGGAGCACGACCAGGCCCGCGCCCCAGAACAGGAACCGGAGCGAGGAGGCCGGCGATGCCGCGCCCTCGATCGTGACCGAGAACGGGATCATGTACGGCCAGAAGCTGCCGGCCATGGCGCCGAAGGCGGCCACGAAGATCACCACGGTCATCGCGAACGGCAGGCCGTCGCGCCGGCGGCGCAGGCCCCAGTACAGGCCGAGCGTGGCGAGCGCGCCGATCACCGGGAAGATCAGGAGCGCCGGTCGGTCGAGCCAGCGATCCATGACCCGCAGATGCTCGGCCACGGCGAAGACGAAAGCGACCAGGAGGAACACCAGGACCGCACCGAGCAGCCAGGGCACCCGCGCATAGGCCCACTCGCGCAGCTCGCCCTCGGTCTTCAGGATCAGCCAGGTGGCGCCGAGCAACGTGTAGCCGACCACCAGTCCGAGGCCGCACCAGATCGCGAACGGGGTCAGCCACACGAACGGACCGCCCGCGAACTGGCCGTCCTCGACCGGCAGCTCCTCGACCATCGCCCCGATCGCCGCACCCTGGACGAAGGCGACGATCAGCGAGCCGAGAAAGAAGCCGAGATCCCAGACCCAGCGCATCGCCAGGGTCTTGTAGCGAAACTCGAAGGCGACCCCGCGAAAGATCAGCCCGATCAGGAGCAGTACGACCGGCAGGTAGAGCGCCGGCAGAACGATCGCATAGACCGTCGGAAACGCGGCGTAGAGGCTGGTGCCGATCACCACGAGCCAGGTCTCGTTGCCGTCCCACACCGGCGCGATCGCGCCCATCATCTGGCGCCGGTAGCGCTCGTCGCCGGTGGTGCCGAACAGGATGCCGACACCCAGATCGAAGCCGTCCAGGGTCACGTAGATCAGAATGGCGAGGGCCAGGATCAGCGCCCAGATCGTCGGTAGCATGGCGTCCACCCTACTCACTCCCCCGGCGTACGCTGCGCGACGCCGCCCGGACTGGCGCCGGGAATGGCCATGGGCCGGCTCGGGGTCAGCCCCGCGGGTGGCGGCTCTTTCGCCAGCTGATCGCGGCCGGCACGCAGAATGTGCAGGATGTAGTAGGCGCCGGAGATGAAGATCACGCCGTAGACGACGACGTACAGGCTGAGCGAGGTCAGCACGTCGCGCGCGGTGATGGCGGGCGAATGGGCGTCGACGGTCCGGAGCAGGCCGTAGACCACCCAGGGCTGCCGCCCGATCTCGGCAACGAACCAGCCGCACAGGATGGCGACGAAGCCCGACGGGAAGCTGAGCAGGACCGCCCAGAGGAACCAGCGGGCGTCGTCGTACTCCTTGCGCCGCAGCCGGTGCAGGATGCCGAACCAGGACAGCGCCCACATGATCAGCGCCATGCCGACCATGATCCGAAATCCGAAGAACGGCGCGTACACGGACGGCCGGTCCTCGGGCGGGAACGACTTCAGCCCGACCTCACGCGAGTCCCAGGTGCCGCTCGCGACGAAGCTGCCGAGCCTCGGAACGGTGATGGCGTAGAGGTTGCGCTCCTGATCCGGGTCCGGCCAGCCGATCAGGGTCTCGGCCGCCGGCTGCTGGGTGTCCCAGCGCGCCTCGATCGCCGCGAATTTGGCCGGCTGGTAGGTGTGCACGTAGAGGCCGTTGAAGTGGCCGAGCACGATCTGCGGCACGATCAGGAGCGCGGCCAGGCCGAGACCCGAGGTCATCATGATGCGCGCGGACTCGACGTTGCGCGCCGCGAGCAGATACCAGGCGCCGACCGCGGCGACGCACATCGCCGTGGTCAGATAGGCGCCGAGGAGCATGTGCAAAAAGCGCACCCAGGCGACCCAGTGCGTGAGGATTGCCGGCCAGTCGGTCGCGACGAACTGCCCGTCCACCTCCTCATAGCCGGTCGGCACCTGCATCCAGCTGTTGTTGACCAGGATCCAGAACGCCGAGAAGGTGGTGCCGAGCGCGACCATGCAGCAGGACAGGAAGTAGAGCCAGGGCGGCACCCGATCGCGGCCGAACAGCATGACCCCGAAGAAGGTCGCCTCGAGGAGAAACGCGGTGAAGGTCTCGTAGCCGAGCAACGGTCCCTGGATCGGCCCGGCGCGCTCGGCGAGCACGCTCCAGTTGGTGCCGAACTGGAACGCCATCACGATCCCCGAGACCACGCCCATCCCGAACGAGATCCCGAACACCTTGAGCCAGAAATCGAACAGCTGGCGGTAGTAGGGATGGCCGGTGATCAGCCAGCGGGCATCGAGCACCGCGAGCCACGCGGCAAGCCCGATCGTGAACGAGGGAAAGATGATGTGAAACGAGACCGTGAACGCGAACTGAATCCGCGACAAGAGAACCACGTCCCATTCCATTTGCCACCCGCTGCGTTATTGGTCCGAGGCGATCCGCCTTGCGGCGTCGCCACCGCGTGGTCCGGGCCGCCACCTTGACAGCCGCATCGCGCGCTTTCAACCGTGTGATTTGGGCGAGGTTCGGCAAGCCTGCCGCGGAGCGCGGTCTCCTCGGGGCGCGTCACCGTGCGCTCGCGAGCCCCGGAGCAGGCAGGCCGGCGGACCTGGCTCGCGCTCGCCGCCGCCGCGCGACGACGGTGGACGCGCGGTGCCGCGCTCGACCGCCGGTTGCCCTAGGGCATTTTCGGTTCAGTTGAGATCGACGCCAGCCCGCTCCCCCTCCCGGCCACCCAATCCCATGGTACGCTGTGGGTGGCCGGGAGGGGGCGTGGGCTGGGTCCGCCCAAAGGAAGGACGTGCTAAGAGTGCCGACGCCTACCGTGCCGGGGTCGCCGGTGTGGCGCCGGTTGCCGACAGCTCACCGCGTCACGACGGATCGGGAGGAGATTGTCGGCGCCGGCGAAGACGATCGAATCAGGGGCCTACTCCGGCCGATCGACTTATCCGCTTCACCGAGATTTCCCGGATTCTACAGCAGCCACTGTGGCCCTCCTGGGGCCTCAGGAGCAAGTTGTTCGGTACGGATGCGTGGCGCCCCAGGCCGCGTTGCAGCCGCGGCGGCGGTGCGCGCCGGGCCGTCGGGGCTGTCGACCGGCGCCTTGCGGGCGGCCGCCCTCCTATTGCTGACCCTGGTTGGGGCAGGTAACGATGCCGCAGGACGTGGCGGGGAGCCGGGACCATGCGATCGCGAGCACTCAGGATCCTGAAGCGTGGGGCGGTGCTGCTCGCCGTGATCGCGATGGTGCTGATCGGCGTCCGCATCTACGACACCCAACGCGGTCCGCCGCTCGAGCTCTGGCACACCTACGCGCCCCCCGAGCTGAGCGTGGACGAGATCGAGAACGCCGACTGGAGCCGGTACCTCGCGGCCGAGCAGGCGATGTTCGATGAGGTTCAGGTCGAGGTCACGGCACGGCTGGACGCGGAGGATCGCGTCCCGGCCAACCGATACTTCGCGGGCAGCCCGGTGTACCCGGGCCGGTTTGCCGAGGACTGGAACCGATCCTACGTGCTGGAGCCGGACGGCCCGCCCGTCGGCGCGGTGGTGTTCCTGCACGGGCTGACGGACTCGCCCTACAGCCTGCGTCACATCGCGCGGCGCTACCTGGCGCATGGCTATGTCGCGGTCGCGATCAGGCTGCCCGGCCACGGCACCGTCCCGGCCGGCCTGACGGAGGTCGAGTGGGAAGACTGGATGGCCGCCACACGGCTGGCCGTGAGGGAGGCGCGGCGGCGGATCGGCCCGGCGCTGCCGCTGCACCTGGTCGGGTTCTCCAACGGCGGCGCGCTCGCGATGAAGTATGCCCTCGACGCGATCGAGGATTCGCAGCTGACCCGGCCCGACCGCATCGTCCTGATCTCGCCCATGATCGGCATCACGGCGTTCGCGCGCTTCGCGGGATTCGCCGGCCTGCCGGCGATCCTGCCAAAGTTCGCGAAGGCCGCCTGGCTCAGCATCCTGCCCGAGTTCAACCCGTTCAAGTACAACTCGTTTCCGGTCAATGGCGCGCGCCAGTCCTGGCGCCTGACGCAAGCGCTGCAGCAGCAGATTCTGCGCCAGGCGCAGAGCGGCCAGCTGGCCCGCCTGCCGCCGATTCTCACGTTCCAGTCGGTCATCGACTTCACGGTCAGCACGCGCGCGATCATCTCATCGCTGTACGCGCATCTGCCCGCCAACGGCAGCGAGCTCGTGCTGTTCGACCTGAACCGCGATGCCAAGCTCAGCCCGCTGCTGCGTTCCGCATCCGACGCCGTGCTGACGCGTCTGCTCCCGGCGCCGCCGCGACGCTTCCGGACCACGATCATCACCAATGCCACCGCGGGCAGCAGCGAGGTCGCGGAGCGCGTGATCGAGGCCGGCGCGGCGACCGCAAAGGAGCGCCCGTTGGGACTGCTCTATCCGCCGGGCGTCTTTTCGCTGTCGCATGTCGCGCTGCCGTTTCCCTCCAGCGACGGCCTGTACGGCACCGAACCCGATCCGGACGAGGATTTCGGGATCACGCTGGGCACGATCGCGGCGCGCGGGGAGCGCGGCGCGCTGATCGTGAGCCTGGATTCGCTGCTGCGCATGTCGTCCAACCCGTTCTTTCCGTACCTGCTCGCACGGATCGAGGAGGGCATCGGCGCGGCCCCGCGGACCGCGGCGGTGCCCGCCAGACGATGACCATGTGGAGGGCGTAGCTCCGGTCATGGCCGCCGCCGGTGATCGTGTTCTTGTTGCCGGCCGCGACGCCGAACTGGGGTGAAGCCGCCGAGCACGACCTCGATCCCGCCGACCCGCGTCTCCTGCGCCTGGGTGCCGCCGGCCATCAGAAGACCAGCGCTCACGAGCGCGGTGCTGCCCAACAACAAGCTGGTTCGCATGACTTGTTTCTCCCTACCTCTCGAGATGCGATACTGGCGGCGTCAAAAAGACGCAACGTTCACAAAAAAGTCGCCGATCGTGATGACTCGTGTAAGTAATTTCCTAGAAGCGAAACGGGGGGAGAACATAAGGGCCAGGGGCTCAAGCAAGGCTGACAAGGTCGACAGGGTCCACGGCTGCGCGACGATCGCCGCAAGGCCTCCGAGAGGCGCGCCGCTCCAGCTGGACGTCTGCTACGGGTGCGGCGCAAGTGGCAAGTGTGCTCATCCGTAAGCGACGACAACATACAAGAACGACGAGGGGCGCAGCGCTTCCTCGCCAGGAGGACGTGCATGGCATCGTCGGCGGAACAGGCGCTTCCCGTGTCAGGGAACGCGGCGGCAGCTCCAGCGGAGAAATTCTCCCGCTTGACCTTGACCGCCATGGTGGTGGGGTCGATGGTCGGCGCGGGCATCTTCTCGCTGCCCGGGCGGTTCGGCGCCGCGACCGGACCATTCGGCGCGCTCATCGCCTGGGTCATCGCTGGCGGCGGCATGCTGATGCTGGCGTTCGTCTTCCAGTTCCTGGCGCAGCGCAAGCCCGACCTCGATTCGGGTATTTTCGCCTACGCCAAGGCCGGGTTCGGCAATTATCTCGGGTTCGCCGCGGCCTTCGGCTTTTGGGCGGGGACATGCGTAGGCAACACGACCTATTTCATCCTGATCAAGTCGACGCTCGGCCTGTTCTTTCCTATCTTCGGTGACGGCAATACGGTCGCCGCGGTGCTCTGCTCCTCGATTATCCTGTGGACGGTACATTTCATGATCCTCCGTGGCATCAAGGAGGCTGCGTTCATCAACACCGTCGTCACCATCGCCAAGGTCGTCCCGATCATCGTGTTCGTGGTCTTCGTGGCTCTGGCGTTCGATTCCGAGCTCTTCACAGCAAGCTTCTGGGGTGGCGGCGACTACAGCGCCGGCGCCGTGTTCAACCAGGTGCGCAGCACGATGCTGGTCACCGTGTTCGTGTTCATCGGGGTCGAGGGCGCCAGCGTCTACTCGCGTTACGCCAAGACGCGGGCCGATGTCGGTTTCGCGACGGTGACCGGCTTCATCGGCGTCCTGTGCCTGATGATCCTGGTCACGCTTTTGTGCTACGGCGTGCTGACCCGCCCGGAGCTCGGCGCGCTCCGCCAGCCATCCATGGCAGGCGTTCTGGAGTCGGTGGTCGGCCCCTGGGGCGCCAAGTTCGTCAGCGCCGGCCTCATCGTCTCGGTCCTGGGCGCCTATCTGGCCTGGTCGATGCTCGCCGCGGAGGTCGCCTTTTCGGCCGCTCGCAGCGATCTCATGCCGGCGTTCCTCAAGCACGAGAACCAGAACCAGGTGCCGTCGACCGCGCTGTGGCTGACCAACATCATCGTCCAGCTCTTTCTGATCGTGACCCTGTTCGCCCAATACGCCTTCGATGTCGCGCTCGAGCTGACCAGCGCCATGACCTTGATCCCCTATGTGCTGGTCGCGGGCTACGGGCTGAAGCTGGCGCAGCGCGGCGAGACCTACGAGGTGGCGCCGCAGGAGCGTCGCGGCGACCTGATCTATGCCGCGATCGCGACGGTTTACACCATCTTCATGATCTATGCCGGCGGCCTCAAGTTCCTGCTTCTTTCCTGCATTCTGTTCGCGCCGGGAACCCTGCTCTACTACATGGCGCGGCGCGAGCAGAACCTGCAAGTCTTCACCAAGCTCGAGCTCCTGCTGTTCCTCGCGATCGCCGCCGGCGCCGTCGCCGGAATCTACGGGCTCGCCACGGGCCTGATAACAATCTGAGGGGGAGGCAGTCATGCCAAACGAACCCACGGCGAGTCCATCCACCGGCTACGGCGTCCATTCGGAGGTCGGCACGCTGCGCAAGGTGCTGGTCTGCGCGCCGGGCCGGGCGCACGAGCGCCTGACCCCGACCAACTGCGACGCGCTGCTGTTCGACGACGTCCTGTGGGTGCAGAACGCCAAGCGCGACCATTTCGACTTCATCACCAAGATGCGCGAGCGCGGCGTCGAGGTGGTCGAGATGCACAACCTGCTCGCCCAGACGCTCGAGGGCCCGACCGCCAGGGCCTGGCTGCTCGACCGTCAGATCACCGCCAACGAGGTCGGCCTCGGCCTGGTCGAGGACACGCGCGCCTACCTCGAGAGCCTGGACGCCCGCGCGCTCGCCGAGACCATGCTCGGCGGCCTCTCGGCAAACGAGCTGCCCGACAAGCATGCGTCCCGATATCTCGAGATGGTGCGCGAGGCGACCGGCATCACGGAATACCTGCTGCCGCCGCTGCCGAACACGCTTTACACCCGCGACACCACCTGCTGGATCTACGGCGGCGTCACGGTGAACCCGCTGTACTGGCCGGCGCGGCACGAGGAGACGCTGCTGGCCACGGCGATCTACAAGTTCCACCCGAGCTTCGCCGACAAGGTCCAGGTCTGGTGGGGCGACCCGGACGTGAACTACGGCACGGCGACGCTCGAGGGCGGCGACGTCCTGATCCCCGGCAACGGCGTCGTCCTGATCGGCATGAGCGAGCGCACCTCGCGCCAGGCGATCACCCAGCTGGCGGTCGAGCTGTTCGCCAAGAACGCCGCCGATCGCGTGGTCATCGCCGCGATGCCGAAGCTGCGCGCGGCCATGCATCTCGATACCGTGTTCACCTTCGCCGACCGCGACCTGGTGTGCGTGTTTTCCGACATCGTCGACCGCCTGGGCACGATCTCGCTGCGCCCGAGCGACCGCCCCGGCGGGCTCGAGGTGACGCGCGAGAAGAAGCCGTTCCTCGACGTGGTCGCGGAAGCGCTCAACCTGAAGAAGCTGCGCGTGGTCGAGACGGGCGGCGACTCGTACGCGACCGAGCGCCAGCAGTGGGACAGCGGCAACAACCTCGTCGCCGTGGCGCCCGGCGTGGTCGTCGCCTATGACCGCAACACCCACACCAACACGCTCCTGCGCAAGCAGGGCATCGAGGTCATCACGATCGTCGGCGCCGAGCTGGGTCGCGGGCGCGGTGGCGGCCACTGCATGACCTGCCCGCTGATCCGCGATCCGGTCGCCTCCTAGTGCCCCGGCGCAAACGGAACGTACCTTTGTTTTGTCATGCCCGGACTTGATCCGGGCATCCACCCGCGAGGCAGCCGCTGGCTCCAGAGTGGATTGCCGGGTCAAGCCCGGCAATGACAGGGGAATCAAGCGAATGCGTCAGTGCACCGGCTCTCCTGGGCCGCCCACGGTCGTGACCGCGACCCGAGCGGGATGGAGTGGCGGCGAATCCCTCGAGGATCGTGGAGCAAGGTAACAGCATGAGCGAGGTCGCTCCCACGCGCCAGCCCAGGCCGCCATCCCTCGTCGACTCGCTTGTCGCAGTCGCCGTGCTGATCGCGCTCGTGTCGGCGAGCTTCCTTCTGTTCGGCGAGAATGCCGCCTACGGCCCCAGCCAGGTCGCGCTCACGCTCGCGGCGACGCTCGCGGCCGGCCTCGCCTGGAAGAACGGCCATCCCTGGGACGATATCCGCAAGGGGGTGGTCGCGGGCATCGCGTCGGCCCTGCCGGCGATCTTCATCCTGTTCGCCGTCGGCGCGCTGATCGGCACCTGGGCGATGAGCGGCACGCTGGTCGCGATGGTGTACTACGCGATGGGCGTGCTCAGCCCGGAGTACTTCTACCTCTCCGCCTGCGTGGTCTGCGCGCTGGTGGCGTGCAGCATCGGCAGCTCCTGGACGGTGGTCGCCACCATCGGCCTCGGGCTGATGGGTGTGGCCTACCAGATGGACCTGTCGCCCGCGATAACCGCCGGTGCGGTGATCTCCGGCGCCTATTTCGGCGACAAGGCCTCGCCGCTGTCCGACAGACGCTCGAGACCGCGCAGTCGCGGGCGGACGCCGCGCAGGCGCAGCTCAGCATTGCCGAGAGCCGCCTCAGCTACACCGAGCTGTTCGCGGACTCGGCCGGCACCGTGACGACGGTGGGCGCCGAGCCCGGCGAGGTCGTGCAGGCCGGCCGCATGATCGTTCAGATCGCTCGTGAGGACGGGCGTGACGCCGTCTTCGACGTGCCGGCCCAGCTCAAGGACCTGGCCCCCGCCGATCCCGAGATCGAGGTCGTCCTGACGATGAACCCCGCGGTGAGCGCGATCGGGCGCGTCCGGGAAGTGGCGCCGCGCGCCGATCCGGCGACCGGCACCTTCGCGGTCAGGGTCGGGCTCGCCGATCCGCCATCGGCGATGCGGCTCGGCTCGACCGTGACCGGGCGCATGCAGGTCGGACACGCCTCGGGCATCGAGATTCCCGCCTCGGCGCTCACCCGGGCGGAGGGGCAACCGGCGGTCTGGGTGGTGGATCCTGCAACCGCCACGGTGGTGCTGCGCAACATCGAGGTGGCGCGCCACGATCCGGTGAGCGTGGTCGTGGCGCAGGGGCTGGAGCCCGGTGACATCGTCGTGACCGCGGGCGTCCAGGCCCTGCGGCCCGGGCAGAAGGTGCGCCTGCTCGGCGCGGCGTCATGATCGGCCCCAATCTATCGGAGTGGGCGATCGGGCGCCGCTCGCTCGTCGTCTACTTCATGATCGCGGCCGTCCTCGCCGGCAGCCTGTCGTTCTTCCGGCTCGGCCGCAACGAGGATCCGGCCTTCACCTTCCGGACCATGGTCGTCCAGGCGGCCTGGCCGGGGGCCACCCTCGAGGACACCGTCCTGCAGGTCACCGAGCGGATCGAGCGCAAGCTCCAGGAGGTGTCCGGCCTCGACTACCTGACCAGCTACACCCGTCCAGGGGTCACGACGATCTTCGTCACGCTGCGGGGCGACACGCCGGCGGGCGAGGTGCCGGACCGCTGGTACGACGTGCGCAAGAAGGTCGGCGACATCCGGCCCACGCTCCCGAGCGAGGTCGTCGGCCCCGGCTTCAACGACGAGTTCGGCGACGTCTTCGGCATCATCTACGGCTTCACGGCCGACGGCTTCACCCATCGCGAGCTGCGCGATTTCGTGGAGGACATCCGCTCGCGCCTGCTGCTGGTCCCCGACGTCTCGAAGATCGAGATCCTGGGCGCCCAGGACGAGCAGGTCTTCCTCGAGTTCTCGACCCAGCGCCTCGCCGCTCTCGGCCTCGACTATCCCGCCCTGATCGCCGCGCTCCAGGCGCAGAATGCCGTGCGGCCCGCAGGCGTCCTGCAGACCGGCGACGAGCGGATCTCGCTGCGGGTCTCGGGGGCGTTCGATTCCGAGCTCGACATCCTGGCGGTCAATTTCGTCGCCGACGGCCGGACCATCCGGCTTGGCGACATCGCCGAGGTCCGCCGCGCCTACGTCGACCCGCCGCAGCCGATGTTCCGGGTGAACGGCGAGCCTGCGATCGGGGTCGCGATCGCGATGCGCGACGGCGGCGACATCCTGGCGCTCGGCCGCAACATCGAGCGGGAGATGGCCGCGATCCAGGCGGGGCTGCCGATCGGCATCGAGCCCACCCTGGTCGCCGACCAGGCGGTGACGGTCGATGCCGCGATCAACGAGTTCACCACCTCGCTCTGGCAGGCGATCCTGATCATCATCGCCGCGAGCTTCGTGAGCCTCGGCATGCGGCCGGGCGCGGTCGTGGCGCTGGCGATCCCGCTCACGCTCGCGATCGTCTTCCCGCTCATGGAATCGGCCGGGATCGACCTGCAGCGGATCTCGCTGGGTGCCCTGATCATCGCGCTCACCCTGCTGGTCGACGACGCCATGACCACGGTCGACGCCATGATCCGGCGGCTCGCCGCCGGCGACAGCAAGGAGCAGGCCGCGACCTTCGCCTACCGCACGCTCGCGGCGCCGATGCTGACCGGCACCCTGGTCACGATCGCGGGCTTCGTGCCGATCGGCTTCGCCGCGAGCGCGGCGGGCGAGTACACCTTCTCGATCTTCGCGGTGGTCGGCATCGCG
>JBOHKK010000035.1:0-25832 GCA_050729115.1 Geminicoccaceae bacterium | reverse complement strand
TGGTCCAGGACTTCGGCCGCCCGGACGACCCGCCGGGCACCCTCGCCTCGCCTGTGCCACCCCTACCCGAGGCTGCGCCGGCGCCGGTCAAGCGCGGCCGCGGCCGCCCGCCCGGCAGCCGGAACAGGAAAGCGGGGTGACGTCGGCCGGGGCGCGCCGATCGGAGCGAGTCTCTGTACCAGGCCCGGTCCACCCCCGGTCGCCCGCGTGGTCCCCTCCACCGTCATTCGTCGCTGCCGACCGGAAGCAGGCGAACGCGAATGCGCGCCTCCTCCAGCACGACGACGCTGCCATGTCGCAACGGCTCCTCGAGAGCCGGCAGGTTCGCCACCAGGAGCGCAAGCTGCCTGTGCGGCCTGCGGTCGGTGCCGCGCCGGAAGAGGACGACCGAGGGCCTGCGCTCCCTCGTCAACGCCAGCAGCGCGCCAAAGTCGGTGTCTGCCGAAATGAGAATCCGGTCTTCGTCCCTGGCGCGAGCGAAAACCGCCTCGTCCTCGGCCGCATGCAGTCCGTAGTCGAGCAGGTGCACGGCATCATGACCGCTCTGCCGCAAGCCCTCTGCGACGCTCGGCGACAAGGCGTTGTCCACAAGGAATCTCACGCACCCACCAGCGGCAGCTCGCGCTCGCGCACGGCGTCGGCGGCGTATCGGAGCGCTTCAGCGAGGTCCTCGCGCTCGAGCTCGGGATAGGCGGACAGAATCTCCGTCTCGGTCATGCCGTCGGCCACCATCCCGACCACAGTGGCGACGGGGATGCGCAGCCCGCGGATGCACGGCACGCCGCCCATCTGCCTGGGATTGACCGTAATTCGCGTGAACCTCATGGCCCCTCTCCGGTGCGATTGGCGCAGACCGCCTCACCGTAGTGTCGCAACACCATAGCATCCAAGAGCCGCTTTGGCTCGCTGACGTGTGAGCTGATGGTGGCGATGCCAAGGACCGGCGGCTGCGCATCGAGACAAAGCCGGATGACGCGGACCCTCATCCGCCTTGGCGAGCCAAGCCCTTCGCCTCTTGCCGTTGCCTGGCCGGATCAATGCCGCTCATAGACCACGATGCCTTCCTCGGCGGCCATGTGGGCGAGCGAGCCGATCACCCCGCGCTTGTCCTCGAACCAGTGCCGCCGACACGGCACGATGTCGACCGCGCGGTGGAGGTCCTTGCGGGGCCTCGAACGCGGACCGCCAGCCGAGCTGGGCCGCAGGCGCGTCGTCGTCCGGCACCACCAGCAGGTCGAAGACGCTGTCCGGGCTCGCCTCGCCCGCGCCATCGTAGGGAAACGAGGGCGAGCCTAACCGGATGCCGTCCAACTTTCGGAGAACGCCAACGCGCAGGTGCTGAATGGTCGGCCTTCGCGCTCCCTCGGCCATGGCCGACCCGCGGCTTCGATGCCGTTGCGCAACAGGCGCGCCCCGAGAGCGGGTACCAGGACGGTGCACACCCCGTACGGACGTCCCGGTTGCGCGTGGGGCTCCGTGTGGATCAGCAACGGCTCCCCGATCTCATACCAGGTCAGCGTGATCTCCTCGTCCGGCGCTGCCACCCGCTCCGTCCAGAAATAGCGGGGATCCCCCGACCTGGTGAACCGGGCGTCGAGCACGGGGATGGCCGCGTCTGCGGTCTCGGCATTGAGCATCCCCTGGACGGTCGATTGCAGCCAACGCGCCATCGCGATGTTGTCGGCGTAGATGCGCCAGCGGTTCTCGGTCAGCTCGCTCTTGAGATAGAGGACGTGGCCCGGTCCGGCCGGGCAGAAGATGATGCGCCAGAAGCTGGCATCGGTGGTGTTGGGATCGCCGTCGTTGTGGCTAAGTCGCAGGAACGGGTTCTCGCCCGTCAGGATCACGCGGTTGGGGTCGGCTGTGCTCATGGCGTATGCCTCCGCTCGGGTCACCGGACGATCCTATCATCCGACCCGCCCTCGACCCACCCGCATCGTAGCGCGAGTGCGCCTGAGCGGGGACCGGCAGCCGGAACAAGCAGCCGGCGTGAGGTGGACGGTGAGTGGACTCGCCCCCGACAACGCGTTGTGCACGAGGGATCTCATGCGATGGTATCACCGCAGAGGCGCGGAGGACGCCGAGATGTCCTTGTAGTTGAGGCAGGATCACGACGATGGCCGAGGTATCGATGACCATCACCACATGCCTTTGTCGTCGTAGCCGATGATCTCATCCGCCGTCCGCGTGTCCGGCAGAGAGGCGCAGTGCAGGGCGATCTCGTTGAGGCGCGTCGCGAGACCCTTCGTCTCCGCTCGCCTGCGCCGCACGCGCTCGAGGCGCTCGGCGAGCGCCGTGCGCACCGCCTCGGTCAGGCTCTCGCCGGTGAGCTTCGCGACCTCCCGTGCCAGACGGTCGGTCTCGGCATCCTTGAGGCTCAGCGCCACGGTTCGCCCTTTCCAGAACCAACGCCGGTGCTCTGGACTGCCGGCGGCCGACTGTGGACCACGTCGTCCCGGTTGCGGAATTTCCGCGCGGCTGCGAGCAAATTCCGGGGATTCCCGGAATTTCCGGGCATTTTCGCGGCGCTGCCTCTATCTTCCGTACGGCCCCTGAGTTGCCACTTCGTCACGCTTTGCACTCCTTTGTGGCAGCCTACGCATCAGGTCCGGTCACCGAGCGCTTGCGTCCCTCACCGGGCCTGCCCTCGATCGCGCTCAGGACCGCGGCGCGCAGCCCGGCGATCTGGTCGAGTACCGCCCGAACCTCGGCCACTGTCGGCTCAGGCTCCTCGACCCCCTTCGTCCAGCGGGTAGCGGAACGCGAACGACCAGAGCGTCCGCGGCCGGAGCGGGTCGGCGAGCGCTGTCAGCGTTGGCAGAAGCCGCGCCGCCTCGTCGGCGAGCGATGCGAGATCGTGGGTCTTGCGCGGGCGCACGCCGGCGTGCACGAGCGCGGCCTTCAGCAGCTTCTCAGCAGCCTGCTGGCAGTGGAAGGCAGCGACCGAGGGCAACGGCGGCGCGCCGGTCAAGAGGCGCGCGGCAGCGGCCGCATCCAGCTCGGCGCGGCCAACCCAGCGCCGCGCCTCCCGGGCCCGGCTTGCGCGATCAGCCGCGGGCATGGACCACGATACCCTCGTGCGCCGCGATCTCGGCCAGCGTGCCGACCACGTCACGCTGGCGCTCGAAGCCGCTTCGCGTGCAGGGGATGATGTCGACCGCGCCCGACCAGCCGGCGCGGGCCTCATAGCCGGCGCGCAGACGCCGCCTCTCGGGCGGGGTGTGGTCGGGGACCACGACCAGGAGGTCGTAGTCGCTGTCCGCGCCGGCCTCGCCGCGCGCCCGGCTGCCGAACAGGATCACCAGCTCGGGATCGAAGAACCGGACCACCCGATCGAGCAGCTCGGGCGGCACCAGCTCCGGGCGGGCGCGGATCACGGTCATTGGGCCACGCTATCATGCCGTGGCAGGCGCCAGAAGCGGCTTTCGTCGGACCTTGGCCTCGGTCCCCGGTCCGATCAGATCGACCATCGCCGGCAGGCGAATTTGCCGCCGAGGGCGAGCCGTCGTCTCGGGCGCGCCCAGAGAAATTGCGCGAATTTCGGGATTTCCGGCGATTTTCCCGCGCACCGGCGCGAATTTTCCGCAGGGGCCCCGAAGTCACACTGAGTCACACTTTGCGCAACTTTGACCACACATAAGCATTTGCGATAGAGGCGATAATGGCGATTCGAGCGCGCGATTCGACGGCAAACCGATCCAAACTTGCACCACCTCGATCCCCGACCGCCGGTCGACCAATCCGTGCGTGGCGCCGTTTATTCGAAGATCCCATGAACCATCACATGCGGGGCCGAGCGGGTCAGGCCGCGCTCGCGATGTCGGTCCTGGCGAAATCGTCGCCCTTGAACAGAAGCGGCTCGCCGGTGGCCTTGGCCAGCGCGTAGGCGAACACGTCGCCGAGGTTTGAGGCCGGCGGGATGCCGACCCTTGCCGAAGCGGCGAAAGGCTGCGCAGGCGATCTCGACCTGCTCCGGCGTCACGGGAACGACCTCGGCGTCGGTGAGCCGGAAGAACCGCTCGAGCCGCTCGCGCCCGGGCTCGCCTTTGCGGCTCTCGATGACGAAGGTCGCCTCGACGCGCGTGGGGGCGGAGACGAGCCGCCGCGAATCGTCCTCGATCCGGCGGTCGAAGGCCGCGCGCTCGGGCTCGTCGAGGAGGATGGCTACGATGGCCGAGGTGTCGAGCACCATCAGCGCGGCACGCCGTACTCGTCGTAGCCGATGATCTCGTCCGGGCTGCGGGTGTCGTAATCGGGCAACGCCGCGCACTCCTTGGTGAGCTCGTCGAGGCGCTCCGCAAGACCCTTCGTCTCTGCCCGCCTACCGCTCGCGCTCGAGCCGCTCGGCGAGCGCGGTGCGCACCGCCTCAGTCAGGCTCTCGCCGGTGAGCTTCGCGACCTCGGGCGCCAGCCGGTCGGTCTCGGCATCCTCGAGGCTCAGCGCCATGAGGCGTCCTTTTCCAGAAGCAACGCCGATCCTCCAGACTGCCGGCCGCTGGCTGTCGACCCCTTGGCGTGCCCTCGGGAAACTACGCGAATTTCCGGAATTTCCAGGAATTTCTCAAGCGCTCGCGCGAATTTCCACGAGCTCCCCGAAGTGACACTGTGTAACGTTTGTACCCCCGTGTAACCTACATACAACCTCTGGCCCGAGTTTGCGGTCGGTGGTGAACGGGCTGGAATCCGGGCGTGATTTCAGGATGTTGGAGAGGGTGGCGGGGAGGCGTGTCCCTACCGCGGGTGGCGGCCCGGGCGGGGTCAGCCGACCGCGAGGATGGGCTTGGGCCTTGAGATGTCGAGCTTTTTCAGGATGGCGGCGAGCTCGGGGCCGATCCGGCTGGCCTGAACAATGGTCGCGCCCTCAGCGGTGTAGCGGACCGCTTTCAGACGCTCGAGGATGTCGAGGAGCTGCGACCATGGCGCCTCGGCGGCGATCTCCGCGGCCCGCTGGATCATCAGCGCAAGCACGCACAGCTTGACGTGGGCGACGATCCGCCGCGGCGTCCAGTGGAACATCGGGCGAATGCCGAGCCCGGTGGTCTTGAGCTTGCGGAAGCAGGCCTCGATGATCCACATGCCCTTGTAGCCGAGCGCGATGTCGGCGGCCGACAGACTGTCGTCGTTGGTGGTCAGCACGAACTTGCCGTCGAGTTGCGCGGCGCGGCGGACCTTGGCGCGATCGATGAAGGGCCGGCCCTGGCCGTCGAGCGAGAGATAGGGGCCGAAGCGCTTGGAGGCGACCAGGCGACACGCGGCCTTGGGGTGATCGCGCTCGAGGCGTTCGAGCTCGAGCCGCAGGAGGTCCAGGATCTCGTTGCGATGGCGCTTTTGCCGCGCGGCCTCCTCGGCGTTCAGGCAGAGGCTGTAGCGCCGCCGCCGCTCACCCTGGCCAATGATGACTTCCTTGGCGCGCAGGTGCGGCGTGATCTCGGCGTAGCGCCCGGGGCGGCGCAGGACCTCGTCCTTGATCTCCTTCACCCGCCCGATCGGCGTCGCCAGGATGTAGCGGCCGGCCCCCCGGCTGAGCTCCTTGAGATTGGCCTTGGCGTAGAGCCCGGCATCGCCGACGAACAGCGCCCGGCCGAGGCGCAGCTGGCGAAGATCCTCCTTGATCCGCTGCACGGTGGTCACGTCGGCCGTGTCGCCCGGGAGAACCCAGGACCGCACCGGCATGCCGTCGCGGGTCACGGCCAGCGCGATGATCACCTGCGGATCGTTGTCCCGCCCTTCCTTGCTGTGGCCGCGCTTGCGCAAGGGTGCGAAGGTCAGGCCGCGCCACGCGTGGCTGGCGACGGCCTCCTCGTCGCACTCGAACCAGGCGGTGGTCGCGTCATAGAAGACCAGGTCGACGTCCAGCTTGAACAGGTCGACGCGGTGCCAGAACACCGCTGTCTCGATCGCATCGCCGTGCGCGGCCAAGAGATCCAGGGCGCGATAGAGCTGGCCGAGGGCGAGATCCCTGGCCTCAGGCAACCAGACGCGATCGAGCCAGCGCTCGTGACAGGCGAGCTTGGAGCCCGGCCGGGCGAGACGCTGCGCGGTCATCGCCAGCAAGGCGGCCTCATGCGGTGCTTGTCGCTCGTCGGCTGCCAGCCGGGCGGCGATCGCTCGGCCGATGCCGAGCCGAGCCCACAGCTGCTCCACCACGTGGACGACACCGAGATCAAAGCTCGCCTCGATCTCGATCGCCCGTTCGCGACCCTTCTCGCCGGCCGGAGCCTCGCCGCCGTCGGCGTCGAGCACCCGGCGAATGCTGCGCACCAGCCGCGCCAGCGCCGCCCGCTCGAGGCGATCGGCGCGGCCGAAGCTGTGCACCACCCTGGCCTCGACGCGGCCCTTCTCGGGATGGCGAACGTTCTCGGCGAGCGCGTAGTAGCGGACGGTCGAGCCGTCCTTGTTGCGGCGCTGCGTGGTCCGAAGGTACATGCCCACGCTTATAGCGTGTACAGCACTCCCAAGCGAGCCGAATCCACCGATTCGTGTGCCTACAGGTTGGCGGCGCCCGAAGCCCCTCTTCGGCCCTAAAAATTCAATGTTTTCAATGACCCGTGCCCGACCGACCGACCCAAATGTGCCCACTGACCGCAAACTCGGGTCTTGCCGCTCCTAGGTTTTTCGCTTTCGCAACGATTCGAGCGCGCGATTCGACCTCTAGTCAAGGCGGACCCAAACGTGCACGACTTGGTAGGCCGACTGCGAGGCCATCAATCCGTGCCCGACACCCGGATTTTCCGAATTTCCCGTGATTATCACGTGCGAGGCCACGCAAATGGCCGATGACCGCACCAGGCTTGTAAACGGCCACCCGACGAAGCGATCCGGGAAGTTACCGCGATGCTCCACGCACCGCCAAGGCTCTACCAGGGCTGCTTCATCACCCTAAGGACATCATGGCGATCGAGCACCTCGGCGCAGCGCTCCCAAGCGGTCTCCGGCAGATCTTGAGCGTAGCGCAGGTCGAATGGATGGCGCGAGGGGACCTCACTGATGCGGCGCCGCGCTTGTTCGACCTCGCCGAGCGCCGTCGCCACCCAGACGTCCTCGAGCGTGTCGGGGATGGTGCCAAAGACACTGCGGATCTGCTGCAGGCGGGACGAGAGGGCGCTGTGGACCTCGTCCTCGACCGAGCCTCGGTAGCGGAGGTTCAGGATATCGATCGCGCCAGCAAGCTGGCCGATGCGGTCGATCCGGCCCTTCCGCTGCTCAAGCCGCGCGGGGTTCCAGGGAAGGTCGACATTGATCAGGGTTTCGAGGCGCTGGAGATTCAACCCTTCCGACGCGGCATCGGTAGCGACCAAGATATTCAGCGAGCGGTTACGGACGTGGGCCTGGATTTCCTCGCGCGCGGCACCGCGGTGGCGTTCACCCTCGAGCAGGAACGAGCTGCCTTGACCGCCGTAAATGCCGACCAGCGTGTCCGGGAAAGCCTGCGCAAGGTGTCCTGCCAGCCACAGGACGGTGTCGAGATACTGGCTGAAGAGAATACAGCCGCGGTCCGCCCACCCTTCGCGTCTGAGACGGTCAAGCACAACGCGGAGCTTCGGATCGTCGTCTCCCGCAGCCTCCATCTTTGCGATGGCGCTTTCGAGCTTTGTCAGCGCCTCACCGCCAACATCGGCAACACCCTCTGGGGCGAGACCCTCGTCCTCCTCGCCCACCAGCGCCCCTTCCTCACCATCGCGCAGCTTGCGCGCGGTGAGAAGCCCGGCGCGCAGCGAGCTTCCAATGCGCCGGAGCAGCAGCGTCCTTAGGATACCGGCGCCGGGGCGTACCTTGGCGATCAGCTGACAATAGGCTCGGGCCTCCTCATAGGCTGCCGCCATGTTGTCCGACATCACCAGGGCGTCGTCGTCACCTTCGCCGTGAAGGCGCATGGGCACCTCACGAAAGACGGGTGTGCCGTCCGGGTTCTTGAGGTCGCGCCGCCGCCGTTTGATCACGTGGCGGACGAAGGGGTTGTGGTGGCGGACAAGGTCGCCACCCAGAGCCTCGAGGCGCCGTCGGAGCGGCGTGCCGAGGCGGTCAAGCGCATCGACCGGCACCGCCGTGTGATTGTCGGGCACGCTCAGGTCGGCGCGAACCTGGGTGGCCAGCGGATGCTCGCCTTTCGGGATCAAGGGATCACGCAGCCAGGCCCAGAGCTGGGCGATGCTCGTCGGCGGCTCACTTCGGCCGGCGACCAAGTCCATCGCCTCGCGAGGATCGTGCCGCCAGTTGCTGCCGATGCCGCCCAAGATGCGCTCGCAGCCGCGATGGAGAATGCGCATCAGGTCGTATAGCTCCATCCGGTCGATCTGGATCGGCGTCGCGGTGCCCAACAGGACACTCTCGGCTCGGCCGGCGATCTCGAGCATGAAGGTGAGCAGGTTGTTCGGATCGCCCTCCTGACCGCGCGGGCGCGAGCGACGTGCCCGATGGGCTTCGTCCAGAACGACGCAGGCATAGTGCCGGTTCAGGAGGGCCTGCGCGGTTTCGCTTTCCGCCGTCACGAGGCTCGTCGGAAAAAGACCGATCCGGCGGGGACACGCCGTCGGCGGCGATGGCCAGACGACGCCGTCCTCGGTGATCCAGCGGTTATCGATCCAGCGCGCCGACGGGGCGGCGAGCATCCGCAGCAACTCCTCCTGCCACTGCAGCAGGAGGTTCTTGGGCGCGAGCACGAGCACTGGGTTGTCATTCGTAAGGGCTATGAGCTCGGCGGCCATCCCGAGCTGGACGGTCTTTCCGAGCCCGACGTCGTCGGCGAGGACGAAGCGCGCCTGGCCGAAGACGTCGAGGTCGCGCACCACCCTAGCCACGAACGCCCGCTGGTGCGGCGCGAGCCCGACGCCCTGACGCGACGCCGGGGCCTCGATGAACGGTGCCTGCTCGTCCGTCGCCGGGTCCCATTCAGCGACCTGAACTATCCGCCGGTTGAGGATACGTTCGACGTCCTCGACGACGACATCTGCGAGCGGACGGGCGTCGCGGTGCGTCCAGAGCGCCTCGAACTCCGCCTGAACCCAGGCGATAGAGGCGGGCTCCTCGTCCTCCCACAGCAGCTCGTAGTGACGGCTCCACGCCTCGCCGGTCTCGTTGATCGAGCCGAGGAAGCAGGTACTGCGGCCGTCGGCATAGCGGATGACACCGGCCTTGCCATGGATCAGGCCGAACGAGGCGTCAGGCAGCACGCGCACCTCGACCCGCTGCGCCCGCAGGAGCCTCGCCAGACGCTCGTAGCGGGGCCGCTGGGGTCTGGTCATCGCCTCCGGCTGGCCCTCGCACCACTCGTTGAAGATCGCGCGCGCCACATCGACGTCGCGGACGTCGAGGCCAGAGTTGCAGACGATACGGATCGGCCCCGCGATCTTCTCGAACGGCTCGCCGGCGATCTCGAACACGGACGAGCGGAAGTACCCGGCGATGCGGTCGTAGGCGACCGCCCCCTCCAGCCGCGTATCGAGAAATCCTTTGGACAGCCGCTCCAGGCGGGAGGAGAACCGACGCAGCATCATCAGGGTCGGTGGTTGGTGATGTTACCGCGCAGCGCCCGCGCGGTCTCGGCCTCCGCTGCACGTGTCGGGGTACGGACCGCGCCGACATAGTCCAGGAGGTCGATCACCCGGCGCTGGCGGTTCCAGTAGTCGGGCAGGTTGGCCACGAACCAGTCGCGAGCGGCGCTGAGCTGCTCGGTCTCGCGCGCCGTGTGGATGCCGTAGAGGACGTGGCGGACCAGACCGCCGGCGAAGCGCTCGAGCTCGCGGTCCTCGGCCCGGTCCTGGCTGCCGGCGCGCTTGAGGTCGCGGTGGCCGAACTCCTTCGCGGTCTTGAGACGAACCTTGTTGGCGGCGGTGCTGCCAAGCAGCGGGCGGTAGTTCTCGACACCGAAGCCGCGCGCCATCTCCTGGTAAGCGGCTGAGCGAGCCTCGCCGGCTCGCTCGAGATCGAGACCCTTGACGTAGAACCGTTCCTCGGGCCCCAGCTCGTTCCAGGCGTCGCGGGCCAGGCCGTCCGGGACGAGGAAGTCGGACGCGATGCGCACCGCGCGGCGCAGCAGGCGCTCGACCTCGGATTCCTCGCCTTTCCGACGCTCGCGCTGCACCTCCGCGGCAACGGGCCGCCCGTCGATGGTGCCGTAGCGGGTCAGCACCTCCAGCGCCGCGGCGTAGGCGCCGAGCTGGTAGTCGGCGTCGCCGAAGTTCGGCTCCTCGCCGTGGTCGAGGGCACGCATGGTCTCCAGCTTGGCGTGGACCGCGTCCTCCACCGGGCGCTGGAGCCGGGCGATGAAGCCCGCATCGTTGCCGAGGCGCTTTCTCAGCACCAGAAGCACGGTGCCCTGGACGTAGTTGCCGACGCGCGTCGCGCTCTCGGTCTCCGTGGCGACGCACCAACCAGCGGTCACCTGAAGCCCGGCCGCCCAGAGGATCTCGGCGAGATCCGCCCAGACGCCGACGTCCTGGTGGGTGAACATGACCACCTGAAAGCCGTTGTCCGGCATGTGCGCGGTCATGGCGGAGTAGGCTTCGACCATCGAACGCCGGAACGAGGCGCTCTCACCGCGGATCGCCAGCTCGCGCCGGCTGTCCCAGATCCAGTCGGACCGCGGCGGCGCCTTGGCCAACCAGGCTAAAAAGTATTCAGTGATCTCATGATAATGAATTGCGTCGGCGTAAGGTGGATCAGTAATCCACAAGTCACTTGAGGCCTCAGTATCTCGCGCTGCCACGACAATAAGCTCGCCAGAACCCACAACAGGGACATGCCCGAAATCGGGTTGGAACGCCGCTTCAAATGCTGAGAAGGCTCTGGCACCAAAATTGAAAAACGTGTTCAATGCTTGGTTGTAGAACACGTCTTTCACTGTGTCAGCCGACGGAGCGACGCCATCGCTTCCTTCGTACCCAACATTCCAGCGCGTCAAGCGCGACATGTAGGTGACGCTCCTACTGCCGATCAGAGCCATCGCCATGCGCAGGTCTGACTGGGTCAGCGTGTTCATTTCCCGCCGGACGAGCGCCCCAATGAGCAAATGTCGCGGCGTGAAGAGGTGGTGCCAGTGGGTCCAGCCGCGCTCGCGCATGAGGCGCAGCGTCTCGACGCCTGGCTCGATGCGGCTGTCCGGCACGAGGCCCCGCGCCTGCCAGTCGGCGAGCTTGACGCGGACCAGCTCCTCGACCTGTTTCTCGCGAGCGAGATCCTCGTCGCGGGCGCCGGTGAAGAACAAGCGGCCGTCCGGCGTGAGCCATTGGATCGCATAGAGCCGTTCCTGGAAAACGTCGCCGGGCCGCGGGACCATGTCGCTCAGCTCCCACGGGCGGAGGTCGTTGGCGGCTATCTCGCTATAGCGGTTGCGGCATGACTCGAACCGCTGCCGGTCGCGCTCCTCCTCCTCAGGGTCGCGGTAGCGGCTCCTGAGCCGGACCTCGCCGCGCAGGCGCTCCATTGATGTCTGATGCCGTCCGCCGTCGATCTCGAAGTCGAGGTCGCCATCGACGACAGTGCCGCGGGCAGCCACTTCGAGAGCATCGTCGTCAACGTCTTGATCGATCTCGATCTCGAACCGCCTGTTCGCGTGGTCGGGCATGAGCCGGGCGACGGTTCGATAATTCTTGCTGACGACCCAGCTCGGCGCGAGCGGCACCCGCCAGCCGGTGTTCGGGTCCTCGACCTCGACGCAGTACAGATAAGCCTTGGCGCGGTTGGCAATGCGGACGCGGACCTCACCGTCACCCGGGTCGTGGACGAGGAAGATCTCGCCGTCATGGCGGACCACCGTCCCTTGCGCGGCTGCATCCCACTCGTCGTCATCGACGTCGGTCCGAAACTCGATCGCATAGCTGCGATCGGCTGGATTGGGGACGATCTCGAGGATGGTCTTGTGCCGCTCGCTCACCTGTCGGGTATCGAGCATGGGCACGCGCCAGCCGGTGCACGGGCAGGTCACCGTGTAGGGGGGAGCGTCCGGCTGGATGACGTCGCCGCCGCGCCCTACCCGGTAGCCATGGGACCAGCGGGTCGGGGCGTCGCTGAGAAGCCGCAGGTCACCGTCGTCGCCGTCGTGCTCGATGCCGAGGCGGGTGATCTCCGCGTCCACCGCGCGAACGATCGCCTTCTGCGCGTCCGCGATTCGCTTTCGCGTCTCGTCGCTGCCGCCGACGATTTTGAGGGCGCCCCAGGTCAGCAGGCAGGCGATGGGATTGAGGTCGGAGGCGTAGACATCGCAGCCGAGGCGTGCCGCCTCGAACGGGATGGAGCCGCCGCCGCAGAAAGGGTCGCCCACACGCGGCCGCTTACCGAAACGGCGTGTTCCCAGCTCCTCCACGAGCTCGGGCAGCGAGCGCGCGCTCGTGCCAAGATGGGCGTTGACCTCGTCCCAGACGTCGTCAAGCGCGCTGTCGGGAAGCTCCTCGGGGCGGAGACAATGCCGAAGCTGCTCATCGAGGCCCATGCTCAAAAAGGCCTCGATCTCCACGGCTTCACGCCCATTTCGATCAACGCCTCGCTTCCACGCCCAGCCGCGGTCGGTCAGCTCGATGGCGCGCGACCAGGACGCCTCCGGCAGCAGCTCCATGACCCGCGGGACCATCTTGCCGTCGAAGCGCTTCTTGCGCTTGCGGCCGCCTTCCTCGTCCATGAGCATGAGCTTGAGGAAGATCTCGCGGTCGCGGTCGGGATCGTCGCTCGCCGGAAGAAGCAGCCCAAGGACAACCGCCCGGACGAGGATGAGCGGCTTTCGCCCCTTCCAGTAGCTGCCGAGCGCCGTCAGCGTCTGCCCTGCATTCGCCTTGCGCTCCTTGTAGCATTCCTTCGAGAGCTTCGAGACCGGAAGCTGGACCTCGATGAAGCTCGTGAAGTCCTTCGCGGCATCGGCGCCTGGCGAGACCAGAGCCGTAGCCGGCGTGGTCATGTCTCCTCCCAGATGCCCTGACCCGCACCGTAGGGCTCGGTTTCCTCGTGCAGGCCTTCAAACAGGCCGCCCTGGGACGCCGGCACGCGGGTCGGCAGTCTCGCCCGGCGCCGGTATTCGGCGGAGGTGAGCTGCGGCGTGGCGGCGACGACCGGGTTCTCGGTGAGCGCGTAGCGCACGGCCCGCCGCCAGCCGACATTGTGCTTAGTGTGGTGGGCAGTCTGGGCGGCGGTCATGGTGTAGAGCCACCAGCGCTCCTCGGGCACCAGGCCGCGCCAGTTCTGGATGGCATTGGGGATGAGGGTCGGCTCGGCGTCCTCGACCGCCCAGGCGAGCAGCACCAGCTCCTTGCCCAGCAGCCGGGCGACCGGGTTGTCGCCGGTTTTGAAACGGGCGGTCCTCATCCGCGCCCCGCGCAGACGCCCGTTGAGCTCCTCCTCCAGCGCATCGACGATCTTCAGCCAGCGGCCGCGGTCGAGCCGACAGCGGAGATTGGCGGCGATCAGCTCGGGGCCCACGAGGTCACGCTCGAACACCTCGTAGATCATGACCTCGGCGCCCTGAGCACGGGGGATGGCGACGACGAAATGATGCTGCTCGTGCTCCGGCGCGTGGCCGAAGCCGATGGTCTTGGCGGCGCCGTTGCCGCGGCCGGTCACTGGCGCACCTCGTCCGCTTTCAAAGGCTCCTCCAGCTCCTTGGCGGCCTCGACCAGGGCGGTGCCGCTATCGAAGCGGGTGCTGGCAATGACGAGCGACACGTCCGCCGTGCCACCGTCGCCGGTGAGCTGGCCGACGAGGTCGACCGCAATCTGCTCCAGTGCCTCCGCCGAGCGGGTCACGTTGGGTCCGAAGGTCATGACTATATAGTCGTCCGATCGGCCCTGAAGCGAAACAGTGACATCAGCTCCGGCGGTCGTCCCCCGGTGCCGTTTCAGGCATTCGAGGATCTTGAAGGCGCGGCCGCGGTCGCTGGTGCTGAGGCGATGCCGCCATTCCGCCGGGCGGTGCAGGTCCGGCTTGAAGGTCTCCTGGCCGTCGACGCCCGCGCCCGCCTTGGGGACGTCGACGCGGAGCTGATCCGACCAGATGCCTTCCGCTTCGGCGATCGCGAGGAGGACATCGCGTCCGGCACGACAACCTCGCCCGTGTCGCAGACGCCGCCGTTACGCGGGTGGGAACCGTCGAGCGTGTAGCGGATTGTGCCTTTGGGCGTTGCCTCGAGCATCACGCGTCGGGAGCCGTCACGATAGGCATAGTCGTATCGAAGCGTGATCGGGTTGGTCTCCTGGCGTGAATCGCCGACCTCGTGCTCGCCCGTGCTGTCGACGGCGAGGAACGAGACTTTGAGCGCTGTCGTTGCCAACCGACCGTTCTGGACGAGCGGCGAGTTGATGGTCGCGGGGCTGCCGCCCTCTTCATAGTGGACCCGGTCGCCGTGCCTGGCGCTGACCTGGAAGGTGACGCGGCCAGTGCCGTCGTCACGCCCCACTCGAGTGACCACGACGCTCGTCCTTTCTTTCGGGAACGGCCCCTTTCGGAGATAGCCGCCGCCCTCCTCACGCCAGACATCCTTCCGGATGGCTGCGGTCTTCATCGTCTCGTGGCCACCGGGCGGCAGGAAATACCAGTCGGGCTTGCGGGCCGCCGTCTCCAGCAGGTCGCGCCAGCTCGCCTCCTGCGCCGCGAAGATGAAATGCTCAAACTCGCTGCGCAGGCGATCGCTGTCGACGTCGGCCCGGAACTTCTGCTGGTCTTTCAGCGTGTCAAGAATGGCGATCTGACCCACGAACTCGTTGCCGGTGAAATCAAGACGCAGGCTCGCCACCTCGAGCTGGCCTGAGCTCACGTCGGGGAAGTGAAGCTGGGTGAAGGTCTCGCGCAGGGCAGAACGGAAAGCCGCGCTGTTGCGGTCGAGCGACGCCCGCGCCTGCTGCATCTCCGGCTGGGTGTCGGTGTAGCGCTGGGCCTCGAACTCGGCGACCTGGTCCTGCGCCGCCTTCATGTAGGCGGCGGCGCGGGAGACCTCGGTGAAGGTCTCGGAGCCGCACAGGAACATCAGCCGGTTGCGCCAGGTCTCGTTGGCCCAGAAGGTCCTAAGATCTGGGTTGAGCCCGGCGTGCGACGGTTGGCTGATGACCAGGACGACCTCGCTCGGCCCGAGCGCAGCTTTGATGTCCTCGATCGTCGGGAACACCAGGAGCTTCTGGTAGGCGTGCCGCTGGTCGCCGACGCGCTGAAGGGTGGAGCCTGCCGGGTCGAAAGTCTTGCGAAGATACGCCTCTACCTCCTTGCGCCGGGCGTCGTCGTTCATGAGGTCGGCGCGGTCGCGAATGGCGGAGGTGACGTTCTTGACGTTGCGGTAGTGCCAACGGCCGTCGGTGCGGCGGTGAAGATACCAGCTCGCCTCCTCGAGCCGGGTGACGAGACCGACGTTGGCGCTCGATACGTCCCGCTCCGGGGCGCAAAGGTAGGCGGCGATCTCCTCGGGCGTCAGCCCCTGAAGAGCGTTAGGGCCAATGGCTAGCGAGGAGAGGTAGAGCAGCTTGGCAGCGTCGGCGGCGACCTCATTGCCGAGTTCGCGCGAGAGCGCCTCGGCAACCGCGTTGTGCTGAACGTTGGCCACATCGCGGGCGCGCGCGTTGTTGAGCGACGGATTGATCCGCTCGAGCGTCGCGGCAACGTCCTGATCGGCGAAATCGAGCGCGTGAGGATGGATGAGCATCGCCTGCTCGGCGCGTTTCGTGTCCCACAGATCGGCGACGATGCGGCGGCTAAGGCGGAGCATCTCGCGCGTCTGCTGGAAGCCCGGGTTCTCCCGAAAGCGCGCGAAGAGTTCGTGCAGACCCGGATGAAACGGATAGCTCTCGGCTATCTCCTGGGCCCAGCGTTCAAAGGAGCCGAGCATCACGCCCTGCTGCACTGCCGTCCGGTATGCCTGCGCGTAGGCTTGCCCCACCGCCCGGCGCTCGGCGTGGTCGGGAACACGCTCGAAGAGCCGGCTTCGAAGGATGGGGTAAAGCTCGCTGCTGTCGAGACGGACCGGCGTGATGTCCAGCGCGCCGCGGCTGACCTCCTGGTTGGCATTGTCGATCGCCTGCTGGATGCGGAAGCTGCCCTCGCCCCAGACGCCGGCGAGGTCGCTGATAACCAAGCATGCGTTGGGCAACCGTCCGCTCACGATGGCATTCATGAGGTTGGCGAGCGCCAGGGCCAAGCGGTCGGCCTCGCTCGTGCCCGGTCCGGCGGACTTGGCGCCGAGGCTTACGAAGAATGGCGGTAGCTCGTCCAGAAGGATGAGCGCCGGCTCATCGCCGAGGACGTTCGCCCAGGTCGAAGGGCCTGGAATTTCGTTCGAGCGCTGCCAGCGGTCTTCACAATCGAGGGCGCGAAACAGCGTGACCCAGAGATAGTCGGAAGTGTCCGTCTCTCGTCCGCTGAAGGCGGCGACCCGGATCGGACGGTCGTCAACAGAGACGCCAATCCGATGAAGAACGCTCTTTCGCTCTGCCGGCTCGCGGGCGAGCAGCGCAGCCGCCAGGAGGTTGTGGGTCTTGCCGCCGCCCATGGCCTGCTTGAGGCGGAACACGCCCTGGTCGCTGCGGCCCATCAGGCGCTCGAACACCTGCCGCAGGAGGACGCCCATGCCCTCGGTGACGTGCGTCTCGGCAAAGAACGCCCGAGCGTCCAGCTTGGGCAGGTCGGCGATCTCGGCGACCGTGTCGCTTCGGCCGCGACCGAAGACCGACGGCCGAGGCCGACACATTGCAGCGAGCGATGTCGCGATCAGTTCGTCTGTCGACATGGTCCTATGTTTGCCAAATCCTATCTTAACGATACTACGGCCGGCGACGCGACTTCGAGTTTCTACATCGGTTGGCGCGATAAGGAAACTCCGCAGATCTCTCCTCCGCCGCACTCTCGACCACCGATACTCAGCGCAACGCCTAGTCTAGTCTAGTCTAGTCTAGTCTAGTCTAGTCACAGCACGCATCTGCGGTCCACGCAACCCGCGGCCTGACCGGCGCCCCAGAACCCATACAACCCCGCGGGTTGTCGGCCAGGATGCGGCGGCGGGTCGTCGCGTCCGGGGGCCCATTCGATCAGGAGATCGAGCAGCAATGCCTCGCTCCGCAACTGCAGGGTTCTCCCTGCTCCTGCTGCTCACACGACTGGCCGAACTCGCAAAAGCCGTTCTCCAGCTCATCAAGTCTTCCCGAACGGCATCCTCCGCACCGCCCTGATCATGGTGCCGAGGATGCCGCTCGCACCGAAGAAACGCGACGCTTGCCTCGTTGCAGCCGACGATCGGGATGGCGCCGGCGGGCTCGAGCTGACCTCGCGATCGCGCTGCCATCGAGACGACGCGCGCGGCGCGGCCATCGCCGCCGCGCGGTTTCGATTGCCGGCGCGGTGGCGAAGAGTCTACTGTCGGCGCCGGCGCGAGCTGGCGCGAACATGGGAGAACGGCGATGGCGAAAGGGCAGAAGAGGAGCAACCGCGAGCCGAAGAAGCCCAAGGCGGACAAGAAGAAGACCCCGGCGACGGCCGGCATCGGGGCGGGCGCGCCCGCCAAGCCCAAGGCCGGCGCGGCGACCGCCGGGAGCAAGAAGTAGCGGGTGGATCAGAATCCTCGGCACCCGCCACTAGTCCCAGTTCAGGAAGCGCGGCAGCTTGTTCTTGTGGGCCAGGGTGCCGACGATGCCGTTGGGGAAGTACCTCAGGGTCAGCACCATGAACAGGCCGGTGCCGAGGATGTTGATCTCGCTCGCGCCGAAGAAGGCGACGCTCGCCTCGTTGAAGGCGACGATCAGGACCGCGCCGACGATCGGGAAATCGACCTCGGCCAGCCGCTTGCATTCCTTGGGGATCATCCGTGCTCAGCCATGCAGCGACCGGATCGGCACGCTCGTCACGCGAAACAGGGGTTTCTCCTTCTTCTCGCCGGTCACGAGCTGAGCCACGTCGAGCGCTTGCGCGGCGGCGACGTGCAAGGCGTCCATGGCGGCAAGTCCGTGCGCCGCGGCCACGGCCCGCGCGGAATCGACAAGCTCCTGGCTCACGACCGCCCATTGCCTCACGCCCTGAAAGAAGCGCTCGTAAAAGGCCGCCTCGGCCTGGCGTTTGTTATAGATCGCCTTGGGCAGCACCTCGAGGCGCAGGAAATCGCTCGCGGCGAATTCGCGCTCGGCATCGTCGAGCACCGCAAGCGCACGGGCCGCTTCAGCGGAGCGCCCGCGCGCCGCAGCGATCAGCACGCCGGCATCGACCTAGGTGAGCACGCCCCGGCCGCCTACCCGACCCCGCCCCGGCGATCGGCCACCTCCTGCTCGATCGCCTCCCGGGACAGCAGCGGCTCGCCCGATTCGATGATCTTCGCGCGCAGCCGGCGCAGATCGGCGCCCAGAGGCGTGCGCGCCGGCGCATAGGCCGGATCGGGCGCGGCCGCGGGCTCGGGCGTCTTGGCGCTCGTCGCCTTGCTCTTGCGAGGACCTCGAGCGCTTGCCGTGTCCCGCGTGGTTCGCGTCGCGCGCCGTGCCATCATCCGTCCTCCAGATACCGATCCGCGTCAGGTCGACTAGGCATTGCGACGATGCAAGGAACCGACCTCTTCGATTGAAGCGCGGCCGCTACAGGTGGCAGGGGGCAGATACCAGCGCCGGGGCGGTTTTGCCAACAGCTTTGGCACCGTGGCGTCGGGTTGACGCCTGGTGCGCCGGGCCGCGGCGATCGTTGTGTCGGAAGGTCAGCGAGATCAACATCCTCGGCACCGGCGCGCTAGTCCCAGTTCAGCCAGCGCGGCAGCTGGTTCTTGTGGGCGAGGGTGCCGACGATGCCGTTGGGGAAGTACATCAGCGTCAGCACCATGATCAGGCCGGTGCCGAGGATGTTGATCTCGCTCGCCCCGAAGAACGCGACGCTCGCCTCGTTGAACGCGACGATCAGAACGGCGCCGACGATCGGGCCGGCGACCGTGCCCTTGCCGCCCAGGATGCACATCAGCACCATGTTGACCGCGATCAGCAAAATCAGAAAGAGATTCGGCCGGATGTAGGTGAGGTACTCGCCCCAGACCGCGCCGCAGACGCCGACGAAGAAGGCCGAGATGGCGAAGGCGGTCGACTTGTAGAGCCGGGTGTCGATGCCGGCGCTTTCCGCCTTCACCTCGTCCTGGCTGATCGCCCGCAGATGCAGGCCGAACTTGGAATGCTTGATGCGGTACGACACGTACACGGTGACGACGGCGATGAGCAGGAACGCGTAATAAAACGGCAGCTTGATCCATTGCGCGGAGAGGTCGAGCTTCGGCAGCGTGACGCCGTTCGAGCCGCCGACGAAGCCCCAGTTGTCGAACAGGATGCGCGTCACCATCAACAGCGCGATGGACGAGATGATGAAGGTCGGTCCCCGCATCTTGAGCGTGATGAGACCGATCAGGAAGCCGAGCGCGGCCGCGACCACGCCGGCGAGCGGCGCGGTGATCAGCGTCGAGATCCCGAAATATGCGAGCAGCATTCCGGAGAAGTAGCCGCCGATGCAGTAGAACACGGGGTGGCCGAGCGAGATGCAGCCGGTGTAGCCGCCGAGGATGTTCCAGCTCGAGGCCATGGCGACGTACATCAGGGTATAAAGGATCATGTGGAGGAGATAGTTGTAGCCGCCGACGAGCTGCAGCGCCGGGACGACGAGCAGGACGGCTGCGAGCGTGAGCGGCAGCCAGAGCGGGCGCTCCGCGCTGCGCGTCGTGGTGATGCCCGCTTCGTAGCTCTTGCGGGCCTGCAGGATGTCGCCGACCTCGAGATTGGCCATCTTCAGGATTCCTCGATCCTGTCGCCGAACATCCCTTGCGGTCGGATCAGCAGGATCAGGAACAGCGCGAGATAGAAGGTGATGCCCGACCAGGTGGCGCCGAAATAGGCGCCGACGAAGGCGGCGATCACGGTGAGCACGAGGGCGGCGACGATCATACCGTGCAGCTTGCCCATGCCGCCCAGCACGACCAGCGCCAGGAGGATCGCGATCCAGTCCCATTGCTTGGCCGGGAAGAAGGAGAAGACGAAGCTCACGAGCGCGCCCGCCGCGCCGGCGAGCGCCAGGCCGATGCCGAAGGTGATGAGGCAGACGAAGCCGACGTTCACGCCCATCAGCTGCGCGGCGGCGCGGTTTTGCGTGGTGGCGCGGATCGCGTAGCCGAAGCGCGTGTAGTGCAGGAACAGGACGAGCGCGCCGATGATGACCAGCGAGGCGAGCCCGGCATAGAGCCAGCCCTTGGGCAGGAACACGTCGCCCAGGATCAGGGCGTCGGTGGCGTAGGCCGGCGTGGTGACGCGCTGGGTATTGGAGAACAGCGTGCCGAGCAGGCCATCGACGCACAGCGCCACCCCGAAGGTCAACAGCACCGTCATCTCGGAATACCTGGCACTCGCCGCCTCGCGCTCCAGGACCAGCTTGTAGAGAGCGAGGCCGAGGAAGAAGAGCACGATCGCGCTGATCGGCATGGAAAGCAGAGGATCGACGCCGTAGAGCTTGAACAGCCAGTAGCTGATGTAGGCGCCGACGATGATGAAGATCGGCTGGCTGAGGTTGACGATCCGCATCACCCCGAAGATCAGCGTCAGCCCCGAGGCCATGAGCGCGTAGACGCCGCCAAGCGCGATGCCGAAGATCACGATCTGGATGATGTCGGACACGGCTTGGGTTCCCGCTCAGGCGGCCGCCGTCGACTTGCCGAGGTAGAGCTCCTGGATGCGCGGGTCGGCGAGGATCGCGGACGCCGGCCCCTCGAACAGGGTGCGGCCCAGGTCGAGGACGCCGCCCCAAGCGGTGTTGTTGAGGCCGACCACGGCGTTCTGCTCGACCAGCAGCACGGTCATCCCGCGCTCGCCCAGCATGTGGATGACGTCGTACATCTGCGCCACGACCAGTGGCGCCAGGCCGAGCGACGGCTCGTCGAGCATGATCAGGTCCGGCTCGACGATCTGCGCGCGCGCCATGGAGAGCATCTGCTGCTCGCCGCCGCTTAGCGTGCCGGCATGCTGGCGGGCGCGCTCCCTGAGGATCGGGAACTGCTCGAGCACGGCCTCGATGCGCGTTTCCAGCGCGTTCTTGTCGTTCAGCACGTAGCCGCCCATGCGCAGGTTCTCGCGCACCGTCATCTTCGGGAACAGCGCCCGCTCCTGGGTCACGAAGCAGATCCCCTTTCTCAGGATCTGATCGGGCCTGAGGCCATCGATGCGCTCGCCGTTCAGGCGGATCTCACCCTTGCGGATCGGCAACAGGCCCGAGATCGCCTTGAGCAGGGTCGACTTGCCCGCGCCGTTCGGGCCGATGATGCATTGCGACTGACCCGCGCGCACCGTAAGCGTCGCCCCATTCAGGATGTCGGGGCCGTAGCCGTACCCCGCCACGACGTCCCTGACCTCGAGCAGCTCAGCCATGGCCGATCTGCGCCGAAGGTACGCTGCCGCCCAGATAGGCGCTGAGCACGGCCGCATCCGACCGGACGTCCGCGGGACTGCCCTCGGCGATGATCTGCCCGTGCGCCATCACCACCACCTTGTGCGACAGGCTCATGACGAGGTTCATGTTGTGCTCGACGATGAACACGGTGAGCCCGCGCTCGTTCAGCGCGCGGATGTGGCTCATGATCTCGTCGAGCAGGCGCGGATTGACCCCGCCGGCCGGCTCGTCGAGCAGGATGATCTTCGGGTCCGACATCAAGAGCGCGCCGAAATCCATGAGCTTCTTCTGCCCGTAGGAGAGGTTGCGGGTCGCCTCGAAGGCGAGGCGCGTGATGCCGAGAAACTCGAGGATCTCGAGCGCCTTGGTCCGCTCGGCGGGGGTGATGGCCGGACCGAAGAGCTCGCGCCAGTGGCGGGTGCGCGACTGCACGACGAGGTTCTCCAGCACGGTCATCTCCTCCAGATTGCGGCTGATCTGGAAGGTCCGGCTCAGGCCGCGGCGCGTCACCTGATGTGGCCGCAGCCGGTCGATGCGCTCGCCGTCGAGCCAGACCTCGCCCGCGCTCGGCGCCATGCTCTTGGCGATGCAGTTGAAGGCGGTGGTCTTGCCGGCGCCGTTCGGACCGATCAGCGCGGTGATCGAGCCGCGCTCGACCGTGAACGAGCAGGCGTCGACGGCGCGAATGCCACCGAAGTACTTGCACAGGCCGCGCACCTCGAGCATGGCCGATCACCCCGGCCGGAGAGAGGGCTCCTGGCCCCCTCTCCCCCTTTTGGATCGCGGTGCGGCGCTACCCGGCCCGGCGCGTGCCGACCTCACATCTCGGGCTTCGGATAGATCAGGTCGGCGGCGCCTTCGAACTCGTCGGTCGGAAAGACCAGCTTCAGCTCGTCGCCTTGCCATTGCGTCACCAGCGACGAGCGATCCTTGGTCACGCCCCGCTCGTCCCATTGGAAAGGCCCGAGAACCGTGCGTACCGGATCCTCCTTGGTGCGGGCGTGCAGCCATTCGCTGATCTCGAGGTTGTCGGTCGTGCCGGTGGCGCGGACCGCCTGCTCCATCCCCTGGCAGGCGGCGAAAGGAATCGCGGAGTCCTCGTCCGCCGGGGCGCCCCACCGCTCCAGGAAGATCGCCTGGTACTCCTGATTGGAGATCTCCTCGCCGGCGATCAGCCCGATCCATGGCACGTCGGATTGCCAGGAGCCCGTGTGCAGCGTGCCTTCCGCGGCGTCGCCGAGGCCTTCCTTATACTCATTCTGGGTGCCCTGGCTGAGGTAGATCATCTTCGGCTTCGCCTGGACCGTCTTGAGGGCGCGCATCAGCTGCACCGCCTCCTCGGGCGACGAGCCGAGCCCGATGACCAGCTCGGCATCGGACCGCTTGATGTTGTTCGCGATGGTCAGCCAGTCGGAGAAACCTTCTTCCGGCCACTTCTCGTGATAGGTCACCTCGGTGCCGGCGTCCGCGAGAAAGCCCGGCGCCAGGTCCAGCAGCACGCCGCCGCCCGGGTTCTGGATCTGGAGCCCCATCAGGCCGGCGGTGATCGAGTTGGCGATGTCGTCCTCGGCACCGACGATGGCCGCCGTCTTCGGCCGCTCGTCCGGCGACAGGCGCTCGTTGATCAGCATCGAGATGGACCGCCCCAGGTACTCGCCGTTGTTCTGCTGGAAGTAGAAAATGTGCGGGTAGCCCTGCGTCCAGATCCGAAGCGAGCCCCCTGAGGGCACCGGCAGGACCATGTTGTACTTGTTGATGACGGAGGACACCGGGTAGGTGAGCGCCGACGAGAAGGTGCCGAAGATCAGATCGACCTGATCGACATTGATCAGCCGTTCGTACTGGGCGATGGCGGTCCCGACGTCGGAGCGATTGTCGCTCACGATGAGCTCCACCGGCCGGTCGAGCAGGCCACCCCTCTCGTTGATCATCTCGACGCAGAGCACGAAGCCCTTGCGATGCTTCTCGCCGTTGACCGACCTGGTCCCCGTGAGCGGCAAGGAGGTCCCGATCTTGATGGGCTCGCCCTGCTGGGCGGGGGCCGGAGCCGGCAGCATCGCCAGCGCGACAGCAGCGATCAGTAGTGGCGCCGTGTAAAGAATCCGATTCGACATGATGAGCTCTCCCTGATGGCCACGTTCGTTAGTTGTGCGATCGACCGCAGACCAGCATCGAACGAACAGCTCGAAGGTCAGGGCAATCGATCGCGGACGAGTATGTGAGCGCTCCCCGACCGGGTCAAGCTCGCTTCGGCCGCCCGGGGGCCGCCCGGACGACCCGCCGGGAGCCATCGGCTCACCTGCGCCACCCGTCCGGCTGCTTCACCGGCGCCCGCCGGGAGCGGCCGCGGCGGTCCGCCGCCCGGCAGCCGGAGCCGAAAAGCGGCGTGATGCCGGCCGGGGGCGGTGGCACTGGAGCCCGATTCAGCGAATGGGGCGCGAGCGCACGCCGCGGTCGTCGAGGACCGTGATTGCCGCCGAGAGATCGCCACGCGCCCGTCCGATCAGGCGCGCGAGGCGTCTGGGCACTCGCTCGATATCCCTGACCGACGCGCGCACGATCACCACGTCAGTGTGCGGCGAGCCGCGCTTCAGGGCGATCGCCCCAAAATCGGTATCCTGCGTCAGGAGCACGCGGTCCTCGCGCTCCGCGCGCCTGGCGATCGCCAGATCGTCGAGGCCGCTTTCCGCCGGTACCCGAACCACGTCGTGCCCCTCGGGCCGCAGTTGAACGGCTAGCCGCTCGTCGAAGCACTCATCGGCCAGCAGCCTCATGCCTCTTCGAGCACCACCGCCTCATCGGCGACCACGTCGGCGGCGAACGCCGCCGCGGCGCGCACGTCCTCGACGGCAAGCCCGGGGAACGCTTCCAGGATGGCGTCGACGCCCTGGCCATCGCCGAGGTAACGCAGGATCAGGTCGACCGGGATGCGCGTGCCCTTGATGCAGGGTTTGCCGCCCATGACCTCCGGCTTGACCGCGATCCGAGGGTGCTGCCGGGCAATTCTGATCATGCGACTCTCCTTTGACCCACCCGCATAGCGCAAGTTCCGCCCGCGCGAGATACCGCGTACTCCGGTGCGTGATGCGCGAGCCATATGGCGCTTCAATGAGGCCGCGGCTCCTGGGCCGCGCATAGCTCGCTGCCGTCATGGGCGCAGCCGCGCGAGCCCAGCTTGCTTCAATGAGGCCGCGGCTCCTGGGCGGCGTCGACGATACCCGGGCCTAGCAAATCTGCCAGGACGAGCGGCGCGCCCTGATCACGCTCGACGTCGATCTCGCCGACGTGCAAGCTTATGATCCCAAGTCATCTTCCGGGGTCATCGTGCTCAGGCTGGCGCGGCAGGACAAACAGCGGGTGCTCGACGCCGTGGCGAGCACGTTGCCGGTCCCGGAACGCTGGCCGCTGGAGAAGCGGCTGTGGATCGTCGAGGGGGAGCGGATCAGGATCCGCGCATAGGGCCGTCGGCGCTGGACGTCCAGCTCGCACGCCTCGACCACCACGAAACCGACTTCCCCCGGGGCTGATTGCGAACATCGGCATGGCCCCATCTCAAAGACGCCACGGCGCGCCCGGCCGCCTCAGAACCCGTAGAGCGCCGCGGGGTTGTCGACCAGGATGCGGCGGCGGGTGGCGTCCTCGGGCGCCCATTCGATCAGGAGATCGAGCAGGCGGGCGTCGTCGCGGATCTCGGGGTCCTGGTGTCCCGGATGGGGCCAGTTCGAGGCCCAGAGCATGCGCTCGGGCGCGGCGCGCACCAGGGCTTGCGCGAGCGCGCTCACGTCCTCGTAGGCGGGCGGCCCGGCCCTCGAGCTTTCGTAGGGCGCGGACAGCTTGACCCAGGTGCGGCCGGACTCGAGCAGGCGCAGCAGGCAGTCGAACGCGGGGTGGTCGAGCGGCACCGGGTCCATGAAGCGGCCGACGTGGTCGATCACGAGAGTGCCGGGCAGGCGCTCGAGCGTGGCCTCGCGCTCGGGCAGCTCGCGGCCGTTGCACTGCAATTGCACGTGCCAGCCGAAGGGGTGCACGCGCGCGGCCATCGCCTCGAGGATGCCCCAGGGCAGGACGCCGCCTTGCAGCATGTGGAAGCGGATGCCGCGCGCGCCCGCTGCGGTCAGGCGCTCGAGCTCGGCATCGCTCACCGAGGGGTCGACGACCACGACCGCGCGCGCCGCGTCCCCCAGCTCCGCCACCGCGTCCATGGTGCAGCGGTTGTCGGTGCCGTAGGCGGACGGCTGGACCACCACGACCCGCTCGAGGCGAAGGCGCTGCTGGACCTCGCGGTAGTCGGGAACCCGCGCCGGCGGCGGCAGGAACGCCGCGGTCGGCGCCACCGGGTAGCGCTCCGCGGTGTCGTAGAGGTGCATGTGGGTGTCGGTGGCGCCGGGTGGCGCCTGCAGCCGCGGCCCGTGGTCGGTCATGGCGATGGCTCCGTCATTTCGGGCTCACAAGGTGCGGACCTTTGTTCGCCCGGCATTGTTCTTTCC
>JBOHKK010000034.1:0-26147 GCA_050729115.1 Geminicoccaceae bacterium | reverse complement strand
CTCCCAACCACCCGAAGGGTACCATCGCTGGGTGGTTGGGAGGGGGGGCGGGCCGGGGCCGCGGGTCCACCCAAAAGGAAAATGGTCTAGCTTTGCGGGGCACGTCGCCTGCCCAAGGCTGCCGTAGCGGGCGCGTGCGCCTGCCAGCTCTTGCTCGAGCAGGCCCAGCCGTTGGCGCTCTGCGTCGCGGATGGCCGCGGCGACCATGCCGGGAAGGCCGCCGCCGCGATCGTCGGGAGGTGGTCTCGGGGGCGGCGCGCCTCCGGTGCGGCGCTTTGTTTTGAAAAAATTCCTATGATCGCTTACACTGGAAGCCTCGGGCGGCAGCCGCCCTTCCCGTAACGTTCGAGGAGAGTAGGGACCATGGTCAGCGCAGGTACGGTGTGCGCTCCTTGGCCTCCGATCGAACCCGGGGGCAGCAGAACCCTTGCCGCACCGCATGCCAGCGAATCCGAGCCTCGCCACGTCCGAACGAACCGGAAGATGCAGCCGGCCTTTCGCATCTGATCGGTGCGAACGAACGAACCCGGCCGCCCTGAAATCCAAACGAACCCAAGGCCCGGAGGAATCCTCGCGAATCCGAGGAGCGTCGGGCCGAACGAACCCAAGCGGCTGGGGCCCGCCTCACCGTTTTCTCGAAGCCCCCGGCTGGTCGATCCCAGCAGGTCGCTCCGAAAGGAGCCAGCCACGGGGGGAGCCAGGCACGGGAAGCCAGGCACGCAGACGCGCGTCCCCGCGCGCGGGGTTGGCTGGTCGGCGGCGCGCCCAAAGAGAGAAGGATGATGCCGGGTGAACGAGCTTTGTGAGCCCGGTATCAGTTCCCCACCGGCGAGGCCGGCCCTGGCGCATGAGACCGGGGGGCCCGAACCGCCACTCGCCTTCAGCGTCATCGCGAGGGCGCGCCAGCGCCCGTGGCGATCCAGGAGCGGCGTCTGGATGGCTTCGTCGCTGCGCTCCTCGCAATGACGGTGCCGAGCGTGGCGTCCAAGTTTCTTGTCAGCCCTCGACCGGACGATAGTCGGCGAGCCGATCCTCGGCGGTCCAGCCGGTGAACCTGACCCGGTTGAACGCCGCGCTGATGTCCGAGATCCTGTTGTAGAACTCGATCGTGAAGGTGACCTTGATCTTGTCGCCCTGGCGCTCGCCCACCTGGACGAACGGCGCCATCATGTCCTCGATATCCTCGTCATCGACGAACATACACGACTTTTCCTCGAGCAGACGATCCTTCAGCGCCATCAGCTCGCCATGGCCGTTGGTCTTGCCCTGCTCGGCGATCGCCCGATCGTAATCATCGGGCGTCGCGCAGACCCAGGTGCCTTCCTTCAGGAGAAAAGGCGGGCCTTCTACGGCCGACGCCGTCGCCACCGCGACCGCCAGGAGCAGAGGCGCGATCAGCACCCCCGTCGTCGGTGCTCTCACTGGTAGTCCTCCCAATTGGCTCCCTCGATCGCCAGGGTCTCCAGGTAGGCGCCGATCTGCGAGATCTGCTCGCCGTCGAGGACGCCGTCCCAGGGCGGCATGCGGCGCTCCGTTCGGCCCTCCACCACGATCGTGGCGAACTCGGTGTAACCTTGGCTGAACTCGCGCAGGTCCGAGGCGTAGTGGCCGAACCGCGAGACGCCATCTGCCTTTGGTCCGTGGCATTGCGAGCACCACGTGTTGAACAGCTTGCGGCCGGCCTCGATCGCTTCCGGATCACCCGACAGCGGATTGGAAGAGGGTATCGGGGCGGCGGCTTGCTCGGCCGTCCCGGTCGACGCTCCGAGCCCCGAACACAGGGCCGCGGCGCCAAGCGCCAGAACACACCCCCATCTTCTGCGCAACCTCCCGGTCACGATCGCCTTCTCCCTTCCATACAGCGAAGTCAACACGAGAGCGGGGGCGGGCAGGCGACATCTCGGCCGCCCGTCCCGCCCGCCTCGATCATGCTAGTCCAGCGCGAACGTCACGACGAGCGCGCCTTCCTGGTAGTTGATCAGCTTGTCCGCGTGGTAAGCCGTGGCCAAGGCCCGGCCGACGTGCGAGCCGTGCCCGGTAGCGACCGCGATGTACTGCTTGCCGCCGGCCTCGTAGGAGATGATGCCGCCGTTGGTACCGGAGCCCAGATTGAAGCGCCAGATCAGATCGCCGGTCTCGGCGTCCAGGGCCTCCAGCCAGCCGTCGTAGGTGGCGTTGAACAGCAGGCCGCCGCCGGTCGACAGCAGCCCCGAGTGCGGGATGATGTCGTAACGCTTCTCCCACGCGATGTCGCCACTGACCGGATCGCGCGCGGTCAGGCGGGCGTGGGTCGAGTCGCCCGGAGGAGGGGCGCCTTCCCACTCGGCCGCCATGAAGGCGACCGCGAACGGCTCGGTCACCCGGGTCTCGGAACCGGCGGTGGCCGGGCCACCCTCCTTCGGGTTGACCGTCAGGTACATGCACCACTCGTTCACGATGCGGTAGTGCAGGCCGTTGTTGGGATTGTAGGTGCCGGGGTTCCAGCTGTGGCCGCCATCGATCGCCGGGCAGACCAGGGTCCTCTCGCCCGCGATCGGCCACAGCATGTTCTCCCACTGCCCGGTCTCCATGTTGAAGCCAGAGGTCCAGTTGTGGTTGTTCATGGCCGGGTAGACGTTGACCGGCTGGCCGGTCGCTATGTCGTGGACGTGGTTGAAACCGTTCTTGCCCGGGTGGAGGACCAGCCGCCGCCCCTGATCGTCATTGAAGATGACGTACTCGCCGGGTGAGGCATCGTAGTCGTACGGATCACTCGGCGCCTCCTGGAAATACCAGTTGAGCTCACCGGTATCCAGGTCCAGAGCGACTGTGGACGAGGTGTAGAGGTTGTCGCCCGGGCGGAACCCGTCGGCGTTGACGTCCCGGCAATCGGCGCCGCAGTAGTCGTAGTCCGGGTTCGGATTGCTGGTGCCGATCAGGATCTGGTTGTTCTCGTAGTCGACCGTGCCCGGCTGCCAGGAGCCGCCGCCGCCGTACTGCCAGGAGTCGCCGCCCCAGGTGGCGAGCGCCTCCGGATCGTTGCGGCCGGTGGTGTAGAAGGTCCACTCCAGGTCCCCGGTCTTCGGGTCGACGCCGAAGATCTTACCCTCGACCGGATACTCGCCGCCGTTCTGCCCGATCACGAACAGATCGGAGCCGACGAACGTGCCGGCGCCGCTGAACCCGGCGGTCTCTTTCGCCGAGTCGACCAGCTGCTGGTCCCAGATCACCTCGCCCGTGGCATCGTCGAGGGCGGTCAGGTAACCGTCGGCGCGGCCGATGTAGACCCGCCCGTCACCCACCGCCAGACCGCGGGTGTGGGGGAAGAACGTGCGTGAGATGATCGCCGGGTCCATGTCCGGCTTGAAGCCCCAGATCCGCTCGCCGGTGGCGCCGTCGAGCTTCCAGACCAGCGACGGGTTGGTGCTGAGATACATGTCGCCGTCGACCACCAGCGGCGTGCTGTGCAGGCCCTGGATGGACTCGCCGGGCTGAAAGATCCAGGCGACGTGGAGATCCTTGACGTTGTCCCGGTTGATCTGGGCGAGCGGGCTGTGGCGCCAGGCTTTGTCGACGGTGCGGTGATAGGAGCACCAGTCGCTGTCCGCGCAGTTCTTGATCCGCGAAGCCGAGGTGTCGGCGAGCGCGACCGGCGCCGTCATCATCCCGGCCGCGGCAAGTATCACCACCCCTCCGACCGCCTCGAAGAGACGTCGATCCAGCCTTCCCTGCATTTGAGGCCTCCTTGGTTATGTGAGGAGGCGACAAACGCCCTGGCCCTCGGCTCCCCAGCCAAACCCGGCCACTTGTGGCTCTGCCTCCCCGACGGGCGCAATCCTAAACGAGCAACCGCGGATAGCAACAGGATTTGTGACAGAATGTAGTGGGGGCCCGGCGATCTCGGATGTCAGCTGGGCCGGTCCGACAGTCGCATCGGGAGGCGCCATGCAACCTCTTGCCGGCATCAAGGTGATCGACTTCAGCACGCTGTTGCCGGGGCCGCTCGCCAGCCTGATTCTAGCCGAGGCGGGCGCCCTGGTGATCAAGATCGAGCGGCCGGGCGAGGGCGACGAGCTGCGCCGTTACGAGCCCCGGTTCGGCGCGGCCAGCGCCGCCTTCGCCCTGCTCAATCGCGGCAAGCGCAGCGTTGCCCTCGACCTCAAGGCGGACGGCGCCAAGGAACGCCTGATGCCGCTCCTGCGTGATGCCGACGTCGTGATCGAGCAGTTCCGGCCCGGGGTCATGGAGCGCCTCGGCCTCGGCTACGCGGCGCTCGCGGCGATCAACCCGGGGCTGATCTATTGCTCGATCACCGGCTACGGCCAGAGCGGGCCCAAGGCGCGCCTCGCCGCGCACGATCTCAACTACGTCGCCGAGACCGGCCTGTTGCATCTGGCGGCGGGCCCGGACGGCGCGCCGGTGGTGCCGCCGGCTCTGATCGCGGACATCGCCGGCGGCAGCTACCCGGCGGTGCTCAACATCCTGCTCGCGCTGCGCGCGCGCGATGTGACCGGGCGCGGCTGCCACCTCGACATCGCCATGACCGATCATCTGTTCGCGCTGATGTCCTGGGCGCTCGGCCAGGGCTTCGCCGCGGGGCGCTGGCCGCGCCCGGGCGGCGAGCTGCTCACCGGCGGCTCCCCGCGCTTTCAGATCTACCCGACCGCCGATCGCCGGTTTCTGGCCGCGGCACCGCTGGAGCAACGGTTCTGGGCGCGCTTTGCCGAGCTGATCGGTCTCGAGGCGCACCATCGCGACGACCGGCGCGACCCGGCGGCGGCCACGGCGCGGATCAGCGAGATCATCCGCGGCCATGACGCTGGCCATTGGCAGGCTCGCTTCGAGGGCGAGGACGTCTGCTGCAGCATCGTCGCCTCGCTGGAGGAGGCGGTGCGCGACCCGCATTTCGTCGCGCGCGGGCTGTTCGCGAGCGTGCTGGACGGGGCAGCGGGCCGATCGATTCCGGCGCTGCCGGTGCCGCTCGCCCCGGTGTTCCGGGAGCCACGCGCCGCGGCTTACCCCACGCTCGGCGAGGCGAACGCCTTGCTCGACGCTTAGTGCATCGACGCAAACGGAACGTGCCTTTGTTGGTCATGCCCGGAATTGATCCGGGCATCCACCCGCAAGGCAGCCGCTGGCTCCAGAGTGGATTGCCGGGTCGAGCCCGGCAATGACAAGGGAATCAAGCGAATGCGTCCGTGCACTAGGTTGTCCTGCCCGCGCCTCACGAGGTCTTGAGGATCTCCTCGGGCCGGGCGCGCGGATCGCGCGGTCCCCAGCGGCCGGCGGCGACCTGGGCCAGGAAGTCGGCGAGCGCCCGGTTGAACAGGTCCGGCTCCTCGAGATTCATGGTGTGCCCGGTCTTGGGCAGGACCAGCAGGCCGCTCGTCGAGATGGTCCGCTTCAGGAACAGGCTTGGCTGCAAGCTGTTGTCGTCCTCGTCGCCGGCGATGATCAGGGTCGGCAGCTGGAGCCGCTCGAGCTGGTCCTCGAGATCGTAGAGGGACGGCCGCCTCGCCTGCACGCCGCGCATGGTGTTGGCGGCGCCCTGCGGCGAATGCTCGCCCAGCTGGTCGACGAACTCGCGCCAGCCCCGCGGGTCCTTTTCCTCATACTGCACGCGTGCGGCGCTGCTGCCGTAGATCTCGGCGAACGCCTTGCTGCCCCTGGTCTCGAAACCGCGCGCCGCCTCTTCCGCGCCGTGGCGGAACTCTGCCTCGCGGGTCTTCTCGGCGCCGTAGCCGACGCCGGCCGCCACCAGCGACAACGCCCGCTCGGGGTGGTCGAGGCCGAAGTGCAGGGTCGCGAACGCCCCCATCGACAGGCCGACCACGTGCGCCTGGTCGATGCCCACGCCGTCGATCACGGCGAGGATGTCGGCGGCGGCGCGCTTTTGCGAATAGCTCTGGACGCTCTCGGGCACGTCGGAGGGCGGGTAGCCGCGCGCGCCATAGGTGATGCAGCGATGGCGCCGGCCGAAGAAGCGGACCTGCGGCTCCCAGCTGCGGTGGTCACCGGCGAACTCGTGCACGAACACGATCGGCACGCCCGCGCCCGTGTCCTCGTAGTACAGCCGCACGCCGTCGTCGGTCGTTGCGTACCCCATCGCGCCTCTCCTATATTCGTCCAGCCCCGGAAACCAAAGCGGATCGCCGCCGTCGCCGCAAGCCTGCAACGCGGATCACGACCCTGACGATCGAGGCGAGCAGCATTTCCTATCGCCTGCGGCGCAGCGCGCGCGCCAGGCGTCTGCGGATCACCGTGCGCCCGGGCGGCGTCGAGGTGGTGGCGCCGCTGCGTCTGGGCGAGGCCGAGATCACAGCCTTCGTCCTCCACCATCGCGCCTGGATCCGGATCAAGACCGGAGCGTTGCAGCGCCTGCTCGCCCGGCATCCGGGATCGGCGCGGCTGGTCGACGGCGCCAGGATTCCCTATCGCGGGCGCACGGTCGCCCTGCGCGTGGTCGCGAGCGCCGACGGCAGGGCGCGCGTGCGTGAAGGCGATTGGATCGAGGTCGGGATTCCGGCAGCCGTGGCGCACGAGCGCCGTGAGACCGCGGTCGAGCGCCTGGTGACAGAGTGGCTGAAGGTGCAGGCGCGCTCCGATGCCGAGGCCCACGTGGCGCGCCACGGCCCGCCGCACGGCCTGATCCCGTCGTCGATCAGGATCAAGGAGCAACAGCGCCTGTGGGGCAGCTGCACGGCCAAGGGCGCGATCAACCTCAACTGGCGCCTGATCCTGGCGCCGCCCGCGGTGTTCGAGTACGTGGTCGTGCACGAGCTCTGCCATCTGCGGGTGCCCAACCACCAGGGCGCCTTCTGGCGCCTGGTCGCCGAGGTGCTGCCCGCGTTCGAGACGCAGCGGCAGTGGCTGCGCCAAAACGGCCGTCTGCTGACGCTCAGGCCCGGCGAGATCGGCTGACCCGCGTGGCGCCGGCTGGTCGGCCGCGCGCCCCAAAGAAGAATCATGCCGGCGAACAGAGGTCCGAACGTCGTGGGGCCCGGCATGATGCGCGCGGGCAGGGGACCCGGCTCAGCGAACGCGGTCGAACCGCGCGCGGCTGAACCGGCCCGACCACCAGCCGGATCGGGGTGCCGGACCGGCCCGCCGCCCGGTCAGCGAGGCTCCCGGACTGTGCCGCACCGCGTGCAGCGGAAGCTCGGGAAGACGATGGTGCCGTCGCGCTCGAGCTGCGGCACCAGCGCGGTCTCCCAGCGCAGGTAGTCGCGCATCGCCTGCGGGGCCTGTTCCGGCGCCCGGTCGTAGGGCCGCAGGTAAACGTCGTCCTCGGCGCCGGCCAGGTGCTCCGCACCGCCCGAGAGCGGCAGGCCGGCTGCGCGCCACGTTTCGGTGCCGTCGGCCAGCACCTGCACCGGCGCGCGGACGAGCCGGCGCACCTCGGCCAGAGCCAGGCGCGCCAGGATGCCATCCGGCGAGGTGAGGACGTGAGCAGGGGCCGGCGGGACGGATGCCAGGTCGTGGGCGAGGCGCGCGCGGCTGACCCACCACGCGCCCGGGATGTGCCCGGTCCGGTAGGCGCGGCTGTCAGCGAGATCGAGGATCCGCACGCCATCGCCCTCGGCCATCCGAGCCAGAGTGGCCGGATTCACCGCGGCATCGATCGAGCCGTCGTCCAGGCCCAGCACTTCGGTGCGCTCCGGGCCGAGCTCCAGATCGCCGCACAGCCCGCCCCGCAGCACGAAAGCGTCGCGCCAGCCCATCTGGATCAGCCAGGACGCGGTCATCGTGGCGCGCACGCCGTCATCATCGACGAGGACCACTCTGGCATTGCGCGTCCCGAGACAGGCGTCGGTCGCCTGGACCAGCTGGCCGCCGGGCGTGCAGAGCGCCCCGGGCAGGTGCCCGGCCGCGTATTCCTCGGGCGCGCGCACGTCGCACAGGTAGAGCGTGCGCGCTTCGGCCTCCTCGCGGAAGCGGGCGAGCGTGGCATGGTCGATGGTGCGCACGCCGAACCGGGCGGCGACTCGCGCCGCGGCCTGTTGCGCCCAGGCGCGCGCGGCATCGCTCAGCGGCGGCGGCACGCGCGCCTGGTCGTGCTCGAGCTCGTAGCCGGCGAGCGACCAGCCCATGGTGCCGTTGGCGAGCGCGGCGACCTGGTTGGCGATCGCGGCATTGATCAGCGACTGCGCGCCGATGATGCTGCGCGTGCGGCCGGCGCAGTTGACCACGACCAGGGTGTCGGGGTCGGGAGCGAGGTCGCGGATGCGCTGCACCAGATCCGCGCCCGGCACGTCGATGCCGCCCGGGATGCTCATGTGCCGGTATTCGCTCATCGGCCGGCTGTCGAGCACGACCACGTTCTGGCCATCGGCGCGCAGCCGGGCCAGCTCGTCCGCGCTCAGATGGGGGGTGCCCCAGGCCGCCTCGACGAACTCGCCGAACGCCTTGCTCGGGACGTAGACGCCCTCGAACAGCGCAAAGCCCGCCGCCGACCACCCGGCGACGCCGCCGTCCAGCACCGCGACCTCGCGGTAGCCGAAGCGGATGAGCGCCTCGGCCGCCCGCCGCGCGACGCCGTCACCGCCGTCGCACAGGACCACGGCGGCGCTGCGCCGGGGCACGAGGCGCGGCGCGTCGATCTCCAGGCGGCTGATCGGGGCGTTGCTCGCGAGCAGGATGTGGCCGCGCGCGAATGCGCCCTGCTCGCGCACGTCGAGGAGTGCCACCTCGCTCTCGCTCTCCGTGAGCCGGGCCCGCAGCGCCGCCGGCGCGATCTGCGCGATCATCGCTGGATGTTGGGATTGGCGGGGTGGACCTCGTAGGTGCCGCGCTCGAGATCGAACCGCTTGCGCTCGGGCAGCCGCTCGATGCTGCGGCCATAGAGATGGAGGTGGAGCAGCGGCGCGCCGGACGCGCGATGGATGCTGTGGATGTCGTCGGGCATCAGCGCCACCCCGGTCCCGGGGGCGACCACCGTCTCGTCGACCTCCTCGAGCTGAGCCCTGCCCGGCGTCGCGCCGTCGTCGACGCGCCGCCAGAGCTTGTTGGTCTCCGCGCCCTCGATGCCGACGACCACGGCCCAGGTGGTGTGGTCGTGCGGCGGCGTGGCGCTGGCACCCTGGGCGGCGACCGCGTAGAGCGCGAGGCCATCGCCCTCGTCCTCGGCCAGGACGTGCATGGTGCTGCGCGCGTGCAGGAGCGGAAACTGCTCGAACGAGAACAGCTCATGCCGGCTCGCGAGCGCGAGCAGCCGGCTCTTCACCCGCTCCAGGGCCGCGCGGCTCACGCCCTGCTCGCCGAGCACCTTGCGGACATCATCGAGGCAGGTGGCAACCGCGCGCTTGCGCGCTGCGGCGAGATCAGTGGGGGGCGCAGGCATCTGAACCTCGCGGTCTTTGACGATGCACGGTCCGACGGCGGCGGACGAAACCCGTCCGGAACGCGACACAGCCGAGGCGGCGCAAGCGCCTCGGTGCTGACAGGGCAGGACTCAACCGGCGCGCGGCGAGTTCGCCCAGCCGTGATGCCGCGGCAAGCCGTCGTCCGGAATGGTCACGAGCGGGTGCTTGGACTTGGTGAACACCCAGCGGTCGGGCGCCGTGCCGACCTCCGCCTCCCGATCCAGGGTTGGGACGTGGACCAGGACGAAATCGGGGAAGGCGTCGACGTGCAGGAACATGTGGCAGCCGCACTCGCCGCAGAAGCGCCGATGGCAGGTCGCCTTGGTGTCGTAGTTCTTGATCTTGGATTCGTTCTGCGTGACGCGGAAGGCGTCCCGCTCGACCACGGAGATCAGCGCAAGCGCGCCACCGCAGATGTCGGTGCAGTCGGTGCAGCAGCAAAAGTGCGTCTCGAACGGCCGCTTGGTGTACTCGTAGCGAACCGGATTGTTGTCGCAGCGGCAGCCGCCCACCGCCTTGAAGTCGTCACCGGCCGTGGCCATGGTCTCTTGCCCCCCAGCAGTTGGCTGATCTCTCCCGGCAGCCTGGTGAGCGCGAAATCGCTCGGTAAGCCCGCGCAACCAATGGAACATTCAACGCCTCCCCGATTGTAACTTCTCAGAAAAGCACCCGTGCTCAGGCAGGTCAAGAGAACTCGCGCGCGATCGCCGCCGCCTCGGTGCCGATCGATGGCGCGGGGCCGCGGTGATTCCGTTGTCGCCCCTCAGTGGCTCTCGCGCGGGATGGCGGCGCCGCGGCAGCCGCGCAGGAAGTCGAGATCGGCGCCTTCGCTCGCCTGCTGCACGTGGTCGATGTACATCTTCTGGTAGCCGCTCGCCATCGCCGGGGCGGGTGGATGCCAGGACTCCCTGCGGCGCGCGAGCTCCGCGTCCGCGACGTCGAGATGCAGCCGGCCGGCCTCGACGTCCAGCTCGATCAGGTCGCCGTCCTCGACCAGGGCGAGCGGCCCGCCGGCCGCCGCCTCCGGGCACACGTGCAGGACCACCGTGCCATAGGCCGTGCCGCTCATGCGGGCATCCGAGACGCGGACCATGTCGCGCACGCCCTTCTTCAGCACCTTGGGCGGCAGGCCCATGTTGCCGACCTCGGCCATGCCGGGATAGCCTTTGGGGCCGCAGTTCTTGAGCACCAGGACGCAGGTCTCGTCGACGTCCAGGCTCGCGTGCCCGATCCTGGCCTTGTAGTCCTCGATGGTCGCGAACACCACGGCGCGGCCTTTGTGGCGCATCAGCTCAGGGGACGCCGCGGACGGCTTCAGGACCGCGCCGCCCGGCGCGAGGTTGCCCCGCAGGACCACGATGCCGCCGTGCTCGGTGTGGGGATTGTCGAAGGTCCGGATGACCTCGGTGTTCCAGTTGGTCGCGTTCCTGACGTTGTCCCAGATCGAGCGTCCGGTGACCGTGAGCGCGGGCTTGTCGAGCAGGCCGTGCTCGCCGAGCGTGCGCAGCACCGCCGGCAGCCCGCCGGCATAGTAGTAGTCCTCCATCAAAAAGCGCCCGGACGGCATGATGTCGACCAGGGTCGGCACCTCGTGGCCGTACTTCTGCCAGTCGTCGAGCGCGAAATCGACCTCGAGCCGGCCGGCGATCGCGAGCAGGTGGATCACCGCGTTGGTCGAGCCGCCGAGCGCACCGTTGGCGCGGACGGCATTGAGGAAGCTCTCGCGCTTCAGGATCTTCGAGATGCGCAGGTCCTCCTTGACCATCTCGACGATCCGCCGCCCGGTGAGCTGCGAGATCACCCGGCGCCGGCTGTCGACCGCGGGAATCGCGGCGCAGCCGGGCAGGCTCATGCCGAGCGCCTCGGCCATGCTGTTCATGGTCGAGGCGGTGCCCATGACCATGCAATGCCCGGCCGAGCGCGACATGCACGCTTCGGCGTCCATGAAGTCCTCGAGGCTCATCTCGCCGGCCTTGACCTCCTCGGCGAAGCGCCAGACGTCGGTGCCGGAGCCGATCTCCGTGCCCCGGTACCTGCCGTTCAGCATCGGCCCGCCCGAGAGCACGATCGCCGGCACGTCGCAGGACGCGGCCCCCATCAAGAGCGCCGGCGTGGTCTTGTCGCAGCCGGTCATCAGCACCACGCCGTCGATCGGGTTGCCGCGGATCGCCTCCTCGACGTCCATCGCGGCGAGATTGCGAAACAGCATCGCGGTCGGGCGCAGGTTCGATTCGCCGGTCGAGAACACCGGGAACTCGAGCGGGAAGCCGCCGGCTTCGTAGACCCCACGCTTGACCCGCTCGGCGAGCTCGCGGAAGTGGGCGTTGCAAGGCGTCAGCTCGGAGAAGGTGTTGCAGATTCCGATCACCGGGCGCCCGTCGAACAGATCCGCCGGAAAACCCTGATTCTTCATCCAGCTGCGGTGCAGAAAGCCGTCGCGGTCCGGATGCCCGAACCAGGCGGTGCTGCGCAGCGGCTTCTTGATGTCGGACATTGCCTGCTCCCTGCGTACCCTCGCGCCCCGCGACCGGGCGTCCCTCATTCGGCGCCTGTCCTACACCAGAAGCCTCCCAGGTTCCAAGCCGCTCGCCACCACATGGCGACGACGCCCGCCACGCAACCCCGCGGGACCGATGCGGGACTATCGCCAGGGGAGCCCGAGGACCCGTTGAGTGACTATGACCATCCTTTGCGCCTTCGCGCTGCCGCCGCGTCAATCCGAAGCATCATGCCCGGGCTGAGACCGACCTCAGCGCCTCGAGCAAGTTGCTCGACACGAGGAATGCTTTCGAGACCGGGAAACAGGCGTTTTGCCGCTGTCAATATCTGGACGCCAGAATCGTCGGGCGCCGCTACTGCCCAATTCGCCCCCGCGCCGCCTCCTCCTGATCAACGCACGCGTTGTAGATCTGGTAGCTGCCACCGACGGCATCGGCCACCCTTGCGCAGTAGGTGGCGATCCTCTGTTCAGTGGAACCCATGGCCTCTCTCGCGTCCACCTCCTGTTGTCGGCACGTCTCCTCGATCTGATAGCTGCCACCGACGGCATCCGCGACCCGAGCGCAATAGGCTTCGATGTCGAAGGTGACGTCCTGGGCCATGGCCGGAGCGGCGAGGATCAACGGCAGGGCGATCAGCATCTTGTTCACTGGGAACCCCTCCCATCCAACGTACCGTACCTGTATACCGATGCGCGCAACTGGTTGTATGCTCATCACTCTATGGTCATAATGCACAGCCTTTGATCTGAGAAGCACGGTATGCCCACGGCTCTAGCCCTCTGCGGCTGCAACAGCCAGGCGGGCAGGCAGCGTTGCTGTGATGGGTCTACGAGCCCATCCTGTGGGTGCTAGCCATGACAGCCCTGCGCCACCTACTACTAGCCAGCACTCTTGCCGCCGGCCCGTGTATCGCAGGTCCAGCCGCTGCAAAATGGGATGTCTACCAGGGGACCTCTCAGGTGGACGACAGCCGGACGGTGCAGCTGCGGACAGCGTCCCGGCAGGGGTTCCTCGATCCCTACGGGCGCCTTCAGACGCCGGTTCTCGCCGTGCAGTGCAAGGAGAACACGACCGCCGCGTTCATCAGCTGGGACATCTTTCTGTCCACCTATCCGATCGACGTCACCTATCGGATCGACAAGCTCCCCGCGGAGACCCGTCGGTGGAACGTATCGAGCAACTTCGAGGGCGTGGGCCTCTGGACCGGCGCCGAGTCAATCCCGTTCATCCGGTGGCTGTTCGGCCACGACCGGCTGTTCGTTCGAGTCACGCCGCACGGCGAGAACTCTGTCGAGGCGGTGTTCGACATCACCGGCCTCCAGGAAGTCGCCCAGCCGCTGATGGAGGCGTGCGGTTGGACAGCCAAAACGCGGCCGGCGGCGCCGCCCCGAAGCGCTGAGGAGGAGGCCCGCGAGGAGTTCAAGCAGCTCCTGCGCGCTATCGAGGAAATGAACCGCCAGGCGCCATGATGACCCCGGGCCTGGAGTTCGTTGGCAATCCCCTTTGCGGCCTCAGGGTTGACCTTCATGCCCAACTCCGGACCCCTTCGGCGATGCCCTCCGGTGATACAGGGGAGAGCGCTATGTCCTTCAGGTTCCGCAAGTCCATCCGCATCATGCCCGGCGTCCGGGTCAACGTCGGCAAGCGCGGCGCCAGCGTCTCAGTCGGTACACGCGGCGCCAGGACGACCGTGGGCAAGAAGGGGACCAGGACGACGATGGGGTTGCCGGGCTCCGGGCTGTCGTTCTCTGAGTTCCACCCTCGTAGAGCTGCAAGCTCTCCACAGACGCGGCCGGCTGTACGAGGATGGTTGGTGGTGGTTCTGCTCATCGTGGTAGCCCTTGCCTGGCTGCTGAGCTGATGGGCATGATGTGCCATGGTAGATACAGGAGACAGCCACCATGTCCGTTGAAGATGATCGTCTCGCTTCGACAGAGGTCGCGCTGATTGACTCCGTTGCAAAAGCTGAGATAAAAGGCCTTGTTGCAGACTTAGCCGAGTTGACTATCGATTCTGTGCTAGACAACCAGCTCTTAGAGGCTGTTCCAGTCGTTGGCACTGTTGCTAGGTTCTACCGCTTCGCTGTTACGATCCACGACCGGCAATTCTTGCGTAAGGTTCTATCCTTCCTCAAAGAGTTCGAGGATGCCTCAAAGGAAGATCGCCTACGGTTCGCCGATGAACTCGCCCATGACGCCGGGACGAGGGAAAGGGCGGGGGCAGCATTGGCCCTTCTTTTGGATCGCTTGGATAACTTAGACAAGCCGCAGATCATTGGCCGCCTATATGTTGCCGCGCTAGAGCATCGTCTATCACTTGCGGAGCTACGACGTTTTTGCATGGTGGTGGAACGTGCCTACCTCCCAGATCTCGCTGCGTTGTCGCTCTTGCAATCGGGAGATCTGGTAGACAAACTGGCCGCGCCGTATTTGCATGCGCTCGGTTTGGTCAGCCTAACCGGTGAGGATTGGGGCACTTTTAATGGTATTGGCGCAGAGACATGGTATGAAGTGAATGATCTAGGAAGACAATTCTTGGCTGTTGCTTTTCCGGGAGTGCCGCCACCATCTCGGGAACCTGTTATCAACCCGGTCTGTGTGGACTGAGCGTCGTCGCCATCTTGTGATCCAGTCGGCTACGCCCGAGCTGCCACGCTAGATGTTCCGAAAAGTTGAATTGACATGATGGCAAGAAACCTTCAGTTGCTCGGCGCCCAGGCGCGAACAGCCGGAAGGTCGCCTTCGCCATGCTCGATTCTCTGCGTCTCCAGGTTCTTGCCTGCCTGTCCGCCTGCGTGCTCGCCGCGGCTTCCGGCCGGGCCGCCGACCTCGAGGCCAAGACCGTAGCAACTGGTTCGAGCAGTCCGGCGACGCCGGCGGTCGAGCGCGACCGCGGCGCCGAGATCGATGCGCTGCTCGAGCCGTGGCGTCGCATCCGGGTCGCGCACCTGATTCCCGACCATGCGCAAACTTGCCTTCCGGTCGCGATCCGATTGCCTGCGACGCCCGCGCAACGCGAGCTGACCGCGAGCCTGGATCTGGTGGCGCAAAGCGCGCTTGGCGCCTGGCTGATCGAGCGGGCGTCGTCCCGCAGGGTGCTGATCTGCCACGATCCGAACACCCACCTGGCGGCCTACTATCGCTCGCAGGTACGGCTGATCGGCGTGCTGACGCGTCTTCCGGAGCCGGCCAAGATCATGTTCCTGGCGCATGAGCTCGCCCACGTGCCGCAGCATCCCGACTTCTCGAACGACCGCCGCTTCGGGCCGAAGGCCATGCTCCTCATGCACCGGGTGCGCGAAGCGACCGCGGAGGCCCTCGCCACACGCGTCCTGTGGCAGCTGCGCCGGCGCGGTTATCTCGAACCATGGGACTACAAGCTCCCGACCACGTACGGCGACATCGCGCACGCCTTCGCGCAGACGATCGGCGACCGCGGCGGCGACGCGTCGGAGCTACTGGCGACGCGGGCGGCGTTCGACCAGTGGTTCGAGCGGGCGGGGCGGGTGCAGCAGTACGACGACCACATGCTCGATCACCTCGAGCGGGCCCTGCGCGACCGTCCGGCCCCGGCCGGGCCGCGCCGGAGCCTGAGCGACGGCTTCCTGCGCAACATCGGCTGGCATGCCGGCGCGACGTTCCTGCCGGCAGGCACCGGCAGGCTGCTCACCGATCCCTACTACGCCGGCCGCCTCTCGGCCGACAACGCCATCAGGCTCGATGCCATCCTGGAACGGGCCATGCGACCGCCAAAGGTAATGCTTGAGGATAGAGAGCCCTTCCGGTAACGTATCCGGAAACGACAGCGGGGTCCTGATGGCAAGATCTGCATCAGCGCCGAGCGGCGTCGCACGTCGGGTCGCTCGCCACCGTGAGAGGCTCGCCAGGTCCGCGACAAGGCGGGTCGAGGTTACGGTGCCACTCCAGGATGTAGAGGCGATCCGCCGGCTTGCGGCGCTGCTGCGAGCGGGCGGCGAGGGGGCGGGGAACGCGAGAAATTGCCTGGGCGATTTTCTCTCGAGGACGAGGACTCGGTCCGGCGTCGATCTCGTCGCCTTCTTTCGTGCCTCGCCGCTGGTCGGGCTGGAGCTGGAGCTCGAGCGTGACAAGTCGCCAGGCCGTGATGTCGCTGTTTGAGCGTGCCGGCCTTTCTGCTCGACACCAACGTCGTCAGTGAGCTGGTGCGAGCCAGGCCCGAGCAACGGGTGCTGGATTGGGTTGCTGCCCATCTGCCGGCGGATCTCTATCTGTCGGCAATCACGCTCGGCGAGCTGATCCGCGGGATCGCCAAGCTCCCCACGGGGCGCCGGCGGAGCACTCTGCGCCACTGGCTCGATGCCGATCTGCGACGGGAGTTCGAGGGTCGGATCCTGGCCTTCGACCAGAGCACCGCCGCGGTCTGGGGCGACCTTATGGGCGAAGCCGACCGCCGGGGCCGGCCGCGTGCCGCGATCGATGCCCAGATCGCAGCCACCGCACGGCAGCACGATCTGACGCTGGTCACGCGCAACACCGCAGATTTCGCCGGTCTCGGCGTTCGTCTGCTCGATCCGTGGGGCGACTGAGGGCACCTCGCAGACTGGCCGGACCTCGGAGCCGGCGCTACCCGTCGAGCGCTGCGCTGGCGCTCAGTTCGGGCGCGTCACCTGGAGGGCGCCATCGAAGAACCGGACCGCCGCGTCGCCGATCGTCTGGTGGATCGCGGTGCGGTCGACCCCGGGCGCGTCGATGCAGGCCTCCGGAAACTCGTCTCTTCCGATCTCGTTGCACTCGTTGACGAAGATCTCGTGGTCGACGCGGCCGGGAAGGACGTCGAGCTCGGCATTCGGGACGTAACGCGCGGCGAACTCGGCGTTGTCCTCGGGCGGCGTCTGGGTGTCGGCGGCGCCCACGATGATGTAGGTCGGCACGCTCAGCTCGCGCAGCCCCGCCTCGTCCATGCCGAACGCCTGGATCACGCCGGGCGCCATGGCGAAGACCGCCTTGACCCGCTGGTCGTGGACGTCCAGCGCGGGGCGGGCATCGAGCGGCAGCTCGCTCCTCAGATACTCGGGCACCATGAGGTTGTCGCGCCAGCGGCGCTGGAACCCGAGGTATCTGTCGGGATCGACCTTGGCGCCGCCGACCCAGAGCGCGGTGAACCCGCCCTGCGAGTGGCCGGCGACGCCGATCCGGTCCGGGTCGATGCGGCTTCCCCAGAACGGGTCCTCGAGCAGGAAGGTGATGCCGAGGCCGATGTCGACGGGACGCTGCCACAGCTTGTTGGCGAGATAGGCGATCGTCGCGTCGTAGCTGTTGGCGCGGTAGTGGTCGAGGGCCGCGACGATATAGCCCCGCGCGGCCAGGAACTCGGCGAACCAGGCGTAGTAGAGGCCGTTGCTGCCGCGGCCGTGGGAGAACATGACCAGCGGTCGTCTGGCGTCGCCCTGCGCCATCTCGGCGTCTTGGTAGAGCTCCAGATTGGTGAAGAACGGCATCACGAACGGCGTCGCCGAGCGGTCGTCGATCGCGGCGGGATAGAACAACCACAGCGCCAGGTGACGCCCGCCCTGCTGCGCATCGACGTACTCAACCTGCCTGATCCCGACCGGATAGGCGGGCGCGATCTGTGCGAACGCGCTTATCGGCGCAGCCGCCAGCGTCGCGCCGAACAGGGCGGCGGTCGCGATGCCGGCGGCGGCGGGACGCAGTCTCACGGTGGGGCAAGGTCGCATCGCGCGGTCCTCTGGTTGGATGGCATCCGTTGCCTATCCTCGTGCAGGACGCGGCGCTTCACCATCAGGCACGATGGCGACGCGCTGTTCCGGGCGCCGCCCACGTCGGCCCGGCCCTCATTGCCGCTGCGGCGGCTCGCCGTCCTGCTCGAACATGGCGGCGAGCGCGTTCAGCAGCGGGGCATCGAAGTGGTCGCCCGGCCGGGTGCCGAACCACGGAATTCCCGGGGTCGGCGCGCGCAGCTGCCGGCCGAGCGCTGCCATGGCCAGCGTGGCGACCAGGGGCAGCAGCTTGCGGACCTCGCCCTCGCCTTGCCCGATCGTGGCCGCCACGCGCCGCACCAGCTCCTCGCGCTCTTCGGCACCCAGCACCTCCGCGAGCACGCGCCCGCCGTCGGCGGCGGCAGCCGGTTCGCGGAGCGCCGCCGGATCGTCCAGATAGCGCCCGTAGCGCTCGTCGCGCAGCGCCGCCTCGAGCGAAGGGGTGCGCGCGCCGCCTTCGCCGGTCCGTCGGATCGCTTGGCCGAGCTCGGGCAGCAGCGCGCGCAACCCGTCCTCCGCGGCGCTGCGGTCGAGGCCGGCCTCCGCCGCCACCTTCGCGACGATCGCGCCTTGGCCGGCCGATCGGATGATCTCGAGCAGCTTCATGAGCTCTCCTCCATGACGTCGAGCGCGCATCCAATGCCAAGCCCGGGGATCTCCACGTCTGGTCCGCGTCCGCGGTGCGCGACTCCCCGGAAAAGGTGAGCGGGTCTCAATGGATGTGCGAGCCGCCGTTGACGTCGATCACCGCCCCGGTGACGTAGGACGACAGGTCCGAGGCCAGGAACAGGCACACGCCGGCGACGTCGCGCGCTTCGCCGAGCCGGCCCATCGGGATGCTCTGGCGGACCTGCTCGCGGCGCTCGTCCGACAGCAGGCCCTGGTAGATGTCGGTATCGATCATGCTCGGCGCGATCGCGTTCACCCGGATGCCGTCTCCCGCGAGCTCGCGCGCCATCGCCTTGGCCAGCGCCAGCACGCCGCCCTTCGAGGCGGCGTAGTGCGGCCCGCCGAACAGGCCGCCGCCGCGCTGCGCGGCGACCGAGGCGAGGCACACGATCACGCCGGCGCGACGCTCGCGAAAATGCGGGATCAGCGCCTGCGCCATGTACAGCGTGCCGCGCAGGTTGACGTCCATCACCTCGTCGTAGTCCGCGGGCGCGATCTCCATGATCCGGTTGGGGCGCGACACCGCGGCATTGTTGATCAGGCAATCCACGCCGCCCAGGTCGGCGATGATCCGCGTCACCGTCGCATCGCAGCGGGCCTTGTCTCGGACGTCGCAGGCATAGCCTTTGTGCTCCGCTCCGATGTCCGAGGCGGCGGCCTGCGGATCGGCCGCTGCCAGATCGACGATCGCGATCCGGGCGCCGTGAGCGGCGAACAGCTGCGCCGTCGCCTTGCCGATCCCCCGCGCCGAGGCGCCGCCGGTGATGATCGCGGTCCTGCCGTCGAGCAACATGGCTCTCGCTCCTTTCGCGCCCTCCGACAACCGAGGCGGGGAGAGCGGGGCGGGGAGGGGCCGGCACCGCCCACAGCTCCTGCTTACCGAACGCCGGCTTCGATCAGTCTCGGGCGTGACGCGATCCCGTCATGGGATGCAGCCCTGCCGTCCGCGCGCTGTCAAGTGTCACCAGCCGTGCCGGTCTCGGCTGGAAGAGGGTTCAGGCGCCACGAGCGTCGGACCGCGTCAGTTCACCTTGAAGCGCTCGAGCGCGGCGCGATCGATCTCGATGCCGAGGCCGGGTCCGTCCGGGATCCGGACCACGCCGCCCTCGTGCTCGATCGGGTCGGCAAGGATCGCCTGGCGGATCGGATGCTCGGTGCGGTCGAACTCGAGCAGCGGCGGCTCCGGATGCAGACACGGCGGGTTGTGCGGCAGCACCGCGAGCAGCTGGAGCGCGGCCGCAAGCGCGACTCCGGTGCCCCAGACGTGCGGCACGTAGCGGACGCCGTGGGCATTGGCCATGGCGGCGATCTTCACGCATTCCGAGAGCCCGCCGGCGGCGCAGGTGTCCGGCTGGACCACGTCGACCGCGCGCCGGACCAGCAGCTCGCGAAAGCCGAAGCGGGTGAACTCGCACTCGCCGCCGGCGACCGGGATCGGCTGCCGCGCGCGCACTTCGGCGTAGCCGGCGAGGTCCTCGGGCGGCACCGGCTCCTCGAACCAGCCGATGTCGAGCTCGGCCACCTGGCGCCCGAGCTGGATGGCGCGGGTCGCATCGTAGCCATGGTTGGCATCGATCATGAGCGCCACGTCCCCCCCGATCGCCGCACGCACCGCCCTGGCGACCGCGGCGTCCTCGGCGACCCCGAAGCCGACCTTGAGCTTCATCGCGGCAAAGCCCTCGGCGGCGTAACCGGCCGCCTCCTTTGCCAGATAATCGCGGGGGTCGCCGGCCTGGCGCCGATAGAGCCCGGTGGCGTAAGCCTTGACCTCGGTCCGCACCGGTCCGCCCAGCAGGCGATGCGCCGGCACCCCGAAGTGCCTGCCCTTGAGGTCCCAGAGCGCGATGTCGATCCCGGAGAGCGCCTGGACCGGCAGGCCTTTTTGGCCGTGGTCGCGAAACGCGGCGTAGAGCTGCTCCCAGAGGGCCTCGCTGGCGAGCGCATCGGCGCCGATCAAGAGCGGCTTCATCGCCTCGACCACCGCGGCGTTCGGGCGCGCCGGGCCGTAGCTCTCGCCCCAGCCGAGGAGCCCGTCCGCGGTCTCGATCTCGACCAGCAGCGCGGTGCGCGTCCGGGTCCAGCCGAGCGACCAGGAAAACGGCTGGTCGAGCGCGGCCGCGAGCACGTGGGTGCGTACGTCCTTGATCCTCATCCTCGCCTCCCGACCTCGCTCGCCCGGCCGGTTACGGCTGGCCGCTGGCCCGGCGTATTCGTAGTTGCCATAGGACGCCCCGAGGCGGTCCGCTCGAGACCTGCTCTTCACGACCCGCCGCCCGTTCGTTTTTCGAACGCCACCTCGCAAGAGGATGCCGAGATTGCGGTATCTTGCCGGTTGATAGATGATGGGCGCGGCGGCGGCAAATCTGGAGACCTGGAATTGGGCTTTCTGCACTGGCGCAGTATTGAGACGCAGCTGGTTTCATGACCCCGCCCGACGGTCGCGGGGGCGGTCGCCCATGAGCCGCACGGCAAGCCCCTCCGGATCGGGCTGACATGCCGACTGGTTGAGGTGGCGGGGCTATCGCTTCCACTTCTACAGTGACGAAACCGGCGAGCGGCCGCACGTGCACGTCCGAAGAGCCGCACGTGCACGTCCGAAGAAATGACAAGATGGTCAAGATCTGGCTGGACACTCTGGTCGTGGCGGTCAATTACGGTTTCACGCAGCGCGAGGTCAACGTGATCCGACGCGAGGTCGATTTGCGTCGCGAGCAGCTCCTGGAGGCGTGGCATGCGTTCTTCGGCCAAGGTCGCTGACCAACGAATTCACCACATCGCATTCGGCGAGGATACGATGAGCGTCGCGCTCACGGACGGGCGAATCATCACGCTGCCGCTCGCCTGGTACCCGCGTCTTGCCAACGCCACGCCTGAGCAACGCGCCAACTACCGGATTGAGACTCCAGGCGATTGCGTTCATTGGCCGGATGTGGACGAGGACCTCCATGTCGAAGGCATGCTCAGGGGTATTCCCTCGCCGGAGTATCGATCCAACCGCCAAGTGTAGGCCCGGGCGATCGACTCGACGCCTGAGCAGCGCGGCGATTGCACAAGCGCGTGGTTGACGGGCCCGCGATCACCTGCCTAGAGGATTTTCGAGTTAGGTAGAACCATAGCCGCAGTGGTTGAGATAGTTGGCGCATTCGCTTGGGGGGACGGTGGCGAGGAGGCGGCCGATGGTCGACCAGAGAGCGTCCCTGGTGCGCGCGGCCGCCTTGCGCAAGAGCGCCTTGAGCTTGGCGAACAGCTGCTCGATCGGGTTGCGATCCGGGCTGGAGGACGGCAGGTGCGCACGCGTTGCCTCAGCTTGATCGCGGCCGACGGGCTGACCGCGAAGCGCCGGGCCGCTGCGCGGATCGAGCTGCCGTGGTCGACCGCGCGCACGATCCGCATCCGCGGGTCCAAGGAAATCGGTGCCGGCATGACGACATCCCGCTGGTTTCAACCAATATTGTCGAATCACAGGCGCCGATTCCACGCAATAGGAGAATGCTCTAGCGTGACCGGACTCGCGGCAGGAGACAACGCCCATGAATGGCGAATCGCAGGGTCCGGCGCGCGATTGGCAGGAGCGCCGGCGGCGGCTGCAGGACGCGGTCGAGCACCACATGATCCGCTACATCGGCGATTTCCCGCCGTTCTTCGTCGAGCGGGCGGAGGGCTCGTACATCTACGACGACGGCGGCCGGCGCATCCTCGACTTCACCTCGGGGCAGATGTGCGCGACGCTCGGCCATAATCATCCGGACGTCGTCGCCGCGATCTCGCGCAGCTGCGAGCGCGCGATCCACCTGTTCAGCTGGGTGCTGGCACCCGAGGTGGTCGAGCTCTGTCGCGAGCTCGCCGCGCTCTTGCCGCCGCAGCTGCAGAAGGTGATCCTGCTCAACACCGGCAGCGAGGCCAACGAGGCCGCGCTGCGCATGGCCAAGCTCGCGAGCGGCGGCTACGAGGTGGTCGGCCTCACGGCCTCGTTCCATGGGCTCACCGGCGGCGCCGGCGCGGCGACCTACTCGGTCGGGCGGCGCGGCTATGGCCCGGCGGTTCCCGGCAGCATGGCGATCCCGGCGCCGAACGCCTATCGCTGCCCGATCCGCCACTGCGCCGAGGTGTGCGATCTGTCCTGCCTCGAGGTCGGGTTCGAGCTGGTCGACGCGCAGTGCTCGGGACAGCCGGCCGCCGCGATCGCCGAGCCGATCCTGAGCACCGGCGGCGTGATCGTGCCGCCGCCCGGCTATTTCCCGCGCCTGAAGGAGCTGTGCGCGGCGCGCGGCATGCTCCTGATCCTGGACGAGGCCCAGACCGCGTTCGGCCGGGTCGGCGCCAACTTCGCGTTCGAGCAGGACGGCATGGTCCCGGACTTCCTCGCCGTCTCCAAGACCCTTGGCGGCGGCGTGCCGCTTGCCGCCGCGGTGACCAGCGCCGCGATCGAGGAAGCCTGCTACGAGCGGGGCTTCGTCCACGTCACCTCGCACGTCTCCGACCCGTTGCCGGCGGCGGTCGGCCTGGCCGTTCTGGAAGTCCTCCGCCGCGAGAAGCTGGCCCTGCGCGCGCAGGGGCTCGGCCGGCGCCTGGAGGCCGGCCTGCGCGATCTGCATCAGCGCTATGAGGTAATCGGCGACGTGCGCGGGCGCGGGCTCCTGTGGGGCGTCGAGCTCGTGACCGATCGGCAAAGCCGCCGGCCAAACCCCGAGCTCGGCGGCAGGATCACCAGGCGCTGCCTGGAGCTTGGCCTGTCGATGAACATCGTCTCGCTGCCCGGGCTCGCGAGCGTCTGGCGGATCGCGCCGCCGCTCACCTCGAGCGAGGCGCAGATCGACGAAGGGCTGGCGATCCTCGACCAGGCGATCCGCGAATGTCTCTGAAGCTACGGGGACGGCTCAGGCGGCCTCGGGGGCATCGACGGTGAAGCCCATGCCGTCCTCGTGCAGCGTGAACGCGCCCGCGCGGATCGCCTCGATCCAGCGTGCGGTGCGGGCGAGGCCGCCGAACGGGTAGATGTGCAGTCGCTCGATCCGGCACCCGGGATCGCTCGCGCGGTGCCGGGCGAGCGCCGTGATCAGCGCGTCCGGATAGGACAGGCTCGCGAGCTTGAGCAGGTTGCCCGCCTGTCGGGTGAGCAGCCGCATCGAGTTGCCGACGCCACACAACCGGGCGTAGCTCAGGAGGCTCTTGACCGTCGCGGGGCCGGGCACGCCGACGTGGATCGGCAGCATGCTCCCCTGGGCGCGGGCGGCGTGCTCCCAGGCGACCAGAGGCGCCGCCTCGAACAGGAACTGGGTCACCAGTCGGACCTCGGCGGTGGTCTGGCTGGCGTAGGCGAGCTTCTGCTCGAGCGTGGTCGCGGCGCCGGGCGCGCCGAGCTCGCGCTGGCCTTCGGGATGGCCGGCCAGGCCGATCGTCCGGATGCCGTAACGCTCGAGCAGACCGGTGTCGAGCAGCGCCTTGGTTCCGGAGAACGCGCCCCTGGGCACGTCGATGCCGCCCCCGATCACCAGCACCTCGTCGACTCCGGCATCGCCGGTGACGCGCTGGAGATAGCGCTCGAGCTCGGCAAGGTCGCGCATCGAGCGCGCCGGGAAATGCGGCACCGGCTCCAGCCCCTCGGCGCGGATCCGGACGGCGGTCCGCGCTACCTCCCGATGGTCCTCGCCCGGTACGTAAGCGACATAGATCCTGGTGTCGGCGGGTAGCAGATCGGCGAGGCTGGCGTGCTTCGCGGCGGTCGCCGGGGTGACCTCGATGGAGTAGGCGGCCAGCAGCTCCCGGATCCGCTGCCTGGTCCGCTCCGGCTCGATCTCCGTCGCGACCCGGACCTGCTCGACGTGCCGCGACGCGTAGGCGAGAACCATGGCCCCACTCCATTGTCGGCTGGAACGCCGTCCTGGCTGCACATAGGCGCTTCGAGGCATTCGAGCGGCCTTCGCCGCGACCAGAATTTGCGGCCGTGCGACATCGATCCGAGGGCTCGCCGCGCCGATCGCAGCCGCCGATTAACCCGCGGTTAGGTACTCGTGGCCCTAAGATGGTGGGACACCCTCCTGCTCGTGAGGTCCGATGCCATGGTGCAGTGGCGGCTCAGAGGCAGCGGCCAGCGGTTCGCCGCGCTGGTCGCGCTCGGCGCCCTGATGGCCTGCGCGAGCCCGCCCGGCGAACGCCAGGGCGAGGCGCCCGGCGACGGCTGGCGCGTGGTCGAGCGCGTCGGCGAAGCGCGCCATCTGCCGCCCGGCGACCGCGGCTGGCGGGCGACGATCACCGGGCAACCGATTCGTGAGGGCAGCGAGGTCACGACCGGCCGCGGCGGCAGGCTGATCATCGCCATGCCGGGCCGGCACATCAGCGTCGGCCCCGGCAGCCGTTTCGTCCTGCCACGCCCCGACTGGGACAATCGGCTCGAGCAGCGGGCCGGCTGGCTGCGCTATCGCGTCGAGCGCACGGACGCCGAGCCCTTCCGGGTCCACACTCGATCGCTCGATATCGAGATCGTGGCAGCGATCCTGGACGTTCGGGTGGACCAGGGCGCGGTCGACGTCACGGTCACGGAGGGCAAGGTACGGCTCGCCACCCCGGACGGCTTGCGGCGCACGGAGCTCGCGGCTGGCCAGTCGGCACGCGCCAGCGGCCCCGGGGGCGCGCTGCTCGCGGTTCGCGGCGGTCCGGGAAAGGCCCTGGAGCCGATCGAGCCGCTGATCATCCCGGCGATCCACCCCACACCGGAGGCGAGCGTGGCCCCGGTGACCGATCGACCACCGACGGCACCCGCCCCCGCCGGGCCGTCGCGGTCAGCGCTCGACGCCGCCGACCAGCGGGTGCCGCAAGCGCCGCGCGATGCCGAGGCGACCCCGACCCTGCCCGCACACGAGGCGCAGGAGGCGGATCGGGCAGCCCGCCCCGCGGTCGGGGCCGATCGCGCGGCGGCGAGCGCGCTCGTTCGAGAGGCCGGCGCCGGGAGGATTGCGGGCCATCTCGAGGCGTTCGCGGCCGCGGACCGGGTCGAGGCGGCCGGCGCCCGCGGGGCTGTGATTATCCCGCCCGCCACGGGACGGCGCGGCCAGTTCCAACGGCTGACCGAAGGCATGCTCGACGGGGTGCGCTCGCCTCCGCCGATCTGGATCCGACCTTAGAGCGATGAACGCGGCGATCCGAACCAGCGCTCGAGCCCGGCCCGGCCACCGCCGCTCTGCGAGCATGCCCTCTTCCGGCGTCGAATCCTGGCGGCGCGCCGGGCTCCTCCTCGGGCTTCTGCTCGCCCTGGCGGCGCCGGCGCACGGCTCGCAGGTCGCGACCCACACCCAGGAGGGCCCGCAAACCTCTGTCCTCGACAGCTCCATCGTCCCGGCTGCGGCCAACTGGGTGGTGCTCGACGTCACCGGAACGGCCGCCTGGCGCGCGCAGGACGAGAGCCGCTGGCGAGCATTCGAGCTCGGCGAGGTGTTGCCCCCAGGCTGCGAGATCGAGACCGGCCCGGACGGCGAGGTCGTGCTGGTGGCGGGCGGCGACCAGCTGATCGTCGCGCCGCACGGGCGCCTGATCGTGCCCCGAGCCGCACCCGGCCAGGACCGGCGCCTCCGCCATGAGCGCGGGCGCATCCTGGTGCATATCGAGCCCCGCAAGGACCGGGATGTCCGGGTCGACACGCCGCTGCTCAGCCTGGGCATCAAGGGCACCACCTTCGAAGTCGACGTCGATTCCGAGCAGAACAGCGTCGTCGTCCACGACGGCGAGGTGCAGGTCACCACACCGGATCAACCGGACCCCGTGGACCTCGGCGCCGGAGAAGGGCTCCGGCAACCGGCTGCTCCGGGCGGTCGCGCCACGCGGTTCACCCTGCCCGAGCAGGGGACCGGGCCGGCGAACGAGCACGGCTGGCGCCTCGCCCCCGCC